>SLDS01000109.1 GCA_007125175.1 Flavobacteriales bacterium
AATCGCCTTTTGCTTATGAAACCATTCTCAATTGCCGCTTTTCTTGCACTCATCTCTATGCTTGCGAACATCACTGTTTTGGCGCAAAGCAGTCCGGTACAACTGCGAGGGGTGCATTGGGGCGGCTATATTGAGAGTCTTCCATTTGGCTATAATTCCAGGGTGGTCAATAAGTTTGAGGCAGATTCGTGCCTTGTACCCGACACCTCACTGATCAGTGATGATTGGCGGAATCCCGCTTTTCGCGAAAGCATTGCCCGCCTCAAGCCTCAGCTCATGCGCTTTCCCGGTGGTACCGCTGCCAACTATTGGTATTGGGATGATGAGGTCGTACAGGTAGTGGGCGATAATGGTCAGCTCCAAACGGTGGAGATTTGCGAGGGAAGCTTTATCGATGTGCCCGAATCCATTGGCATTGGCTGTGATGCTCCCAATGAAAATTTTACCGCTGAGCGCTTTAAGGATGTTTTGTCGCGTACCACCACCACGGTGTCTTCCTTTCTTGAAACGGTGCAAGAATACCGCAATGAGCGGGGCATGGATGTGCAAGAAATATTTGTGCTCAGCATTTTCGATCCAATTTACCATGTCGGGAGCCCACAGATGGCCTACGAATTTGGTGATTTGAGCCCAGCACAGCAGCGCAACAAAATAGCCCAAAAGGGAGCGCAAAGGACTTTGAAGCAGCTGTCGAAATTGCTCGAGGTGTATTGCGACGACTGTGAATCTTACGATGGAGAAGTGCTCTTCGAGCTTGGAAATGAAAACTTTTTGCGCCGCTACGGCATCTATTTGCCACGAATGGATTGCTTCGATATGCCTGCACCATGCGACACCTGCTTTACCGATGTGGAGCTGTATGCAGATGTATGCGAAGCCCTGATTCCCATCATTCGGGAACGCTTTCCCAATAGCAAGATAGGCTTAGCAGGTGGTAGGGTGCGCATGCGGGGCGAATTTTGGAACCAGCCTCTCCTCGATCGCCTGGGACCGGGCAATGCGGTACAGTACGATGCTGTTACCATTCACTACTACCCCCAAACCGTGGCCGACGAACTGCTCACACCCGAAACCTGCGCAGGTGTTACGGACAATGTAGACCCCGCCGAGCTCATCAATACCTACAACTACTCCTCGCGGAGGCTCATCGATTCAAGGGGCTTTCAAGTATTCGAAAATCAGGATACTGAGATTTGGCTCACCGAGTTTAACGTAGACAACAGGCTGCAGCAGTGCGAAATCCAAACAGGCGTGCCTATACCGGAGCAGGGCAGCCTCTTCTACCTCTCGCATTGGCTGCACAGCATACAAAACCTGGCACAGCTCAACAGCATCTTCATCCTCAATACAGACAGAGGTGCTCCCTGGTTCAATTACGACTTTCATGTGCCGGTCACCAATATCTGCATGCACTCCCTATTCGGCTATCCGGCCGTGTCGGCCATTCACAAAACGGGTTACATTCGCGCCAGCGGGGTGGCAGCTTTGCTCATCTCTGAATTGCTGCGCGAATCAGATCGCATGCGGCAGGTGCTGCTCACTGCCTCAGATGAGCCTTTGCCCCTCGACGACACCAACTCACTGGACAGCACGGCCATCGAAAGCCTTGCACCCTTCACACGCTATGTGGAACCCAATCCTTACAATGGCTTGGAAGAAGATTTCCCTGTGCCCGGAGCATTTGCATGGACTTTTGAAAGCGACACTTCACGAAAGCTCCTGATCGTGAACATGAGCAATCGATTTCTCAAGCTCGATGTCTCACAAATTCCGGGATTTGAATTCGCTCCGCTGCAAGCGAGGGGTGTATACACCAATCCTTCTGAGCTATTCACCTATATCGACAATGGCCTCGAAAGCGCCCACCTACTCCACGCTGAGAGCACCTTCACTCCCGACTCAATCATCATTCCCCAGTTTGGCTTCGTGGTGATCGATGGATTTCCACCTGAGGGCAAGTGTGTCAACAATGTGATCAATACATTCGAGCCCAATAGCTCCTGCGGCTTTAGTCCCTGCCCCCAGTGCTTTTGCGGTGGCTTCACAGGCTTGTCCACCGCCGATTTCGAAGAGGACTTGGGCCTGTGGTCTGCAGCAGGTCAGGCTGAGGTGGTTAGCCTTCCGGCAGATGTGAGCGCGCAAAATACGTCTCTGGGAGACAAGGCCCTACTCATGCAAAGTGGTAGTGCGCAACCGAGCATCGTGAGCGAGCCTGTATCTTTCGACATTCCCGTCACTTTGCGTATCCGTTTCCAATACGGCGCGGTAGGGCTCAATTCGAACCAAGATCGCATTGTGTTGGCTTACAGCACGAATGGCGGTGAAAGCTACAGCCCGCTCAGCGGTTGGCAGCACGGCATACACTTCCAGAATGGGGACATCAATACGGCCATCTTCTCGATTGATGCCTCTCCAGCCCAAGAGATTCAGTTCAGAATTAGAGCCATGAGTCCCACTCCCGGTAAAAATTTCTACCTCGACAATATCGAGATCTCAGCTTGTTTCAATCAGGAGTCAAGTGCAATCATCGCTCAGGCACCTATGGGTGATGATTTCGATCATCAAATCAGCATTTATCCCAATCCAGCCCATCAATCAGCTGTGCTACAGGCCTCTATTCCCGAAGGAGAGGAAGCCATGCTGCAGTTGACAGGTCTTGACGGACGTGTATACCGCCAGCAAAAACTGAATGGAAATGGAGCCCCGTCAGAATACTCCCTGAGCCTTCAGGATCTTCCTCCAGGTCTCTATATCGCACGTGTGGCCTGCCAGAGTTATGTGGGCAGTCGCAAGCTCATTGTGAGTCATTAAAAACCTGAGTTCGATTCTTCTTCGGATTCAGACCGACTGTAATTATGCCACTTAACAGTAGGATGAAGAGTTCAGGGTCGACAAATAGAGCAAGATGCTCACAAGTAAACCCGGTTCACAGCCATGTCTGGTCAATGTCTTGTCCATAAAATGAGATCTGCCGCGTTGCACTTTCGCACTTTAGCCCGCTAAAGCTTTGAAAATGCGCCTTGCATATCTCATTTTATGGACATCTGAATTACCGAATTAGAATCGAAATCAGGTTAAAAGCCGAAATTGCTTCCGGAGTGAAGGGCTCGATGGGCCATAAACCCATGCGAAATTAATTCTTGGATATTCAGCGCAAGCTGAAGAGGTATTCCCTGGTGCGGTCGATGGCGCGCTCCATGCTCAGCCCCATTGCATCGTGATCGAAGGCCTTGCCGGTCAATCCCTCATAGAGCTCCACATAGCGCTGGCTGATTTCCTCCACCCAAGCATCGCTCATCTCGGGGATACTTTGCCCCTCCTTGCCTTGAAAATTATTGGATATCAACCATTCGCGAACAAACTCCTTGCTGAGTTGGCGCTGGGGCTCAGCTTTGCGCTGTCGCTCTTCATAGCCTTCCGCGTAAAAGTAGCGCGAAGAGTCGGGCGTGTGCACCTCATCCATAAGCATCACCTCGCCCTTGAAGTCTCCAAACTCGTATTTGGTGTCAACCAGAATGAGGCCCTTATCGGCAGCCATCACCCTGCCCCGCTCAAAGAGGGCACGTGTGTATGCTTCCATTTTTGCGTAAGCCTCCTCAGGCACAAGCTTACGGTGGAGGATCTCCTCGCGCGAAATGTCCTCATCGTGGCCTTCGTCGGCCTTGGTGGCCGGAGTGATGATGGGCTCCGGAAAGGGATCATTCTCACGCATGCCCTCGGGCAAGCTCAGGCCGCAGAGGCTGCGCCCACCCTCCCGGTACACACGCCAGGCATGCCCTGTCAGGTAGGCCCTGATGACCATTTCCACACGGTAGGGCTCGCAGCGGTAACCCACAGACACCTGTGGGGCCGGAGCCGCCAAAAACCAATTTGGGCAGATGTCGCGACAGGCCTCGAGAAAGTGAGCCGCGATCTGATTCAGGATCGCGCCCTTATAGGGAATCTCCCGGGGCAGAATGGCATCAAAGGCCGAGATGCGATTGCTGGCGAGCATGACGAGCATGTCGTTCTCCAGGCTGTACACATCGCGCACCTTGCCGCTGTAGTAGCTGAGCTGCCGCGCAAAAACCTCTTTTGCCTTATCCGTTTCCATCATCTTCTTTTCCCTTTTCGAAGGCCTGAATAATACTTTTCACAAGGCGGTGGCGTATCACGTCTTTCTCATTGAGATACACGAAGCCAATCTCCTCTATGTCTTTGAGCTTTTGCAGACTGAACTTCAGTCCGCTCTCTTGCCTTTTCGGCAAATCGATCTGTGTGAGATCACCGGTAATGACAAACTTGGCCGTTTGCCCCATACGGGTGAGGAACATCTTCATCTGCGCTTTGGTGGCATTTTGCGCTTCGTCGAGGATCACAAAGGCCTTGTCGAGGGTGCGACCGCGCATGTAAGCCAGAGGAGCAATTTGTATCACACCCGTTTCCACAAAATCACGCAGGCGCTCGGGCGGAATCATATCGCGCAGGGCATCGTAGAGCGGCTGCAAGTATGGATCGAGCTTGTCCTTGAGATCCCCGGGCAAGAAGCCCAGATTTTCGCCGGCCTCTACAGCGGGCCTTGTGAGAATGATGCGCCTTACCTCCTTATTTTTCAATGCACGCACTGCCAGCGCTACGGCTGTATAGGTTTTGCCGGTTCCGGCCGGGCCCACAGCAAATACCATATCCTTGCGGTCACAGGCCTCTACCAGGCGCCTCTGGTTTACTGTGCGGGCCTTCACCTGCAGCCCGCTGTTGCCGTGTACCAGCACCGCATCTCCGCCATTGTCGCGTATGAGCTCCTCGCCATTCTCTCCGATCAATCGCTCGATATTGCTCTCTGTAAGTCGATTGTATTTACGCAAGTGGTGGATGAAGAGGGCTACCTTGTCCTCAAACTGGTCGAGCTCCTTCTCATCGCCGATGGCTTTGAGCATATCACCCCGCGCTATGATTTTCAGCTTTGGAAACTGCTTAGCGATAAACTGAAACTTTTTGTTATTGACGCCAAAGAGCTCTCTGGGGTCAACTTCTTCTATGGGTATAATTCGCTCGCTCAATACGAATATGGCTTATATGCAAAGGCTGTTTGCCTGAATAAAATCGCTAATTTTGACAAATCAAAATAAAGCAAAATCCCGCAATTGTTTCCCATCCCTTCAAGCGATTTGGTATAAAATGTCTGTAATCACCCTCACAAGCGATTTGGGCACGACAGACTATTATGCAGCGGCCTTGAAAGCAAGTATCTTGCGGCTGGTGCCGACGGTCAATATTATCGACATCACCCATGAAATTCCGCCCTTCAACATCGCAAGAGCGGCTTTTGTGCTGCGCAATGTTTGGAAGGATTTTCCCGAAGGTAGCATTCACCTCATCGGTATCGACACGCAGTGGAGCCGCGATAGTCCCTTTGTGCTCATCAAGCGAAGCGGACACTACTTTATCGGCACAGACAACGGGCTTTTTTCCCTGATCTTTGATGAGCCGGGCGATGCTGAAGTGTATGACATTGGCATGAAAGGAGATGAAAACATGGTCTTTCCCAGCAAAGCCATATTCGTCCCCATAGCCGCCGCCCTGCTCCAAAACAAAAGTCCCGAAGAACTGGGCCAACGCAAAGAAGCTTATAAGGTGAGGCCGGGCATCAAGCCAGTGGTGGCCTATGATAATATCCGCGGCACAGTGATCTACGTGGACACATACGGGAATGTGATCACAAACATTACCCGAGAGCTTTTCGAGCGCGAAGTGGGGGATCAGCCATTTAGCATCGTACTGCGCAAGGGCGATCGCGATTTGACCAAGATATGCCGCTCCTATCAGGAGGTGCCGGAAGGTGAAAAAGTAGCCACTTTCACCTCTGCAGGATATCTCGAAATAGCCATCAACAAAGGGGTAGAAGGCAGTGGCGGCGGTGCATCCGGGCTGCTGGGCTTACGCGAAAATGATGTGGTGCGCATCGAATTTGACAAGGAATGATTCCGCTCAAGCATGCAGCCCTTTGCTGGGCATTCAATAGAGATAAAAAACTCAGCCTTCGTGGTGGCGCATCCACAGCTCCCAACTCCGCTCAGCCTGTAGGCGCAGCATGTCGGCACCATTGATGGTGAGAGCCCCTCTTGCCTTGCCCTCCCGCAAAAAAGCAGTCTCCTCAGGATTGTACACAAGGTCGTATAGCGTATGCATGGCACCGAGAGAAGCGTAAGGCAGCGGTGGCTTCTGCTCCACATTGGGATAAGTGCCGATCGGGGTGGCATTTACAATCAGCAAAAAGTGCTTCATGACAAATTCATTCAGCTGATTGTAGCCAAATTGCTTCTCACCCTGAGGCTCTCGGGA
>SLDS01000037.1 GCA_007125175.1 Flavobacteriales bacterium
GCCTTATTCACCTCGCGGTTTACCACTTTTGCCGCAAGGCGTATGGCACTGAGCAGGCGTGACAGCTCTCCCTTGGCATAGGGAAAATCGGCCTGACGTTCTACAATGAATTCGCTGAGGGTTATGACTCTTTTCATGGTGTGGACAGTAGGTCTGCAAATATGGAGAAATTTAATAAATGCCTCCCAGCTATGGCTGCAAATAGATGGCCCAAGCGGCAGTAAGATACGCAAAATGCTTTCCTTTGCGGGATGAAAGCAGCACTCCGCATACGACCCGCTGTGGCAAGTGATTGCCCTGCGGTAATGTCCTTGATTGAGGACCTCGCCCACTTCGAGAAGGCCGCTGATGAGGTGCTCGTGGGTGCAGATGATTTGCGCGAGCATGCTTTTGGCCCCAAGCCCTATGTGGAGATCATTGTTGCTGAGCGGGATGAGCAGCTTGTGGGCGCGGCACTTTTTTACGTAAAGTACAGCACCTGGAAGGGTCCTGCCCTGCACCTTGAAGACCTCATCGTGGCCGAGAGCGAACGCTCCAGGGGTGTGGGTAGCCTGCTTCTCGAAGAGGTCATCACTGTGGCCCGCGCACGTGGTTATCGCCGTGTGTATTGGCAGGTTTTGGATTGGAATGTGGACGCCATTCGCTTCTACGAGCGACACGGAGCGGAAATGGATCCGCATTGGATCAATGCCTACGTGGATGTGGACGCGCGGCCCTAAGCGGCATTAGGTAATGACGGTAATAGTATTGTGATGAAAGTTTTCAAATTTGGAGGGGCATCCGTCAAGGATGCCGCAGCGGTGGAGAATGTAGCCCGCATCTTGAAATTGTACCCCAAGCAGGACATGGTGGTGGTCATTTCGGCCATGGCCAAGACCACCAATGCTCTGGAAGAGGTTCTTGCCCTCTACCGGCGAGGTGATAGCGGCCTTGCGGCAATGGTGGATGAGATACGCGCCTTTCACGAAGCCATACTCGTGGAGCTCGCCATACCGGGCGATGAGGTGAGGGTGATAGTTCAACAACTCTTTGAGGAATTGCAATCCAGGCTGGAGCGGGAACCCTCGGACAATCCCGACTTTGATTATGATCAAATCGTGAGCTATGGAGAGTTGCTGAGCACGGTGATCGTATCGGCCTATTTGCGGGCCTGTGGTGTAGCGGCCCATTGGGTGGATGCGCGTAGGCTGGTGCGCACCGACAATCGCTACCGCGAGGCACGTGTAAACTGGAGCAAAACCACGGAGCTGGTAAACAGCAGTTGGACAGCCCTCCTTGAAGGCAGGAAAGGCAAGGGGCCTGTGGTGATGCTCACCCAGGGCTTTATCGGCCATACGGATGAATATGTTACCTCTACCCTGGGGCGTGAGGGCTCAGATTTCACAGCTGCCATACTCGCTTATGCACTGGGTGCAGAGAGCGTAAGTATTTGGAAAGATGTGCCGGGAGTACTCAATGCCGACCCGAAATACTTCAAGGATGCAGTGCTGCTCAAGCGCATTAGCTACAGGGAAGCCATTGAATTGGCTTATTACGGCGCCTCTGTGATCCACCCAAAGACGATCAAGCCTCTGCAAAACAAAGGTATCGTGCTCTATGTGCGCTCCTTTCTTGAGCCACAATCTGAGGGAACGACCATAGAGTCGAGCACGTTCAGCGATTCATTGGTTCCCAGCTTTATCTTCAAGGTCAAGCAGGTACTCATCTCATTTACGCCTCGCGACTTTTCCTTCGTAGCCGAAGACAACCTAAGTGAGCTCTTCCGCATTTTTGCCGAAAGGCAGATCAAGATACACCTCATGCAGAATTCGGCCATCAACTTTTCTATATGCGTGGATTACGATGATCAGAAGCTCAATGCGGTGCTCAATGACTGCAAGGTGCGCTATGAGGTACTGTACAATGCCCCATGTGAACTCGTGACCATCAGGCACTACGATCAGGATACCATAAGCCGCTTGCTGATCGGTAAGAAGGTGCTCGTGGAGCAAAAGAGCCGGAGTACTGCCCGGATGGTGCTGGTGGAGCAAGCCTGAAGTGAAGGCATTTCGGATCGCTAGGATAAATGCAACACCGCAGCACCACTTTCGTTAAAGGTGCATACAGCACGAAGCTAATTGTGATGCCGTGAATGCCGCAGTGCCGACTGGTCTGAATGACCAAAGGAGTGAAGGTTGTGTAAGGCGGGTAGGAAAGGATCACATTTATATTTTTGTCACATCCAAAGCGCATCGATTTTATGACTCCGCTCATCGAACAGATCATTCAAGCCCTTCCCGCATTGTTGATATGCTTTACGGCCATTTACATTTTTCACGAGGGCTTGCGCTTCATCAAGCAGCGTGATAATGAGCAGCGCAAGGAGAGGGCCGCCCACCGCGATCGGGAGATAAAAGAGCCCGGAGAAAGAACGGCTCAGGTGAATGATGGTGAATCTGAGGCATTGCTGCGCCTTAAGCTGCAAGCCGCCGAGCGATTTGCCCTCTATCTGGAACGCATCGCTCCTGATCGGCTTGTGATGCGACTCCATCAGAATGGCATGAGCGCAAAGATGTTGCAAGCGGATATGCTCCGAGCCATACGCGAGGAATACGATCACAACCTCTCGCAGCAAATCTATGTGAGCGAGAAGACATGGCAGCTCATCAAAAATGCCAAAGAAGAAATGATGGGCTTCATCTCGGCCACGGGCGACGGGCTCAAGAGCAGTGCTACGGGCATGGATTTGAGTCGAAAACTCTTTGAAACGGCCTCGAAAGTGGAAAATATGCCACATGAATTGGCCCTGAAGGTGCTGCGTGCAGAGGTGCGGAGCCATTGATCTCCGCTTGTCAGTCCCGTCGATGCCGTGGGTGAAATATGGGGCAAGGCTGCGAAATATGGGCAATGAGCATGCTTGAGATCGCTGTCATTTGTTGATTTTCTTGTTTTTATGAGATTATTTTTTCTGGTTTTTTGCGGACTTTTTGTAGTTTCGCAAAAACCTTAAACTCATGTATTTCAAAATATTTATTCACGATTACAACAAATACCTGCTTCGCATCGAAGCCACCTTCACAGCTCAGAGCGCCGATGTAGAAGTGCGCGTGCCTTATTGGAGGCCCGGGCGTTACGAGGGTGGGAAGTTTCCACGCAATTATATTGATTTTTCAGCCAGTCAGGATGGCAATGCCATTCCCGCAATCAAAGAAAGTCCGCATAGTTGGAAACTTAGTTGCAATCCGAACAGCGAGGTGAAGTTGAGCTATTATCTTCAGGCATCTGAGCTCACTGCGGGCAATACCTATCTCGATGAGACCTTTCTTTTGGTCAATCCTGTAAACAGCCTGCTTTATATATCTGCAGCGGCTTTGGATGAGCAGCGTGTGGAGTTCTTTCTTCCCGAACCGTGGACGCTGGCCACGAGTCTTGCCGGCACCACAGCCCTTGATCCTTCGGCCCATTCAGCCTTTATTGCGGCAGATGTGCAGGAACTTATGGACAGTCCAATCCTCACGGGCAGCAATATGGACGATGCTTCGTTTCAAATTGGTGATGTAGATATTCACTTGCACTGGGTTGGTATTTTTCCTTATGATTCTGAGGGATATGAGGCCGATATTCAAGCTTTTTGTGAGAAACAGATTCAGGCTTTTGGTTCACTTCCGGTCGACGATTACCGATTCTTGTTGGTTTTTGTGCCTTCGCAAATGCGGCATGGCGTGGAGCACGAGCGTAGCACCGTCATTGTCATGGGCCCCAACTCATACCTCGGTACTCAGGAGGGTAAGGATTCCTTTTTGTCCATTGCATCCCATGAGCTTTACCACACCTGGAATGTCAAATATTTAAGACCCACTGCCTGGAATCCTTATCCCTTTGAGGGGCCGGCGCCTTCGCGACTGGCGTATATAGCTGAGGGAATTACGACCTATATGGGTGATTGGATGCTTTGGCAAGCAGGAGTGTGGAGCGATAGCAAATACCTGTCTAAATTGGCCTTGCTCATGGAGCGCCATGATGAGAATGAAGGCCGAAAGCATATGAGCCTTGCAGATGCTGCTATCGATACCTGGATAGACGGCTATGGTGGCGGAGCTCCACAACGCCGTGTGAGCATTTACAATGAGGGGGCCTTGATGGCTTTTGTGCTGGATGTGTACATCATGAAGCATACAGAAGGTGATGCGGGTTTATGGCAGGTTATGACCGATATGTATGCAAATTATGACCCCCAACAGGGCTACAGTGAAAATGATTTTTGGGATGCTGTAAGTACGGTAGCAGATCGATCGGTTAATCAGCTTCGCATAGCCCTAACAGAGGAAAAAGGTGGCTTTGAGTCCTTTTTGGAAGATGCTCTGGGCGAAATGGATCTGGCTTTGAATTCAGATAATCCCACTGATATCAAGGGCCATGATTGGTGGGGCTTGGCTTACACTCCTGTAGTGGGGGGTGCAAAGGTGGGCTTTGTGGCCAAAGATTCTCCCGCAGAGCTTGCCGGTTTGTGGCCGGGGGACATCATTACTAAGATTGATGGGATATCCGCCATACAATTTCTTGAAGAAAGCGATCCTGAAGACATGAAAAAAGATCCGGCTCAATTGGAAGTTAAGAAAGGGCCCTTCACCCGAATTTTGCAGCTCAATCCGGACGGAAATTACCACCGAAAGCGCTTTGAGATCACCGTGCAAAATGCCAATCACCCGCTGTGGCTTGCCTGGAAAAACGCATTAGAGGAAGACTAATTTTGAGGGATTTAAGGACGAGGGCTCATCTGATCACCTTTTTTTAGCATCTTTGGCGCAAACCAATAGCAAATTACCCGATATGAGCTCCGATATTGACAGTACAGTAGATGAGGTAGAGTTCTTACCTAAGTCCCGACCTACATTTCTCACGGTTCTCTGTATACTCACCTTCATTGTGTCCGCCTACAGCATAATACGCAATGTGAGGGCTTTGTTTAAGACCAAATCTTTCGATGAAGAAGGATGGCGCGGCATCATGGATCAGGTGGAAGATGCTGTTAGAGATAGCGATCCGCAATCGGCAAAATTTGTAGAGGGCATTTTGGATGCCATGAGTTCATACATGCACTTATCCATTGAGTATAGCAAGTTGTTGATTGGTATTTCACTTGTCGTGGCTTTGCTCTCTGCATTCGGTGCCTACCTCATGTATCAGCTCAAGGGCTCAGGATTTAAGATCTATGTGGCGGCTAAGGTTATTGGTATCGTGGTACCCCTTGCCATCTTTTCCTTCAATACCATTGCGCTGGCCAATGCTGTCTTTGCCATCATCATAGGCGGAATTTTTGTCATTCTCTACGCCACCCAGCGCAAATACATGACTTGATGGCCTAGGCCTCTTTGCTGGCAGCGATAAAAGAGATTTCGACCAATGACCCCGCGGGTAGTCCACGAACAGCTACCGTTTCGCGAGCGGGATAAGGAGGCTTAAAGTAGGTGCTGTACACAGCATTTACTGCTTTGAAATCATTCATATCTTGCAGAAAGATAGTGCACTTGACGATGTCGCTGTAGTCGAGTTTTGCGGCAGCGAGCACCGCGCCAATATTTTTCATGATTTGTGTGGCTTGTTCGGGTGCGTCTTCCCCCACGAGCTTGGCTGTGAGCGGATCCAAGGCAATTTGGCCGCTGGCATACAGCATGCCTTTGTTGAGAATGGCTTGACTGTAAGGGCCTATGGCTGCGGGGGCAGCAGTGGTATGTATCGCTTCCATGATGCTGATTTGTTTGAATTGGGTGCTGTGTGCTGCGCAAAACTATCCATTTATGGCGCATAGACACCCAATCGCTTCGAAAATCGCCTTCAAATGGACGGATGCCCTGAGCCGTAGTATGTAATGCTCAATGCCGAAATGCTTCCCTCTGAAGAGGGCGCGAGCGGAGAGCTGATCTCGTCCTCATCAGCATTTTTCTGTAAAGGCAACTGAACATAGGCCCTCTTTGCACGCTTCAGAAAGCTTGCCAAAAAGGGCATGCAGCACAAACAGAAAATTTCTTAAGTGCCTTGTATTGTCGCCAATCTTTGGGTGCGTCTCTACAGCGCAATCTCCCTTTTCCTTACCTTTCGGCAAAACTGCCCCACCATGAAAATCCACTTCAAAGGCGCAGCGCGCACTGTGACCGGCTCAAAATTTCTGCTCACCGGTGTTGACATGCCCACCGTGCTCCTCGACTGCGGCATGTTTCAGGGCCGCAAGGAAGGCAAGAACAACAACCGCCACCTCGGCTTTGACCCTACCACGGTGGATATCGTGGTGCTCTCGCACGCCCACATCGACCACAGCGGCCTGCTGCC
>SLDS01000004.1 GCA_007125175.1 Flavobacteriales bacterium
GGTCACAAAGTCGGCCTCAGGGCTGCACAGCCACATTACGGTATTGGCTATTTCCACAGGCTTGCCCATGCGGCCCACGGGCTGCATCTCGCGCATGGCCTGCAGGCCCTCCTCGCTGCCGCCCGAGAAGCGATCGATCATGGAGGTGTATATCACCCCCGGACATATCGAGTTGACCCGGATGCCCTGCTGTGCATAGCTCAATGCCGCTGATTTGCTCAGTCCGATCACCCCGTGCTTGCTGGCATTGTAGGCCGGTATGGCTGCGAAGCCGACCCGGCCTGCCGTGGAGGAGCAATTGATGATGCGTCCACCGCCCCGCGCGATCATCAGCGGCAATTGGTACTTCATGCAGTAGAACACCCCATTGAGGTTGATATCGATTACGCGCTGCCAATTTTCGAGGCTGCAGGCATCTGTGGGGGCTTGCTCGCCCTCTATGCCGGCATTGTTGAAGGCGAAGTCCAGTGCTCCGTACTTGGAGGCGATGCTGCCCATCATTTCGGCTACTTGCTCGTGCTTGCTCACATCGCAGGGCATGAACTCGGCGAGAAGGGCTTCTTCCTGCAGTTCTTTGGTTGCGAGGCGCCCGGCGCTATCGTCTACATCCGAGAGTATTACCTTGGCTCCCCTTTCGGCAAAAGCGCGTGCCGTGGCCTGTCCGATGCCTTTGGCCGCTCCTGTTACGAGGGCGATTTTGTGGTTGAAGATACGGTCCATTTTTTTGGGATTTTTTTCGGTTTTTTTTCAGTTGGAGGTGGCTTTGGTACAAAGCTAGGGGATGGTGTCGAGGCGGTTTATGAGGATTGTCAGGTGTGGAACTGATATATGTCAAGTCGGGCTTTTTGATGTATTGATGTTCGTGGGGGAAATTGGCTTGGATCTTCGTTTGAATTTCACGGTTTGGGTTTGTGGTGACTTTTCGCTTCGGCTAATCGGCCTTGTCATCATTTTTGCGGGGCAAAAATCCCGCCAAGGCCTTTATCTTGTGGTGACGTGTTATCCCAGGGCTGCATTTCGGCTCCGCTCAATGACCGGCCCTGGGCTGATGTATTGTCGCCCTTTCAGGGCTCAATCTTGTCATCATTTTTGCGGGGCAAAAATGCCGCCAAGGCCTTTATCTTGTGGTGACGTGTTATCCCAGGGCTGCATTTCGGCTCCGCTCAATGACCGGCCCTGGGCTGATGTATTGTCGCCCACTTCGGTTGCCCGCCCGCTGCGCGTTCCCGCCTGTTGCACATACGGGCGGGCGGGCAGGCGCTCAGTGCGGCGCTTTCAGGGCTCGATTGTTAGATGCGCGGCTTGTGGGATTCGCGGTAGAAGGGCTGTGCGTTTTGGCATTGGTGGGTCGGGGGTGTAGATGGGCTTGGTGGCAGATGGGCTTGGTGGCATGTTTTTTGATACTTGGTGGTGCATGAAAGGATTGCAAAGCTGTTTTTGCTTGTTTGTGGGGCTGCTGCTGGTATGCACCGATCTCGAGGCACAGGAGCTCACACTTGTGCGCGCGGAGCGTCAGGCGTGGAGTGGCGGGCCTCCGGGGCGGATGGGACAGTACATCCGTCTGCAGGTGGAGGCAGATTCGCTGATTGAGCCGCTTGTGCTCTATCTGCGCGGGGATAACTGTCCGCAGCATTTGCAGGCTTTTGGGAAGGGAGAGCTCGCTCCGGGAGTTTATATGCTCACCTGGAAGCTGCAGCGCAAAGGGCAGCGGCCGGAATCATCGGCTGGGGGAAATCAAGGCCCTTCTCCATGCCCGGAGGGGCCTGCATACGATGGGGCTGCATACTTGCTCATGGGCAGTGGTGAGGCGGCACAGGGCTTACATATCAGCGATTTTGAGAACTTGCCGCATCTGGCTTATCCCTGATTGCCGCGACCGATTTTTGCCGCCTTGATGGAATTGCAGGCATGGGGAGCGCCTGCTCAATGTGCCAGTTTCAGGGCTCCCTGACTCACGCCCATGAGGTTGCACATGCGGTAGAGGAGTCGTGCGCCTACATTGCCATCCCAATCGTTGTGTTGGAGTGCTTCGGGCTCAGAACCGGGGCTTACCTCGGTGAGATCGAAGGCGATGATCTCGCGGCCGGATGCGGACAGGGATGTGAGCAGGTAGTTGACCTCCTCGTATTCAAAGCCACCCGGCACGGGCGTACCTGTATTGGGGCAGAGCTTGGGATCCAGTCCGTCGATATCGAAGGATACGTAGACCTTTTGTGGAAGCCTGGCGATGATCTCTTCGCAGATGCTGCTCCAATGCTCCCCACGGTAGCTGCGCGCGGCCAGATCGGGATAGAAGTAGGTCTTGATGCGGCCTTGGGAGTCTTGTATGAGTCGGGCCTCGCTTTCGCAAAAATCGCGGATGCCCACCTGTACCAGTTTACTCACCTGAGGTAGTTTGAGCACATTGTACATGATGGAGGCATGGGAATAGGTGAAGCCCTCATAGGCTTGGCGGAGGTCGGCGTGGGCATCGAACTGCAGGATGCCAAAGGACTCGTGTACCGAGGCGAGATCGCGCAATAGGCCCAGGGGTGTGCTGTGGTCGCCGCCGAGCAGGGCTACCTTCTTGCCACGGGAGCGCCAGGCGGCGGCCTGTCCCTGCACCCAATCGTTCATTTGGGAGCATCCCTCATCGATCCTTGCGGTAAATTGGGTGGCTTCGGGACTGTCCTCGTCCACCTCGCCAGCCTCGAGCTTGCGGATGTAGGCCTCGCTCTCGCGGCGCAGGGAGTCGCTGAGCCGGGCGATGTGCTCGGGAAAGGGGAGGAGGGCGATGCCGTATTGCCAGGCCTGGACTATATCGTGCTGGAAGAGGTCGACCTGTGTGGATGCCTGCAAGACGGCTTCGGGACCTTTGGCACAGCCGGCGGCATAGGATACGGTGACCTCCCAGGGCACGGGAATGATGATGAGCTCGGCCTGCTCAGGGCTAAATGGGAGTCCGAATAGGCGGCCCGGTGCAGCGGCGCCGTCGGGGTCGAAATGGCGGATGGCATCTTCTTTGCTCAAGGGATTTGTAGGGTATTGGTCCGCGCCAAAAGTAGCAAATTCGACGGGCCCGGGAGGCTGTGGCCCTGGACAAGGTGATTGGTATGGAATTTCATTTTTGGCTGGCAATGATATGACATTCAGGGATTGCAGCTGCGCAGATTCATTTTTCCGCAAGGGGAAAGCCGGACAGTAGGGCTGCAATGCCCAAATTGGGCGGTGAAAAAAAGGTCCAAACGTGAAGATAGAGCATACTGTAGCCGAGCGATTCATGCGCTATGTGCAATATGTGCAAATCGATACCGAGGGCGATCCTCAACATGCGACATATATCAATGATTATCATTTAGATAAATCGAACTATGAAAGGCAGCCGAGGAGGGGAGTGAAGAATCGCCTGAGTGCAAGGTAGGTCTTTGCCGCGCATGAATTATTTCATTTGATTTTGTGGTAGAAAATGCTACCTTTAATCAACTAACCAACCAATCTCAGCAATCATGGCAAACTCTCGGATCCGGGCTATCTTCAGCTCGCTCGCATTTTCGTTTTTCGCTTTTTTAATTTCTTTAGATGTAGTTTCCCAACCGGAGCATATTTGGTCTCGCAGTTATGGTGGGAGCCACCCCGACCGCTTGCTCGATATGGCTTTCGACCCTGCAGGTAATGTATATGTGACGGGTTATGTACAGGGCCTTTTAGTACTCAATGATGATGGAGACACCCTGAGTCAGGGCGCTGTAGGCAATCATGATATTATCCTCCTTAAGTACAACCCTCAGGGGGAGCTGTTGTGGTCGCGGGTGTGGGCAGCAAGCGGCAAGGACGAGGGCCGTGCACTCAGCATCGACAGTGATGGGAACCTTTATCTTACGGGGATTTTTGAAGGTGTGATGAACTTCGGTACGTATGATGAGCCCATTATCCTCGAGACAGCGGGGTGGGGCAGCGACGCCTTTTTGATGAAAATTGACCCTGAGGGCACCGTGCAGTGGGCACGTGGTCTGGGTGGGGAATTTGCGAGCACTGGCAGTGGAGTGGCTGTAGCCAATGATGGAAATGTGGTGATGTGTGGTCGCTTCCTCGATTCGCTAAAGGTGAGTCCGCCTCAGCCCGACTTTGAGCCACAGTCGGGCAGTGATGGCAACAGAATATTCATGATTAAGTTTAGCGATGAGGGCGACTTTATGTGGTTGCACCGCTTGGGAGGTGCAGGCGGTTTGGCTCCAAAATGCTTTAAGGCCACCCCGGAAGGCGGCTTTGTAATGGCGGGTGACTTTATCGGTACTTTGCTGCTCAGTAACCCCGGACACCCTCTTGGCTCATATGCCTCATTTACTTCCACTACATCCGATCTCTACATTGCCAAATATGATGCCGAAGGCTATTTTGAATGGGGCCGATCCATCGGAAATGAAGGTTGGGAGTTTATGCAAGATATTGCGGTATTTCCAAATGGGGATATCGCTACAACGGGGAGCTTTACGAATTGGATTCAATTTGGTGAAGAGGAAGGTGAGCATGTATTGAACAGTGTGAACGATTCCGATATTTTCATTGCCCGGCTGAGCGCTGAGGGCAGCACCTTGTGGGCGCATTCAGCCGGTAGCATGGGCTCTGATGAGGGATTATGTGTGACTGTCGATAACTTACTCAATGTGCACATAGGCGGAGTATTTCGTCAGGTGATGGGCTTTTCCAATGGCGAAGACTTCAGTATCGAGGCGGCTGGTGCTTTTCAACTGGATGCTTTTTTGGCGAGCTACAGCCCGGAGGGCAACTTCATGTGGGCTACAGCTTTTGATTGTCCCTACTCGACTGAGGCAAGAGCGTTGGCTGCCGGAGATCATGTTATAGCTTTGGGAGGTCGATTTGCCGGAAGCCTAAAAACGGATTACGAAGAGACAGAGCCTACGCTCTTTTCGCTGTTCAATGAGTCGTCTATGGATGCCTTTGTCGCCTTTTACGGCATTGGTGATGAAGGTACGGAACCCTGTGCTGCCCAAGGAGGTGTGCTTGAAGCACTCGGAAATCGCAGCTTTTGCGTAGGTACTGGAAGCCCTCAAAGCATTGTAGTAAATGCGGTGGATGCCAATGGCAGCTTTCAGCGCTGGGCCCTTATTAATTCAGTCGGTGAAATAGTGGCCACGAGAGCCAATAACTCACTCTTCAATTTAGATGAATTTTCTCCGGGAAACTACAGCATTCGACACTTTCGCTACGAAGAGAATGTGAACAATTTGGCTGCCGTCACTCATGTGTCACAGATCGGGATGCTCACGGGTTGCTATTCCATTTCTTCCAATTCCATCCAAGTCTTTCTGAGGAATGAACCCGAAGGCGGATTGCTCACCCTCAATGGACCAGCGGAGATATGTACGGATGATGGCTCGGCTTCAGTGATTTCTCTTGAGGTGCTTGGCCATAGTGGTACCTTTAGTCTCTATGGCCTTTTGAGCCAAGCAGAACAAGAGGTGGTAGCGAGCAATACCAGTGGTATCTTCGATCTCAACGGGCTACCTTCCGGAGTTTACCTGGGCGCACACCTGAGCTATGAGCAAGGCGTACAGTTGGCAGGAGTAATCAAGGCATCGCAGCTGCAGGGATGTTATGCGGTTTCGAATACGGTACCCATCACCCTTGTAGACTGTCCGGGATTTTTGCTTCGGGCTGATCCCAACCCTACCGAAGCGAAGAGCCGGATTAGCTTCGGGAGTGGAGAAAATCGCTATGCCAGCCTGGAAGTGTACGACATGAGCGGACGCTTGGTCTCATCGCTGTGGCAGGGTGACTTGCAAGGTGGGGAGCTTTACACGCGCGACTTTAATGCAGCGGGCTGGCCAGCGGGGATCTACCTGCTGCGGCTTAGCAATGATATTGAGATCAAAGTGTTGAAAGTTGTAGTAGGCAGATGATTTAGCGAGGGCGACGCGAAAAATTACAAGTTCTAAGCTGCCAATTTTCTGGAAATCTCTTCCCGTGAAATGGGAGCAATGCCTACCTTCACGCTTGTAAAAGTATGCCCTGTGAACATCAACCACACTGTAGCCGAGCGCTTCATGCGCTATGTGCAAATCGATACCGAGAGCGATCCCAAGTCGCCTGACTGTCCGAGTACGGAAAAGCAAAAAAACCTTTCGCGCCTGCTGGTGGAGGAGCTGAAGGAGATGGGTGTGGAAGATGCCGCGCTCGACGCGCACGGATATGTGTACGCCACCCTGCCGGCCACCACGGATAAGGCCGATGTGCCGGTGATCTGCTTTTGTGCGCATGTGGATACCTCGCCCGAC
>SLDS01000029.1 GCA_007125175.1 Flavobacteriales bacterium
CCCACGCGCATGTTTGCCGGTGAGGGCGGCCCGGAGCGCACCAACCGCCGCTTCCACTACGTGAGCCAGGGCATGCCGGCGGCCCGCCTCAGCACGGCCTTCGACTCGGTGACCCTCTACGGCCACGACCCCGCCTATCGCCCCGACATTTACGGAAAGATAGGCAACAGCGGCGTGAGCATATGCTGCCTCGACGATGCCAAAAAACTCTACTCCGGCTTCAACCTCTGCGCGCCGAGCACCTCGGTGAGCATGACCATCAACGGGCCCGCGCCCATGCTGCTCGGCTTCTTTATGAACGCCGCCATCGACCAGCAGTGCGAGATTTACATCAAAGAAGCCGGCCTCGAAGCCGAGGTGGAGAAGAAGATCGAAGCCAAGTACAAGAAGCTGGGTGTGCCCCGGCCCGTGTACCGGGGTGATTTGCCCCAAGGCAATGACGGCCTGGGCCTTATGCTGCTGGGCGTGACCGGTGATGAGGTGCTCCCTTCCGGAAAATACGCTGAAATCAAGGCCCGTACCCTGAGCGTGGTGCGCGGCACCGTGCAGGCCGATATCCTCAAGGAAGACCAGGCGCAGAACACCTGTATATTCAGCACCGAATTTGCCCTCAGGCTCATGGGCGATGTGCAGCAGTACTTCATCGATCAAAAAGTGCGCAACTTCTACAGTGTGTCTATCAGCGGATACCACATCGCCGAGGCGGGCGCCAACCCCATCACCCAGCTGGCCTTTACCCTGGCCAATGGTTTCACTTTCGTGGAATACTACCTGAGCCGGGGCATGAACATCAACGATTTTGGGCCCAACCTGAGCTTCTTCTTCAGCAATGGCATCGACCCGGAGTACGCCGTGATAGGCCGTGTGGCCCGCCGCATTTGGGCGAAAGCCCTCGACAAAAAGTACGGAGCCAACGCCCGCGCGCAAATGCTCAAGTACCACATCCAAACCAGCGGCCGCAGCCTCCACGCCCAGGAAATCGATTTTAACGACATCCGCACCACCCTGCAGGCCCTCTACGCCATCTATGACAATTGCAACTCGCTGCACACCAACGCCTACGATGAGGCCATCACCACCCCCACAGAGGAGTCGGTACGCCGGGCCATCGCCATACAGATGATCATCAACAAGGAGCTGGGCCTCGCCAAAAACGAGAACCCCATACAGGGCAGCTTCATCATCGAGGAGCTCACCGACCTGGTGGAGGAGGCCGTGCTGGCCGAGTTTGACCGCATCACCGAGCGCGGCGGCGTGCTCGGCGCCATGGAAACCATGTACCAGCGCAGCCAGATACAGGAGGAGAGCATGTACTACGAAACCCTGAAGCACACCGGCGAGCTGCCCCTCATCGGGGTCAACACCTTCCTAAGCAGCAAGGGCTCACCCACCGTTACCCCCGGCGAGGTGATTCGCGCCACCAAGGAGGAGAAGGAAGCCCAAATCGATACCATCAAGCAGCTCCACGAAGCCCAGCAGGGCCTTTCGGCAAATGCGCTCAAAGCCACCCAGGAGGCCGCCCTGCGCAACGAAAACCTTTTCGAAGCGCTGATGGAGGCCTGCAAGGTGTGCTCTCTGGGGCAAATTACGATGGCGCTGTTTGAGGTTGGGGGGCAGTATAGGAGGAATATGTGATGGGTCTGATTCACATCTCTCTACGAATAGACAGACCAGGTAGAATGATGTTAAAACGGTCAATCAAAATACCGAATTAACATTAAAACGGTCAGTTGAATGACCAAATTTGCTATCTTTAGGACAAATTTGAAGCTATGGATTTGATAAAACGATCCATCTATCCCCATTTGTTGTCTCACATCGGAGAGAACAAAGTCATATTGCTTTATGGCACGCGCAGGGTGGGCAAAACTTTTCTGCTTCGCGCTATTGCCGCGCAGCACACCGAATCTGCCCGCCGCCCTATTTTTCATCCCAATATCCCGAAGCGAAATTCAAGATAATAAGTCGCGCCAATTTTACAGAACTTTTGGCCTGAGTAAGCCCGCTCTCAGTGACCGCGGATTAGCAGTTTTACCTTGCCGTGTAGCTACCATTGCGTCCACTGCCATGCCTCTCAATCAATCCTTTGCTGATCAAGCCCAACAACATTCGCTTTTCTGATCTGAATAATACAAGGACAGAGTGATGCGATTTGATACGCAGCGAGCCGAATGTGATACGACAAAATACATTTGTTTAAAACACCGATATTCTATGTTTCGACTTCTCAGCAGAATGTTCGGTGGCGACACCTGTTGTCTTTGAGCCGGACACTTGGCAGAGGCGAGAGTATAACCAAAACTGTCCACTACTACAGGGTGAAAATTCGGAATTCAATTCCGAATTTTCACATTATTGCTTCGATGGAAAAGCCTGGTCCTTGCAAAACCCACCAGGCCGGCCACCGCGCACCCTGAGCCGGCCACCAAGCGGAGCCGAGGTGGGAGCCGAAGGGTCGAGGTGCCGCCTCTGTGTGCTTCTATGTTACCTTCCCGGACCCTTTGATAGTATCAAACAAAGGTGTTGGATGCTATCAAACAAATTCATTCGATGGTATCGAATGAAACCTTCGCATATTCAATCAGGCCTCTTGCAGCCGACAAGGTTCGCGATCCGTTTACCACTCAGGACCTCCATCACTACTTTAAATTATCATGACGATCTAAAGTGCCACTTTAAAATATCATGATATTTTAAAGTACAGGTTGGTATTGTTGTGGTTCAATCACTATTTTAACTTATTCTTAATCAAGTGTTTACTGGTGTGATTTTCGAGCAAACGGCCTTAGCCTAACCGGATAATCCAAGAAGGGTCAATGGCCAGACCGTTTTACGGCTTTTAGCCCTCCAAGGCTGTTCGATCAGCATGGTTTAACCCGGCAGGTTGACGCACTAAAACCCGGAATTCGTTTCCGAAATTTCACCATATTCATTTAAAGCTGAACTTAAACTTTCTCAATAAATTACTGCTTGCCATGATGTTTATCCATTTTCTCTGAAAAAAGGCTACAAAATACATTTTGGATAGAATCAAGCCCAAGTGCACGCTACAAACCTGGATGAGCTAATGACCGGATCATTTGTAATCACCCGAGCTCCCCTCATCATAGCTTCAGCAGCAATGAAACGGTCATGTAATTCCGGGATGTCATCAATCTTGAAACTTGCGAATACACACTCGGCTGTCATTGCTGCGGCGCGAAAGTTTTTGAATTTTGTAAGAAAATCGCGCAGGGCATTGAGGTTGGTATCGATTCTCGATTTAGCGGACAGGTATCCAACTTCTGCTACAACGATTGCCGGGATATATACGATTGTAGAACCTTTTTCTGCTTCAAATAATAATTCCTTAGTGCGAGAGGGCAACCTTCGTTTTTCAAGCCATAGGACGAGGGCCATCGTGTCAGCCACGTATTCACTCACGAGGGTACAACTTACGGTAGTCCTTGAACTCTTCCTCCAGGTGCGATGATTCCTGAGCCGAAAGCATGTTTAGCTCCTTCTGTAGACTATTTACCGGTTGCTTGCCTTCATAGTCTTGGCGCAATTTCTTGGCATACGCCAACAAGTCCTTGAGGGCTCCTTGCGGCAGGATACCGAGGTAATGCTTGAGTTCTTTCTCTATATAGGATGACATGCCTACCGAATTCTTGTTGTAAATATAGCGAATTTCTCCCGCAATGGATGGTGGCTGCGTTATGTACAGGGAGCATTTTTCGTTCCGAGATTCAGTAAGTGTTTCCGCTACTCGTTGCGGATTCGATACTTCATCCCCTCCTTTTGTATCTTGTGGCTTCATATCTTTACTCTCCTTAGCAATCATACCCACCCACCCATGCATTTACTTACCTTCTTTATCCTGATTTCTTTGAATACCGGTTCCTTTACAAACGCCGGCACCCTTTGCTGCGCTGAAGAAGCCGCCCTGACATGCCCGCTTCAAGACAGTCAGCACTTCCGGGCCGTGATAAACGGCCGAGCCTTCCACCCCGATGAGTATTGGGCCCACGGAGGGGGAGGCGTGATCAGCATTCAGGCCGATGATGAAAATGAAGCGGGTTTCCAATTCATGCTCCCTGACAAGATTGCAGTGGGCAGCCACGAGCTGAGCTACGACACCGCCGATACCATCCAATGCCTCTACGACAGCGGCGAAGACAGCGGTGAGGCCATGAGTGGCACACTGCGCATTGCCTTACACGACCGGCAGGCCAAGCGCATCGAGGGCAGCTTTAGCTTCAAGGGCGAATTCTCTGAAGGCGGAGCGTTTAGCGTAAGCGACGGGAGCTTTGCCCTGAGCTATGAGTGAGGCTTTCGCCGAAAATGAAAGGCCCAAGCGGCAACCTGCTAGGGCCTACCCCATGTGCCGCCGCCCACAAAGAATCCCACAGTAAAGCCCAGGTAGCTATTGGACATATCGCCTACCTGTATGCCTTCTGCATCGATCAGGGGTACTTGAGGGATAAAGTTGTACTCCACACCCATGCGAAACTTACCGACTTCAAAGCCACCCCTGAGCATGGCGCCGAAATTTGTGGAAAATTCCAAAATGGAAAAGGAGTAGTCCTCACCTGAGCGACCCGCATAGCCCGCGGCAATGAATACGCCGAGGCCGGCACCTACATAGAGTCTGTCCATACAGTCGCATTTTTGTCTGAAAAAAAACTCGATTTTTTCAAAATTGGGATCGGGATGGCCCGATTATGATTTGACTCAGATCTCCGGAGCCCTTTTTTGATTTTCTCGCTGATTTGGCCGATTTTCCGGTCTTTTTTGTGCCGATCGGGCATAGCTTACCCTTGGTTGACACTTGATGGGCAGCAATCAGGCTAATTTTTGCAACCTCGATGCGAGGATCGAAGTCATCACCCTTATATTGTACCCGATGGTACTCCAAAGGACTTTGGCTTGAAAGTGCGCCCATCCTTTCCAGTTACACCGTGCTATTTTGAAGCCTCGCTTAAGGTTTGATATGTTTGCTTCGATTCCGCTTCTCCATTTTTTTAGCCTGGTTTCCATGTTTTTGCTGCTAGTGTAGCTCTTTAGGCTGCCAACGACTTTATTGAAAACTATGTTGCTGATTCCTTCAGATTGGGCATATTCAACATTGGCCTTGGAAGCGTATGAGCCGTCTGCGGCTACGTCGCGCGGTACAGCAGCGTAGTTTTGTTTCACTTTGTTTATGCTGCAGGTGTACAGCTTACTATCTGAGGGATTGCCTCGCGGAATTTCGCAGGTCAATATCAAATTGGCTTTTCCTGTAGTCAGGTTTACTTTGTGGCCAAACTCAACATTTCTACCGCCTTTGACGATGATATCGGTATGCAACTCATAGATGGAGAATATTTTATCCGAACTTTTCACTGTTTCTCCCTTTATTTCCTTTCTAAGCGTCATTTGGTAAACCTGATGCATCAAAGGAAGAAGGCGCTCCAGCTGTATGATTAAGCCCATTGAACGAAGAGAGCTACAGTGGCTTTTTTTTTTCACTGCATTGCTCACTTGGTTAATGCATTTGGTGAAGGTAATAAGCTGTTTTCTAAAGAGGTCTACTCGCTTATCCTTGCTGGTGTTGTTTATTTTGAAGAAGGTTCTCTTGGCATTCTTGGTGTAATTCCTATAATCAACCCCCTCTATCTCCTCTTTCAGACGGCTCAGCAGCCGATGGCCTTCTTTTATGCAGTCCCATACCAAAGAATTGTTGGTAGGATGGTGGATATTGGTTTCCACAACGGTACTGTCAACACGGATTTTTTCCAGGTCTTCCAGCCCTTCGTTTATGGCTATGCGGTTGAGTTCTATGAGAAGTTTTTCAAGGTTCTCAGCTTTAATTTTTCCGATATACTTGTGGTACATCTGGAAGCTGTAGTATCGCTCTGTATCAAGCTTTACAAACTGTGCACAGATGCGTGAATCGCTCTGGTGATACTCCAGATCTCGGTAATTGAGCCCCTTCAATTCTTTGTATATCGCAGCTCGCACGATCTGCTCTACACTGGGGATGTCTTTACGCCCGAAGTTAGTTTGCTTCTCATGCGCTGTGATGTCTTCCGCCAGTAGTTCAATGAGTTCAGGATGACTCTCTAAAATAGTGTCTATCAGTCCAAACTCAGGGTTGCGAGCCCAGTCGGGCTTCTCAAATTTCAATCGCCAGGCCTCAAATAACTGTATCTTCATGGCTTGAAAATACAAAAGAGAATTGAAGCTAATGGCTTATACTCGCTTACTTGTCAACAAATTAGAGTTTATTGACAAACTCTA
>SLDS01000163.1 GCA_007125175.1 Flavobacteriales bacterium
ATAAGGTGGCACAAGATGAGGCCATGCAGCGCGAGCAGCGTCTTGGGGAGGAGCACGCACTGTTCAGAGAAGCTTATGCCGATAGCGTGAACATGGGATTGATCGAAAAAGACAGTTTTACTGGCAGCGCGCGACGGGAATCGAGATTGGCTACTCCAAAGGGAGAAATTGTGATCAACTATGGATCTCCGGGCAAGCGCGGCCGCGTGCTTTGGAATGGACTTGTATCCTACGATCAGGTATGGGTGAGTGGCTCCCATTGGGCGACTGCCCTCACATTTCCTGCCGATGTAAGCATTGATGGGCAGCGCATTCCGGCTGGTACCTACGCTTTCTTCACCATTCCCGGAAGGGAGAAGTGGACCTTGATAGTCAATGAAAATTTCGATCAGCATCTTGCCGAAGACTACGAGGAAGAGCTGGATTTGATAAGGCTCGAAGTCGATCCCATCCAGCTTTCGGAAACTGTTCAGCGGCTCACATACGGCTTGGACAGGGCTTCGACAGATTCCGTGATGCTCTCCCTTTCATGGGATCAATTGCGCGTGAATTTGCCTATCAAACTTTTGTAAAAAGAACAGGCCTTCGATTCTCTAAGCCCGGATCACCGAAGGCTATTATTGTGAACAGCAATGCGGCTCCGATTCCTTCTTTTCATTGTGCTTGCGTCCCCTGCATTTTGCGGAAGCACAAGCGCCCAGGTGCCCACACGCGCCGATAGCCTGCGTGGAAGTCTGAGCCCGGAGAGAACCTGGTGGAACGTGCTGCGCTACGACCTTGCCATCGCCCCAAACTACGAGGAGCGACGCATAGCGGGAGTGCAGAAGATTACCTTTGAGGTGGTCGACACCGTGCGCCTCATGCAGATCGATCTGCAGCAGCCCATGCAGATCGCTAAGGCCAGCCATGAGGGCCAAGCCATCATTTGGACGAGCGAGGGCAATGCCCATTTTTTGGAAATACCGAGAGGGCTCATGCCTGGTGACACCGCCCGTGTGGAGATTCACTTCGAAGGCAAGCCGAGAGAGGCCCGCAATCCGCCTTGGGATGGGGGCTGGATCTGGACACGCGATCGGATGGGGCGACCCTGGATGACCGTGGCTTGTCAAGGCATCGGTGCCAGCGTATGGTATCCCTGCAAAGACCATCAGAGCGATAAGGCCGATCATGGAGCCAGCCTGAGCATTACGGTGCCCGATAGCCTCGTGGCTGTGGCCAATGGACGGCTGATGGAGGTACAGGAAGTCGATGAGGGCATGCGCGGATATGCCTGGCAGGTGAGCAATCCGATCAGCACCTACAACCTTGTGCCTTACATCGGTCACTACAGCCATTGGTCTGAGGCCTTCGAAGGAGAGGGTGGAGCGCTCAGACTGGATTATTTTGTACTGGATTATGAAATGGATACCGCCCGCCAGCATTTTTCGCAGGTGAATCGCATGCTGGCCTGCTTTGAAGAATATTTTGGGCCCTATCCCTTCTATGAGGATGGATATAAGCTGGTGCAGGCGCCTCATCTAGGTATGGAGCATCAGAGTGCCATAGCCTATGGCAATCGCTTTGGCAATGGATATCGGGGCCTGGATTTGTCGGCCACAGGATGGGGGCTCAAGTGGGATTTTATCATTGTGCACGAGAGCGGGCATGAATGGTTTGGCAATAGCATTACCGCCAGCGATATTGCCGACCTCTGGGTGCACGAGGCCTTCACATCTTACTCAGAGGTGCTGTATGTGGCCTGCAACTATGGCGAGGAGGCAGCCGACGAATATGCCATCGGCACCAGGCGCTCCATACTCAACGATCGCCCCATAGCCGGTGAGCTGCACATTCATCAGAAGGGCAGCAATGACATGTACCACAAGGGATCTAATATGCTGCATACCATCCGCCAGCTTCCCGGTGCCGATACGCTATTTCTGGCCATGCTGCACGATATGAACCGTCGATATCGCCACTCGGTGGTGAGCGGCAGGGAGGTGGAGGCTTACATGCAAGAATTTCTGGGCCTGGATCTTGAGAAGGTATTCGATCAATACTTGCGTTCAGCCGATGTGCCTGCCCTGGAATACAGCTTGTACAGGGATTCGCTTTACTACCGATGGACCAATTGTGTGCCGGATTTTGACATGCCCCTGAGGCTCAAGAATGGCAAGTGGCTGGAGCCAAAAACCCATTGGCAGCGCAAGGCATGGGCGATCGATGAGTGGGCGCCGCTTGAGATTGACCCCAATTTTTATGTGCTGCATCGACAGCACATCTCGCCGCCTCCCGGAGAAGCCTCGGAACTCGACAGCAGTCCAAAACAAAGGACCCCGAAGGACGTCCGGGGCGAGGGGCGCAAATCAGAATGAGGTGGAGGTGCTGGTATGAACAGTGGGTCCAAGCGCATAAAGGGCAGGGGAGCGCAGCACAATCCTCTAAATCCTTTTGATCGACATCATCAGGAGCGCAGCCATGAGGAGGGCATCGACCTGCCCGAAGACCGAAGCAGTGGTTGCACCGAGAGAATCGAGGTATTTCCCAAAAGTATCGTCAACACCGTCAAGAGTCCCGATGTGGGAATGGACTATTCCCTCAATCCTTATCAGGGCTGCGAGCATGGCTGCACCTATTGCTATGCACGCAATTCGCACAATTACTGGGGCTACTCGGCAGGGCTCGATTTTGAGCGGAAGATACTCGTGAAGAAAGAAGCTGTGCAGCTCCTTGAGGCCAAATTGCGCGAGCTTGCCTGGAAGCCATGTGCCATCGCCCTTTCGGGAAATACCGATTGCTATCAACCCATTGAAAAGGAGCTGGAAATTACCCGCAGTTTGCTGCAAACCTTTCTTGAGTACCGCCACCCGGTGGGCATCATTACCAAGAATGCACTCGTATGCCGCGATCTCGATATTTTGCGAAAGCTAAACAAGCTGGGGCTGGTGAAGGTGGTAATCTCCATTACCACATTGGATGAGCAGCTGCGTCGCTGTATGGAGCCACGCACAGCCAGCATTGCCAAGCGCTTCGAGACTGTGGGCAAGCTGAGTGAGGCGGGCATACCGGTGCAAGTGATGATGGCACCGCTCATTCCCGGCCTGAACAGCCATGAAATCATGCCACTTGTGGAGAGAGCTGCGGCCCGTGGTGCCCGCCGTGTGGGTTATACGGTGCTCCGCCTCAATGGAGCGATTGCCGACATCTTTGGCAGGTGGCTGCGGAGCTACTATCCGGATCGGGCTGAAAAGGTGCTCCACCAAATCTCCGAATTGCACGGGGGAGTGCTATCCGACAGCCGTTTTGGTAAGCGAATGAAGGGTGAAGGAAACCTGGCAAAGATGATCGCTGACACCTTTCGCATTGCCAGGCAGCGCTATCTCGGCGAGCAGGATTGGCCTGAATATCAAACGCAGCACTTCAGCATACCCGCCAAGCCCGGAGATCAGATGCGCATGTTTTGATAGATGAATCCCCCGCTCTACCAAGCAAAAATCATACCCATGCGAAGTGCATAAATGAACTTGGTGATGGGTACAATGGGCTTATCTTCATAGCCAAATTCAAAGGAATTGTTGAAAGATAGCCTTTTAGTGATTCGTGTGTTCAGGTTGATATTGCCACTCACGCGGTGGCGGTAATCGGAAATCTCACCATCGTATCCACTTTGATAGTATATCACAGAGTTAAAGTCGATATTGCTGGCTATCTCTTGCCGCCATGAGAGGTAAGTGGATACTTTGATGAATTCTACTTCCACGAAGCTATCGGTGGCCGGATGGCGCCATTTTTCACTTTCGTAAAAGGCACCGAGCCCTGCGATTAAGTCACTCTTCTCTGTTTCCACAAAACGATATCTAGTGGAGCCTCCAAAAATAATCCTGGGGTCGAGCCCGCGGAAATTATCATATGATGCCTGTGTAAAGAGTTCATAGTTCAAGGCCCTGTCGCGAAAAAAATTGACCCTGCCGTGCAGGAAGCCGAAGTTGAGAAAGGTGTTTTCATTGATGCGCAGGTAATCGCTCTGACCTATGAGGATGTATCCGTGGTTTTTGCTCCGGTATATGGCGTGCAATGCACTGTTGAAACCGTATAGATTTACAGGTGCGTCTTCGGCTGCGCTTCGGTTGTTGAGGTTCATACCGAGGCGGAGGTTCATCAAGAAATTGTTGGAAGTATCTGCCTTGAGGCGATGTCTTTCAATATTGAGTATCTGCGAATGCGCCTGGAGGGAGATACACAATAGGGCTATTGTGGCAAGGCAAAAGGGGGCGATGCAGGGCAAGGCTATTTTCATCATTTCATAAGGAATAAGGGAGAGGCATTGATGAGCCAGGGGCAAAAGAAAAGCGGAAGACAAATCATTTGCTTCCGCTTTTCGGGTATGGATTACAGGTGTTTATCAGTTTCCGCAGAAGAGTGCTCCGCTTCCAGGTACTGTTACAAAATTGGGTTCGTCATCATCACCTTCGAAATCGAAGAAATTGAAGTCGGTAATACCGTAGTAATTGCCTGTAAACTCTACATCGCTGCTACCAAAATTGACCGTACCGCTTCTGGAAAAGAAAATTCCCAGATTATTTTGCTGAAAGGACAAGAGGTAAGCCAATCCACGATTATTAAAGTCACCGTCAAATTCTTCTTCAAATTCGAAGAAATCAATCACAGGATAGCTCCCGCTTGGGGTGCCGTCAAAGGCATAGAAGGCAGCCACTCCAAAGAAGAAGTCAGATATATCTGCATCTACGTCGATTTCCTCGTTCATAAGGGATTCAAAATTACCAGCGATACCAACTGCGCCTCCGAATCCACTGCCCGAAGGCCCCAGATCGAATAGGTCTATGCCTTCCTCAGCAGTGCCAGAATTGAAGCAGAATACGTAGTTGATGTCCAAGCTAACGTTGCCCGCACTCACTACGCCACCACCTCCTCCGCCACCGGCACTGGCCGGCGTACTGTAGACGGTAAAGGAACCCCCTCCCGAGGGAACGAAGCTGATGCTTCCACCAGGAGAGCTAAAGGTCGCTCCTCCACCGGGAGAACTGAAGCTAAAGCTCTTGGGATTGTTCAAGTCGAGGGAGATCACCTGATCCATCTTGGAGTTGTACACGCTAACGGTGGGCAGCATGCCTTTGAGCTCCAAGAGTCGTTTCTGAACATCCTTATCAGTGATATTTTGTTCTTGAAAATGACGATCCGGCGCGACTTTTTCGGAATTGTCATCCTGTGAGCAACTGCTCAGGATGAGCAAGCCTGCCACCGCCAAGGAGGCAGCAGCAGTCTTGAGAGAATTTATTTTGAAAGTTTGCTTCATTGGGTCGGTTTATTTTACCCGAAGGTAAAAAGATTAAAACAAGATACCAAGACGCAAGCGGCCCACGGCACCAGGGCCTAACTCGAATGAGTTGCCATTGGGCATCTCCGAAGAAGTAGTTTCGTTGCCTTGGGTGGACTCAAATTGGGTGTCGAACATGCTGGTGAAATTCACGCCAAAACCAATCTCAGCACCCAGGTAGATATTGTGGGCGAAATAGTAGTCAAATCCACCTACACCGAATACACCAATGCTAAAGAAGCCATCGGTACGGCTTGATTCTCCATCGATAATCGGCTCAAAATCACTGTTAAATCCTATTTCATCACTCACACGTGATTCACGACCGAGGCCGAGCTGAAGGAAACCTCCATAGTAGGGTGAAAGGCGATCTGTTCCGGGCAGGTGAAATTCAATACCACCAGCTACTGTAACATCGAATGTGCTTCTTGTAGTGGTCACTTCATCACCATTGTCAAGTACGTCATCAATGTCCAAAGTACGGCCAAAACCTAGAAATACCTCTCCACGGATTGCCTCTGTGGCAGTTGTAAAGCTCCTGAATTTGATGCCACTGATGCTTACAGGGCTGCCACCAAATGGAGCGAATAGGACTTCGATGTTTTTTTCACCACCGGTTTGTTTGAGCACATCTTGTGCTTGCATTGCTGAGCCGGCAAAGCAAGCCGCTACAGCTAGAATAAACAGTTTTTTCATCAGGTTGAGTTTTAGTTTTTGCTCCGAGCATTCGGGGCCAATTTGCAGATAAAAGTCTTTATTTCGGGCTGAGGACAGCAGCTATCAAAAGAAAAATGTGAACAGGTCATTGTGGATTCTCTTTTGGGTTTGCAGACCTCTCGCTAAGGCTTCGTCGCTCTCGTCCTTCTGTGGTGATTATCCTCTTTGCGAGGCGGGCATGTGCTTGAGTGGCGATTCTAGCCTTCATTTGCCG
>SLDS01000203.1 GCA_007125175.1 Flavobacteriales bacterium
AACGTCGTGAGACAGTTCGGTCTCTATCTGTAGTGGGCGTTAGAAATTTGAGAGGACCTGCCTCTAGTACGAGAGGACCGGGGCGGACACACCTCTAGTGTACCTGTTGTGGCGCCAGCCGCACCGCAGGGTAGCTATGTGTGGATGAGATAAGCGCTGAAAGCATCTAAGCGCGAAACTCACCTCAAGATGAGATTTCTTTTAAGGGTCGTTAAAGACGATGACGTAGATAGGTTGCAGGTGTAAAGGCAGTAATGTCAAAGCCGAGCAATACTAATTACCCGTAGACTTTGAATTCTAACTGAACCAATACGTCAATCTTATTGATTGATGCATAAAGCACTAAACGCTTTAGGTGACTATTGCGATGAGGTCCACCTCTTACCATTCCGAACAGAGAAGTTAAGCTCATCAGCGCAGATGGTACTGGTTAGTCCGGGAGAGTATGTCGTCGCCAATTTTTAAAACCTCCGTGTCCTCAGGATGCGGAGGTTTTTTTTTGCGCACCAGCGATGTCAACACACCTCAAGCATTCATTTTCCGACTCCGGGGCAAAGCTGTCGACTTTGATTCCCAATGCCCTCAACTTCGAAGATGGTCCTCAGTCTCTCTTGACAATCTTGACTACATCTATGCCCTGAGATGATTCTATCCGAATCAAGTACAATCCGGCCGAAAGCTTCGATACGTTCAATCGAATGGAGTCATCGGATGCATGCCCATTTGCTTGTAAGACCACTTTTCCCCTGAGGTCTGTTACAGCGATATCCAAGTTTCCTTCAAGACCCTCCGGGATCACACTAAGCTCCTGAATAACGGGATTCGGGAATACCATTAATTTCCTTGCGCTGCTTTGTTGCCGGGAATGCAGGGCTTCGCAAGCACAGATTTTAATGTCATCAATTGCTATTTCGGGTCTGTTTCCCTGATTGCCGTCGATTTGGTAGTATACCCAACGCAAGTAGAGCTCCGGTAGGCCGGTGAGGTATTCGGGCAATTGAATGCTGTAGACAGCGCTATCGCCTTCCGATTTTTCGGAAGATGAAAAGATCGTGGATGCTTCCAATTCCTGATAATGGCTGCTGGTATCCGTTCTATATTGGAGCTTAAGGCCGTAGGTTCGTGCGCCTTCGGTGATTAGCCTTGCGGTCCAGGATACCTGGCAGTCTTGCACCCCCTCGGTGTTCAATCCTATTTCGGCCGAACCGGTATACCTCTCTGTTTCAGCTGATCCCTCTCCACAAAAATCGAACTGGGGATTGGCAGTGGAGATGAAGGAAAAGCCTAGCTGCCCCAAACCGTTTATGCGCGGTCGGGAGCTGAGATTGTAGCCGCAGTCGTAGGGGAATATTCCGGCTGCTGTGACGTCATGCTCGGGATTCGAAGGGTCATCAGACCAGTAGAACCGCATAAAATTCGGGGAGCTACCTGGAAAATTATCGGGCGACCACTCAGAAAGCATGTAGCTGCCCTCCTGAACAGCGAAGAGCGGCCGCTGCCAGTTTTCGATAGAGGTGCCTTTTAGCAAAATATTATCGAAGCGGTTGTTGCCATTTAAGTTCGTAGCTTCTTCGCCTGTGAATGTGAAGCGCAATGCGAAGTGCGGATTGTCATTGGCACCTGCTACTTGCATGAAATCATATTCATATACTGTGAAGTGAGTAGTAAGGGCCTCTTCAGCGAGAAATATCCACGGCCCCTCATGCTGGGTTCGGTAATGCACCTCGCGGCTGGCCTGCCCATTGCTGGTGCGCTCGGAGGCATAACTCAGCTTAATGGCTTGGTATCCATCTGTGGGTAGATGGAAGATCAACTCTTTCTCGGCTGATGGATTTCTTACCCTCAGTGCTTTCCCGGATGGAACGCCTTCCTGTGCATTCATTTCTGTGCCCTCATTGACCTCGTCCATATAGCCATCGCCATCGCCGGAATAAGAGATTGTAGCGATGGGTGCTTCAGAGATATCAGCGGCCACACTCTCGATATTTCCATTGAGCTCATTGAAATGCCAGTAGTGAATCACTTCATTGGAGGCATTGTATGATTCGTCTTCGGCAAAAATGGCCTTCACCCAGGCTGATTCTCCTTCAAAGGATTTTGTGAAATAGGCATTGGTGGCTTCCGTTTCTCCCTCCCAAGCTACAAAAGTGTAGCCTGGTTTCGCCTTGGCAGTGATCGTGACGGGCACTCCGGCATAGTACAAGCCCGTCCACGGGTAGGTGCTGGACTCCAAGCCGGGGGTAGACTCATTGATGTCAATGGTATTGATCTGAATGTATCCATGATCCGTATCCGAAACGTCCAATGTAAGCTCCAATAGCTGGTTTAGGTCGAAGTAGTCGGATATGTGATTCCGCTGCCGGATAGGATGTTGAGAGCTCCACACCAGCAAACTGTTTTTTCTGCCATTGGTGAAAGGTCTTGGTGGACTGCTCATTGCAGCATCACCCCATCTCTCGTTGATTATTTCCTGGTAGGGCGACAGTTGTTCGAAGGCATCTTCAATGATTGCATTGAATCGATGTGTGAGAAAGTGGCTGTTCAGCAAATCTGCAAATCGATTGATAAATCGATTGCGAAAATCCTCACTGTCCAGAAGGCTTGCAAACATCTCATAACCATAGGGCCGTGGATGTGTGCCTTCGGCTATGGCTTGCACAAGATTTGCCGTGCTGAAACAGGCGTCATCGAAGTCCTTGACAAAAACACGCCATTTACCATCACCAAAACCATCGCTTTGGGCATTGCTACCTCTCCAAAATACATACTCCGGTGCATAGTGCGAATCTCCGGCATATATCTTCAAAATGAGGTGATCAATATAGGAGGATATGTCTACAAGGGCTTCAGCCTGGGTGTATAGCGTGGAGTCCGACATGTCATTGTCGATGATAAAATCGCGCATATCCCAAAAGTCATCCATATCTTCTTCTGTCCCGTTTGACAGGAAAAATGTTCTGTTGGCATAATTGATTGGGCCTCCGAAGATCTCGTGAGCATAGCCTATTTTCACAATGGCGATGCTCTCGCGGTCTACATCGAATTGATTGGCCAAGTGATGGGTATCAAATCGATCCCGCAGAAAGGTAAGACCCCAAAATTCTCCATTGAAATACTTCAAACAAGGCTTTATTCTCCCATTAATGCCCTCATAAACGTGCTGAAATAATCGCGAAAATGCGAGATCGTAGTAGTTTGGGCCGCGCAGTGTTAACCTCCTAAATGCCGCATTCTCCGGATTGACAGAACCCTTTATTGCTTGGTCAAAGAAGCTGAAATCAAATGAGTTTTTCGTGTCATACTGATTGCGCGCATAGATTCTTGTGCCTTTGAAGGCATTTTCCCTTGAGCAATTGCCCTGAATTCTGAAACCAATTCCCTGATTGATCCGCATGCTGTCATTTTCCAGGTAGTCTAAGTGTCCGAACATTTCACTTTCTATGCCCCGTCGATTGTAATTACCCCAGCTGCATATCTGTCCACCAGATTGGGTCATGTAGTCAACGCCGGCAACATAGATTCCATCGTGATAGCCAAAAAGCAGGTTTTCATCAAAGGAGAGCGATATGAGCGGTATTTCTGAATCAAAAGTACCGACTTCAGATACAAAGTAGGTGGAAGAACGAATGGGGCCCGCCTGTCCATCAATATATGCCCTGGCCTTGAGCACTGTGGCTTTTTGAACCGGTTCATCGGGCAGGTATGTGGGCTCTGCTTCATTCGTGGTAACAATGGCCGAAACCTTATTCGCTTCTCCACTGCGATCTTCTATGTAGAGTGGTTCTGTGTAAGTTTGGCTGGTGAAAGAGTTGGTGAGAAGAGCTCCGCCCGGATAACTGTTTTTATACAAATAGCTTACTCCTTGGGTGTTCGATGCTTTTGGCTCTGAGCCATCAAGGGTGTAGTAGATTACAGCATTTGGATTTTCATGTGAAATGGTGAGACTCAGCGGCCCATCATAAATTCCACCCGGCATTAAGAATTCCGGTGGCTCGATGAGGCTGCTGAATGAGGGATATATATTCGATTCGCCGGGTGTAGGCTGATAGAAAAAACCGAAAGCCCCATGGCCGTCGGGCTGCCTCCCGTAGCTTATATCCGATGGTATGGACGTAGCAGGAACATGATCCAATTCAATACCATCGGGATTCGTGATCAGAATAGGCTCACCGGAACTGCTGATGCTGAAATTGCTGTGTAGGGGCATGCCAGGCTCCGATCTGTTTTTGCCTGATGCCCAAATCAATATAAAGTCTCCTGGCCATAAGCTTACGTTTGGAAAGACCCATTTGTACGGATTGCTAGGATTATCGCTGATTCCGAAGCCCTCCAGTTCTACGGGCTCATTGCCATAGTTGAATACTTCTATCCAATCGTTGAATTCACCGTCTTCGTCTGCAATACTTTGGCTATTGGAAGCCATGATTTCATTGATCGCTACCGTTTGGCAATACAGGCTTGCCCTCGCAAGCAAAAAAACCGTAAGCACAAATAGAAATGGGAACCTCATATAACTCAATTGGATGGAGCTCTTTATATAGCGGTAAACTTAGCAATAGCAGGCTCCTTTCTTAACATTCAGTTAATGAATGGTCAACATGGTTTTGTCGAATACTGCCATATTATTCCGGTTTGAAGTGTTTAAGTATTGGTATTGTGTTAATTGTGATATGATCAAATGCTCTTCAAATGCTGAGATTTGAGCTTGAGGTCTTTGGGCCTTAGGCAGGATTGATAAAAAAGATGGTCCGAATTCCGTCCAAGCCCTTCCAAGGCATTCCAACCTTCGTTTCACTTTTGATTCTCAAGCAGCTGATTTTTTTTGTACTTTCAGCATCTCAGGCAATTGATATTTACGCCTATCGTGTGAGGCGGCATAAAGACCGATTGGAGTAAAAGTTTATAAAAAGCAAAGGCCCATCCTGTATTCCAAAAATCTTGAGCAAATGTTATTCTTCAGTAGGCTCTCCTTGGCGCTCCTCTTTTCTCTCTTGATGTACGAAGCCGGATTTTCGCAACCCGTCAGACTGTATTGCGATATTGGGGTTCAATACACCCATTTTGAAGCGAAAGATCTTAAGGGCGTCTCCAATAGCAGACCCAACATGGGAGCGCGATTCGGTTTTTCCTACCTCTTTGGACATGACAATAGATTTTCTGCCGGCGCTGAACTCTCAGCCTATATTCGCCGAATGAAGCGGTCTATGGATGAATACCATTTTGTCAATCGTTTCAATACCATTGAAACTGCACTGACATTCTCTTATGCTTTTCACCAAAATTGGTCAGCTGAAAGTGGTGTCGCATTTCTGTTTTACAGCAGTGGGCAAAGCAGGCTGAGAGACACAGAGGCACCGACCACCGTGAGGATAGGAGAGGGTTTTCAAAGCTTTGATGTGGCACCATTTCTTGGACTCTTATTTAGCTTTTCGGAACATATTGCCATAGGCACCCGCGTGAGACATGGACTTCTCCCCATGGCAAAATACCAGAGGATAAGCAACTACGGCTCAATCCTGCCGGCTGAAACGGATTTGTACGCCACCTCTTTCGAACTATTTCTGCGCCTCAAAACTTTCTGAAATGGATAAAATCAAACGCCATATATTCTTCTTAATCAGCGCTTCAATCTTGACGATCATTATCCATGGATGTGAGGAAAGTTTTGTTGTTGATATCACGGATCCCAGACTGCCCGAGTATTCTGAATCCGGCCGAAACCATGCGGGTGCCTACATCAATGATCAGCCATGGAGGTATTATCCGCGCTACACCTTTAAAGGCGGTGAGGCTCCTGCCAATTTGCGTTTTGATGAAGCCACCGATTCCTACATCTTGAGTTTTCCGCCAGGCAATTACATCACTCCTTGGGGAACCCATGGTGCCTCTGGCACCATTTTCTTTATCCTTTCTGCTGAGTCTGTTAGGCCTATACTCGAGGAGACAGCTCAATACCCCTTTGTCATTTCTCTCGATGGAGAGCTGGCCCGAGCTGAGCTGCTGCTTTACGACGGTCAGACCTCAAGTACACGTGTGCCCTGTTTCTCTTCGAAGGGTCAGCTCCACTTGCGCAAGCTAAGCGTATCCGGCTCTGATCCCGAGAGGCGCATACTGATTGCCGGAACCTTCGGCTTTGATGTCGATGATCAATGCGGAACCTACGAAGTTCACTCAGGTCGCTTCGACCTCTTTTTCCGCTGCTTTAGCCAATCTTGTTTCTGAGCTGT
>SLDS01000187.1 GCA_007125175.1 Flavobacteriales bacterium
AAGCTCCTCAATTGCGCTAATCATACTGAGCACATTTTGTGCTGATTCAGACCTGCTAGCGCAGGATAAGATGAGCCCCGAAACCTTGTGGCAGCTTGGCCGCGTGAGTGCGATTGGCTTAAGTCCGGATGAGCGGTACTTGTACTACAAGGTGACCCGTCCCAATATGGAAAAAAATGGCTTTGACAGTCAAGTCATTCGATACGACTTTAGCAATGAGCAGCATCTGGAAGTGGATGAGGCCAAAGAAATTCGGAAGAAAAGCTTGTCGCCTGATGGCAAATACCAGCTCAGCGTAGAGTCCGTTCAGCTGGTGGCCGTAAAGGGAAGTGATCGCCACCCTGATTTGCCGGAGAGCGATGCATACTGCTACGATGACCTGCACCACCGCCACTGGGACTCATGGCGGGATGGGAGCTACAATCACCTGATGCTAGGCGCCGCCGCTGATGCTGAGGGATCAAGAGAGGATTTGATGCCCGATGAGCCATATGATTGCCCTACGGTACCCTTCGGAGGGAAAGGTGACTACTGCTGGAGTCCGGATAGCCACCATGTGGTCTACGTGGCCAAGAAAAAGACCGGTCGGGAATATGTGAACTCCACCAATACAGATCTCTATCGCTACAAGCTTAGCGATAAGAGCACCGAAAACCTCACAGCTGACAATCCCGGCTACGATACCGCGCCACAATATTCCAGCACCGGAGATCTGGCTTGGCTCAGCATGGCTCGTGATGGTTACGAGGCCGATAAGAACGATATCAAAGTCTTGGATGCAGAAGGCCGCCGCTACAATCTCACAGCCGATTGGGATGGCACAGTGAGTCAGTTCCTGTGGAGCAATGATGCCAAGCACATCTACTTTATCGCAGCCTCCGCCGGCACCCGGCAGTTGTTTCGGGTGGCCCTTCCGGGCAAAAATGGCAAGATCAAGGCTCCTGAGCAAATCACTCAAGGCATGTGGGATCTCGGTGGAATGCTGGCGATAAGAGGCAATGAGCTGATATGCAGCCGCAGTGATATGAACAGGGCTGCGGAGCTCTATCGCGTAGATCTCCGCAAAGGGACGATGCGCCCCATAACCTCCGTGAATGAAGCGCTCTACGCGGGCATCAAGCCCAGCCGTGTGGAGGAACGCTGGATCGGAACGGTAGACGGCAAGCAGATGCTCGTTTGGGTGATTTATCCGCCCGACTTTGATCCTGAGAAAAGCTATCCAACGCTGCTGTACACCCAGGGAGGGCCCCAGTCAGCCCTGAGTCAGTTTTACTCCTTTCGTTGGAACTTTCAATTGATGGCGGCGCAAGGCTACATCGTGGTAGCCCCCAATAGGCGCGGAATGCCCGGACATGGGGTGGAATGGAATGAGCAGATAAGCCGCGATTGGGGGGGGCTCAATATGCAGGATTACCTCAGCGCCATCGACACCCTGGCCCTTGAGACCTATGTGGATGCCGAACGTCTTGGCTGCGTGGGTGCCAGCTACGGTGGCTATTCAGCCTTCTTTCTCGCCGGTATCCACCAAGGCCGATTCAAAACCTTCATTTCGCATTGTGGCATTTTCAACCTCAAGAGCATGTACGGCACTACCGAGGAACTATTCTTTGTGAATTGGGATCTCGGCGGGCCCTATTGGGAGAAGGACAATAGCGATGCACAAAGGGCCTACTCAGAGTTCAACCCCATAGAGAGGGTCAGTGAATGGAGCAGTCCCATATTGATCATTCAGGGCGGTCGCGACTACAGGGTGCCGGATGGGCAGGCCCTTGAAGCCTTCACCGCTGCCAGGCAATTGGGGCTCAAAGCCCGACTTCTTTATTTTCCCGAAGAAAACCACTGGGTGCTCAGCCCGCAAAATGGCCTGACTTGGCAACGTGAATTTTTCAAATGGCTGGAGGAAACGCTTTAAGCGAAAAGGTCTTGAAGGAAAGCAATGACATCACCGCTTCAAGGACCAAGGGTCTGTGCCCCCTCTCAGTGGTCATCATTGCCCACAATGAGGAGCGCAATATCGCGCGCTGCATAGAATCCGTTCAATCTCTGGCAGATGAAGTCATATTGCTCGATTCCGGCAGTACCGACAATACTGTGGCCATCAGCAAGTCCTTAGGCGCCAAGGTTCATCACCATCCTTTTGATGACTATGCCGACCAAAAGAACCGTGCCGCAGCCCTTGCCCAAAACGAACTCGTACTCTCGCTCGATGCCGATGAAGCCCTTTCTGAAAGCCTGAAGCAATCCCTTGAGCAAGTCCTAAAAGGAGAGGGGCCGATCCTTGCTTGCAGCATGAACCGCCTCACCAATTACTGCGGTACTTGGGTGAAAAATGGGGGCTGGTATCCAGACACCAAGCTGCGCATATACCCAAAAAGCCGTGGCAGGTGGAAGGGTGTATTTGTGCACGAAGAGCTTGAGGTGGATACTGATATACCTCGTAAGCAGCTTCGCGGAGATCTCTTACATTACAGCTTTTACAGCATTGGACAGCACATGCAAACTGTCAACAATTTCAGCGAGCGCAAGGCCCGGAAGGACTTTCAAAAAGGCAAGCGCTTTTCCTATTTGAAACTGATCTTCGCAGCCCCAGTCAAATTCATTTCAATCTATCTGCTGCGAATGGCATGGCGCGATGGATGGGCCGGATATCACATTGCGCGGATATCTGCTTTTGGGGCTTACCTCCATCAAGCCAAATTGGGGGAACTAGAGCGACAAAAGAAACGTAGACCGGACAAAGCGTGAATTGCTTTTGTAAGTGGCCGCTTTGGCCCCTTCTTTGCAGAAAGGAAATTCTAATAAAAATCGAAGCACGAATAAACCCCAAAGAAATTGAACATGAAGCAACAGATCAGATACACGATTCAAGCAGCTATTATGCTGATTTTTATACTTCCATCGGGCTCTTCCATTTTGGATGTGCAGGCCCAGTCGCTGGAGCGGAGCACACTCTGGAAAGTGAAAGGTGAAGGGATCGAGACTTCATACCTCTTTGGAACCATTCACTTGATTTCGCAAGCAGATTTTGAGCTCAAGCCCAAAGCCATTCGGGGTCTCGGTGAGGCCGATCAATTGGTGATGGAGCTGGACCTCAGCGACCCCCAGATCAAAGGAAGCATGATGAAGCAGGCTCAGATGAAGGGCGGCGTAACCCTTGAAAGCTTACTCGACCGCAATACCTACCAAAAGCTCGACAAAATGCTACAGGAGAGTATTGGTGCCAGCGTAATGTTTATGAACACCTTCAAGCCATTTATTGTGAGCACCTTTCTCATCGGCCGGCTCATAGATGGGCAGGAAGCGAGTTTTGAAATGGTGCTTACCCAAGAAGCCAAAAAGCAAGGTATGCCCATCTCGCAATTGGAGAGTGTGGAAGAGCAAATGGCCGTATTTGAGCGCATTCCATACAAGAGTCAGGCCGAGAGTTTGGCAGAAATGATCAATGATGAAGAGAACATGAAAAAGCTCTTTGCAGAAATGGTGGCGGCCTACAGAAAAGAGGATATCACAGAATTGTACCGCTTCACGCTAAAGCAGATGGATGACTCCAAGCAGCAAGATGAAATTTTGGACAAGCGCAATATCAATTGGATTCCGATCATGGAGAAGCAAATGGCAGAAAAGTCATCTTTCATTGCTGTGGGTGCGGCTCACCTTGCCGGTGAAAAGGGCCTGATCCAATTGCTGAGAAAGGCCGGATACACCGTCACTCCTGTGATGGATTGAGGAAATTCGTATTTTTCTTCTGCCTGTGACTTTTTTTTCCTGGCCTGAGTAGTTCATTTTAGATTTCCTGTGTATCAGCACTTTTTTGACTTCGCAAATTCAGAAACTCCACCAAAAGCGCAAAGCACAAGGCGAAGTACACATAGGCGCGATCGATGTGCTGATTGAGGCCATCAAGGATAAGAATGAATGCTATTAAGATGAGAAACGACAGGGCCAACATTTGAATGCTGGGATGTTTCAGTATGAACCGACTGATGCGGTTTACGAATATGATCATCACGATCATCGACAGTACAACAGCGCTTACCATGATGGCCAATTCGCTGACCATACCTACCGCTGTCAATATGGAGTCAAGAGAAAAAACCAAATCTATCATTACGATCAGTGCTACAGCGCTACCAAAACTCATTTTCTTTCTGGAAGTTTGAGCCCTCGGTTTTTTGGTGGTTTTTTCATGAATTTCTCCGATTGTCTTGACCAGCAGGAACACACCGCCGCAAAATAGCACCACATTTCGACCGGAAAAGGATTGGCCCATCAATTCGAAAAGAGGTTCTTGAAAATGAGCAATCCAAGACAATAGGCTAAGCATAAGCAGTCGAAATAGAAGAGCGAGTATTAATCCCAAAACCCTGGCTTTGTCCTGCTTTTGATCGGGAAGCTTCTGAGATATTAGGCTAATGAAGAGTAAGTTGTCAATGCCTAAGATGATTTCTAGAAAACTGAGCGTGCCCAGCGCCAACCAGGATTCCAAGGACAGGAAAACTGAGAAATCCAGACCCATCTCAGCCTTCTTGATTCCGCATTTTTACCATGGTAAGGATGGTCGCTATGGCCACAGTCTCGCCACTTTCATCGTACACATCTACCAGAAACTTTACAATGCCCTTGACTACATCTTCCTCACTGCGTTTTTCTTGCGCTATTTTTTGCTTCACAGTGAGCTTTACGCCTATGGTCATTCCCGGGTATACAGGCTTGGTGAAGCGGCAGTCTTCGATACCGTAATTGAGCAAAACCGGGCCTTTTTTGGCTTCGACAAAGAGCCCTGCAGCCTTTGACAATACAAAGTAGCCGTGTGCCACCCTCTGCTCGAATATGGTGCCTTCCAGAGATGTGGCATCCATGTGGGCGTAGAAATTGTCTCCGCTTACATTGGCAAAGTTGGTGATATCGCTTTCAGTGACCGTGTGCTTGGCGGTAATGACGGTGTCGCCCACTTTCAAGTCTTCGAAATGCATGCGAAAGAGGTGCTGAGGGGTCTCGTGTTGGCGTCCTCCCACCTGATACACTTGGGTGATGTGCGAAATACTGGTGGGAGAGCCCTGTATAGCCGTACGCTGCAAGTAATGCATCACACCTCTCTTACCGCCCATTTCTTCGCCACCGCCGGCACGACCCGGCCCGCCGTGGCTGAGCAGTGGCATGGGCGATCCATGTCCCGTACTTTCTTTGGCACAGTCTCGGTTGAGCACCAGGATGCGCCCGTGATGGCTGGCCGCTCCGAGGATGAAGCGGCGGGCGTGCTCGTCATTGTAGCTTGCGAAGGAAGAAACAAGTGATCCCTTGCCCATCTTGCTGATCGCAATGGCCTCATCGAGATCCTTATAGGGCATCAGTGTACTCACCGGACCAAAGGCTTCCACTTCGTGTATATTTTGATGTTTAAGGGGTTGCAAATTTCTGAGCAATATGGGTGATATCCAGGCACCTTTGTCCACGCCTTCGCCCATCACCTCCACCTTGTCGACTTGGCCATATACCATCTCCGAAGTGCTCAGCAGCTGCTTGATACTGGCCTTTACACGCTCCAGCTGCTCGCGGCTGGCCAAGGAGCCCATGCGCACCCCTTCAAGTCGTGGATCTCCTATGCTCGTTTTAGCCAGCCTGTTGGCCAGGGCTATTTGCACATCTTCCAAGCGGTCTTCGGGTACGAGGATGCGCCTCACAGCCGTGCATTTTTGGCCGCATTTCACTGTGATCTCCCTCTGCACTTCCTTCACAAAGAGATCAAACTCCGGATCTTCGGGCATCACATCGGGGCCCAGCACACAGGCGTTCAGGCTGTCGGCCTCCATATTGAAGGGCACCGCCTCCTCGATGATGCGCTTATTGGCCCGAAGCAACTTGCCTGTGGCCGCCGATCCCGTGAAGGTGACCACATCCTGAGATTGCACGTGATTGATCAGGTCGTGGGCATCACCACATAGCAATTGCAGGGCGCCTTCCGGCAAAATCTGGCTCGCGATAATCTCCTTCACCATGGCCTGGGTGAGGTATGAACCGATTGGAGAAGGCTTCACAAGTGCAGGAACACCGGCGAGCAGATTCACCGCGATCTTTTCCAGCATGCCCCAAATGGGGAAGTTGAAGGCATTGATGTGGACAGCTACGCCCTCTTTGGGCACCATGATGTGATGGCCTATGAAGCTACCGCCCTTGGAGAGTGGGGCATAGTCACCGTCTACATAGTAGCTCTCATCCGGGAACTGCCTTCGCAAACTGCTGTATGCAAAAAGATTGCCAATTCCACCTTCAATATCGATCCAACTATCTGTTTTTGTCGCGCCTGTGGAGTAGCTCAGTTCATAAAACTTCTTTTTGCGCTCCAGCAAATGAAAAGCCAAGGCCTTGAGCATCCGACCCCTTTCGTGAAAAGTCATTTTGCGGAGAGCGGGATTGCCCACCTCGCGTCCGTATTTCAAAATTGCCGCATAATCCAGGCCTTCAGCACTGGCTGTGGCAATGTGCTTGCCATTTACGGCATCATACAGGGCTGTGCCTTCCCCGTCACCGACAATCCACTTGCCGCTTACGTAGTTCTCGAGTTTCATTCCGGTCAGTTTTCTTGGCTTCGAAGGCGTGAAAATAAGCATTTCATTCACCCCAAAAAGATATGAAAGGGAAGAAGCTTATCATCAGCATCCAAGCATCTATTGGCCGATGAGCGCTCAAACGGAACTACAGGGTGACCAAAGCCATCTCAGATCTCAGCGCTGAATTGCGATCTTCCGACTTTCCCTAAAATCATCTCCAACAATGCTCATGAGGTAGATGCCCCCTGCAAGATCGGGAAGCTCCATCCTGTGCGTGTTGTTGCCGGCAGCAAAGGCTTGAGGCGACCATTGCTGAACCCTTTTGCCGTCAAGGCTGTACAGCTCAAAATAAAGGGCCTGAGGGCTGCGGAGCGAAAAGCTGAGCTCTGTGTGGCTTGAGGCAGGCGAAGGGAAAAGATTGAGATCAGATAGTTCCGGAATGCGGTCTGTGCTGACAGTGCTCTGAAAGGATTTGAGCCATACGGTAGATTGCTGTATGAAAGATCCGCCCACTGAAGTGATTTGAAGCAGGGGCACCGAGTATCCGGCTTTGATCCATACCCAAATATCTTCTTCCAGCTCGCTGGTTCCTGCCGAATTCCCGCCTACAATGGTTTCTACTGTGGCTTCGCCGGAGTAGTGGATACGCAGCACATCTTCAATGGTGTCTCCCGCTAGGATGAGCGTGCCATAGGCATCTATTTCAGCAGTGTAGCTCCCCTGATACACCTGAAAATTTCCGGGGCCTATATTGTTCACCCTGCTAAAGGTATCCTCAAAACTGTCCAGGTAGTTTGCAGGAAACTGATACATCTGGCGCTCATCGCTGTAGGTGGCTGATATGTCTCCGACAATTTGACCAATGAGGTAGACTTCATCTCCAAAGTAAGCGTAGAATTCTGAGAAGCCTTCACCCGTCAAGCACCAATTGGCATCGCCAAAATTCTCTCCACCCGGTACATTTCCGGGGTCGGTAAATTGGGCCTCGAAGTCGTTGCCCTCTGAGAGATTGGAAAAGTTCCATTGTACATTTTCTCCCGAATTGCCGGGATCTACCAGCTCTGTCACGTTCATTTCGAAGATGATTCCCTCCTCAGGCATCATGTCTTCGGCATTGATCACGGGTTGGGCCTGGGCGGTGATACCGATCAAACAGCCCATGCAAATGCTCAATTTTCTTTTCATCGAAGCTCAATATTGGTTTTGCCGCTAAAGTAATTCTTTTCTCGATTTGGAAAAGAAAAAAATGGGATGAACGGTTTGATAGTGTGATAGCTGTATGCCTGCACTCTTAGTGCAACTCCGCTTTGACCTCCTCCCAGGTGCTGTCGTGCAGGAGTATGCGGAATTGGCTATCGTAGGGTATGGCATCGAGCACGTATTTGGCCCGCTCTTGTGACTCGGGATGGGTAGATATCCATGCCAGCTGTCGGCTAAACTCTGCGTGCGGATCGCTGAGGGTGTAAAGAAATGAGGCGAAATCCTCGGGGTTGATTTTTGCCTTGAGCATGTACTTCACAGCCTCTAAGTCGGCTTCTTTTTCCATTTCTCTGTCAAAAGCCTTTGATGAGAGCATCTTGGCCATGCTCTTGATGGTCTCCGCGCCACCTCCTCCGGTGGCGGTAGAGAGCAATACACTCAGGCCGACCTCTCTCACGAGCTTCTTCATTACGTGCTTGAGCTGGTCATGGGCTATCTCGTGTGCCAGCACACCTGTGAGCGCTTCCGGGCTTTCGGCCTCCTTGATGAGGCCTGTGAATACCACGATGTGCCCATCAGGAAGGGCAAATGCATTGATCTCATCCTTCTCCAGGATGTGGAGCTTGATCGATTCCCGATCGATGTCATTGTATTTGCAAAGCACCTTTACCAGGCTATCGAGGCTGTCGTAAATCAATTCCGACTCCAGCTCCGTCTCGTTTTGCTTGAAGAAGTCCCAAAACAGTTCGCCGAGCTTGGTCTCGGTACTCTCCTTGCGGCTCTCTATTTGGAAGAGCTGCATCCAATCTATTTGAAAAAGCAGCAAGTACACCCCGAAAAAGAGTGTGATCAAAAGGGCTACTTTGAGTATAATTCCTTTCATGGCTTCACCAAGCGATGGGTTATTTCGCCATAAAGCCACCATTCCACCTGAATGCCTTTGCGGGTCTGTACAGCCGAAAAAACAGTGGCAATGAACTCGATAAGATTGAATAAGAGGAGCGTGAAGATATAGGCGAAGTAGGCATTGCTCCAGCTTCGGTCGCCAAAGATGATGGACATGGTCCACCAAAAGCCAAAACCGTTGACAAAAATAAGTGACACTTGAGAGAGCAGGGCCTGTGTGCAATGCCAGCGCACAAAATAGGTTCCCCGCCTATTGGCTACGAAGAAGAAGAAGGTAGCAATAAGGTTTACGATGGGTAGAGGCAAGCCTCCAATAAGCGCCACCAGCGACATGAGATAGCTGTTGGAAGCCTTCTCGGCCTCGTGCTCTGTGGGCAGCGTATCCAATCTAAGCTCGGTAATCATAGACCCTTGCTAATATTCCATATCCAATTGAGCAAAACCAGCGCCGCCAGAGGGATGGCCCACTGAGGCCTCCTCACGATGAGCTCGATACGCTTGTAGGCGCGCATGAGTCCATTTTTGCGGAAGCAGAGATCAAAGGCAATCCACAGGGGCAGGATGAGCATGATAGCCGCAACAAGCAGCCCCATGGGATTGGTGTAGAGTGCAGCCCACAGATCGCCTTCGATAAGAGAAAGGGCCGATCGGGTGGAGCCACATGAGGGGCAAGGCAGATTGGTGCTCAACTTCACCGGGCAGCTGTGCAGGTAGACCTCTGCCTTGCTTCGGCTCAAATAATGAAACCATAGCCAGCCATGGCCCAGAGCTGTGAGCGTGGTGAAAAAGCTGTAAAAGCGAAATCTGCCTTCAATCATCAGTACAATACTTGCTGAAGCGTATTCAGGTTTTTCTCTCGGGTAGCGCCCATGATCAGGAACCAGTCAATGATGGCCCAAATGCCAAAGCCGCCGCAGGTGAGTAATTTGCCGATGCCCAGACCAGTGTCACCGATCAAAAAACGATCAATTCCAAGACCACCGGCAAGCAGGGAAACAATCAGACTCACAGTAGGATCCTTGAACTGAAGGGTCTGAATACCCATCCACTTCGAATCATCCATTTGCACCAGCCGATCACGAATGAATCCGATTTTGTCGCTTTCGAAATACTTGCCATTCGTCATGAGAAACATGTCCACTTTTTGAGAATCCATTTGCAGTAATTTTTATTGCCTGCGATTCCCGGATGCCGAAGTGAAGGCCGTGGGTCTCACAATGCTTTGGTTTAAGTGGGCCAATTTTACAAAAAAAAATTATAGTCAGCTCCCAAGCTTCCCGTGACCTTTCAGCCGGATCATGCATTAGAACTTCCTATGAGGGCTACATTGCGATAAAACAAGCCGTTTTAAGGACTGAGGCATAGCATGGCTATGGTGAAGGAGTAAAAGGAAGTGAAATGCCTTATTTTGAAGTAGTTTTAGGACGCAATACCTGCCTGCCCTGCCGGTACGGCTGGGCGGGGATTTTCTCATGCATTATCTGAGTTCGAGCCTAAGTGAATGGATTAGTGGCTGGCTTAGGCTGAAAAGGCCTTTTTCCCGTGCGGGAAAAAGGCCTCTACAAAACAATAGGAGAGAATGGTCTTATAGTTTGGTAGCAGTGATCGTACAGACTATGCTTTCCGCACCTACGCTCGCGGTATAGGTCATGGTCAAAATAGAACCCGAAATTTGCCCTGAACCGCTGAAAGTGTATGAGCTATTTTGGATGCTCACTGTTTGATTGGGCATGTTGATGGAATTGCCGTTCACATTGGCGGTCAGGCTAGCTTCTTGAAAAACCAAAAGTACAGTTCTTATCCCGCTATTTGATGGACTCACAGTCATTTGGTAATTGGCATTTCCACTGTCACAACTTTCGCTCACGTTGTAAACACCCAGAAATTTGGCCCTGTCTTCGGTTTGGCATTCATCGCCGATATAGCCGTCGGGGCATTGGCAAACGCCATCATCGCAGGTGCCTCCGTTTTGGCAATTCACATCGTCACATTCATCTGAGCAGGATACCAGCAAGAATGCGCTGAGCAATAGGATTGGAAATCGTCGAATTAAACTTTTCATGGTAAGGAATTTGTGTTGTTAAAATGTTTACAGTTTGCACCTGATTTTGATATGTGCAATAGCCGGGATGCGCTGCTAACCTTGGCTGCTCTACTGGCGATAATGCTGCATATTTTGCCAATGCATCCAGCTTGCGTACACCGGCTATTGCTTACATACCGATCTTGTACACTGCAAAACTATGTGGCATGCAGGGCCTATTCATCAGGGTTTTCCCCCAAAATTGATGGAATTGGACTTTTGCGGGTGTGTTTTTATGATGGCATTGATTCCCCTTTCGGAAAATCAATTGCGCTTACAAGTGCTTCGGGCAAGCACCCGTTTTGGCTGCGAATGCGCCAATTTTGAGGATACTGACTGATCAAGCGATCCCTATGCGCCTTGGCGAATCCCAGATGGAAGCCATCATACTCCACGAGCAGGTATCCCCGTGCATTTGCAGGAGCAGGAATATCCTCCCGCCTCAAGTATTTCAATGCCAATTCATGATCGACATTGACTTTGTTGTAGGTATTTTGCCCAATTGCTTCGGCCATAAGGGCGAGTCCATGTCCGGGCTTGAAGCGCTCTTTGTGCAAGCTGCCGAGCAAGGGCCCGGGGGTAATGAGTCCGAGGGCCTTATCGATACTGTAGAGGGTGTCCACTGTGCTTGGCCTTGCGGCAAAAAGGCGTCCGCGGCCATCGGTCAGGTAGTTCATATCACTGCTCAAAGCATCGACACGCACAGTACTGAAGCGCTTGGAGCCTCTCTTGGATCGCACAGGAGGCCCCGATTTGTTACCGCCTTCTTTCTGCAATACAGCGACAAAGAAACCCTCTCCGCGCAGGCGATGCGGAAAAGCCCGTAAAGCCGAGCCTCCTTCAATTTCGCTCTGCACCCATTCAGGGTAGGGCAGGTCGAGCTGAAGGCATTGTGCTCCGCTTCTGCGGCAAAAGTCACTGAGGCCATCCTCATTTTCCTTGCGGTTGAAAGTACAGGTGCTGTAGATCAGAAAGCCCCCCGGCTGCAGGGAGGGCCAAATGGCGTCGAGAATGCGGGCCTGTCGCTCTGCACAAATATCCACCAGCGATGGAGACCAATGGTTCACACTCTCCGAATCCTTCCTGAACATGCCCTCTCCACTGCAAGGAGCGTCAACCAAAATGAGATCGAAGAAAGCAGGCAATGCCGAGAAGCGCGAGGGGTCGGCCTGAGAGAGTGCATAGCCGCTGAGGCCCCACTTGCAGAGATTTTCCTCCAGGAGATTGAGCCGCTTGCCCACTACCTCATTGGCCAGCAAGAAGCTCTCGGGATGCAGGGCCGAACGCAATAAGGTACTCTTGCCTCCGGGAGCAGCGCAGAGATCCAGTGCTTGTATAGGCTTTTCATTGAGGCCCAAGTGCCGAATGAGGGCATGCACCAGCATGGAGGATGCCTCCTGAGGGTAGTAGGCACCGGCGTGAAAGGCGGGATCGAAGGTGTAGCTAGGCCTCTCGGCAAGGTAATGGGCATCAGGGTGCCAGGGTACAGGATCGGACGCGCCGACAAAGGAGGCTTTAGCGGCATTGACGCGTACACTGCTCGGGGCTTTCGACTCCATGGCTTTTAGAAAGTCATCCCGATCCCCATCTCTCAGGGGCAAGCTTTTGAGCCATTCCTGAGGCCATACTCTGCCTGCCGGGATCTCAGAGTCTGCTGAGTGCACATGCTCATTGATGCTCATAGTTCTTGGCTCTGTGATGAGAAAGCCCTTCCAAAGGCCATGTGCACGCTTGGGCCGCTTGAGGATGCATGCTCAGTCCTTTTCCAGAATGTCTTCAATGATGAGCCTCGAATCGGTCAAGGTCTTGTGCACAGGGCATCGTCGGGCAATGTCCATGAGGCGCTCTTTTTGCTCATCATCCAGCTCGCCCTTGATGGAAATTACCCTTTTGAAGGCATTCACCTTGTTGCTTTTGGCCTCCGGATCTGAGCTGTCCTCGGCATAGTGACGCTTGTGGGATAGGGCCACACTCACCTGCCTAAGGGGCCATTTTTTGCGCTCAGCATACATCTTGAGCGTCATAGCTGTACAGGCCCCAAGGGCGGCATTGAGCAGTTGGTAGGGACTGGGGCCCATATTGTTGCCACCCGCCTCTTTGGGCTCATCTGCGAGCAAGCGGTGATCGCCTGCCCATACCTCCGTGGTGTATGCATCGCTACCCACTTGCACCACCACATCCTCGCTGTGGGTCATTTCCGGCTTATCGGGCTTGGGAATGTAGCGCGCAGACCAGGCGGCAATCACTTCGGCCACATAAGAGCCATCATGATCGTTCTGAAGCAGGTGATCGGCTCCATCCAGGCTCACAAAACTCTTGGGGTGGTGGGCTGCGGTGTATATTTCGGCGGCATTGTCAATGTGTACAATATCATCCTGCGGGGAGTGCATCACCAGCAAGGCCTTGCGCATGTCGGGCAGCAGGGAGGCAGTGGTATGTTTCTCGAGGCTCTCGATAAATTCCTTGCCGATTTCAAAAGTCCTCCCACCGATGTTCACCTCAGCGCGTCCATCCTCAATGATGTCGGCTTTTTTGTCCTCAAAAAGATGGGTCACATGCTCGGCCTCAAAAGGAGCGCCCACCGTAACCACAGCCTCCACGCTCTCCACGCGACATGCGGCATGGATCACTGCCGTACCACCAAGGGAATGACCTACAAAGAGTTTCGGTGACTTGTATGTGTCCTCGAGGTAATTGGCTGCCGCAATCAGATCTTCCACATTGGTGGTGAAACTGGTTTCTGCAAAATCTCCTTCACTTTGGCCCAGTCCGGTAAAGTCGAATCTCAGCACTGCGAAGCCCTTCTGCGTGAGGGAACGGGAGATCATGGTAGCGGCGCGTATGCCCTTGCCACATGTGAAGCAGTGGGCAAAAACGGCATAGTGATCGGGAGCGGTACCGATGGGCATCTCCAGCCTTGCGCTGAGCTCCAGATCATTCTGATTTTTGAATGTGATTCTTTTCGTGATCAATGGCAGAGGCTTTTCAGCAAAGTTCGCATTCTTTTCAGATATCTGTATGTAGGGTCTATTGTCACGATCCACATTTCCGCTTTTCGCAAAAATGGACGCTGGGCAGAGATCATTTTTGGCGAAAGCCAAAAAAAAATGAACAATAGCAAATGATGAAAACCAAGAAGTACTGACCGAGTGTGCCAGCTCAATATCAAGGCAAGGCGGAGAGTCTGTCAGCAGGCTCCGCATCGACGTAGAGCTTCTCGATGGTGGGAATGGGGCCTGTGCAATAAGATTGGTGGCATTGAACGCAAGAAGATACCAGCCCGTTGAATTTCTTGCGGGCATCCGAAGGGTCGCTCGCTTCTGCAAAGCTGCGCATTTGCTCGGCATAATGCCTGGAGAAGCCCTCAAACACAGGCCCTGATACATTGGCATTGGTAGGCTCACTGCTTACCAAGCGGCTGTAGATGGCCGTATCGGGTACGATCTCCTTGCCTTCTTCTACGGCGAGCTTAAGCTTCTTGGCTTCTTCATGCATATGCCTCATGAGCAGCGCCAGCTCGCTGTCTTCGGCCATTTTCATAGAGGATTCAGCGCTTTCCGTCTCGCCTTGTTCGGAAGGCTTATCGCTGCTGCAGGCTGCCATGATTGCGATCGAGAAGGCAAGCACGGCTATAGAGTAGTGTTTTAGCATGGCCCAAAGATACATTTTGGTCACGAGCAGTGAAAGTGTATTTGCTTTTCCCGTTTTGTGGGATCGCTAAGCAGTGGAAGCATCTATCGCTGCGAATTGCTACTTTTGGCGCAAAAGCAACATGGTGCAGGAGCGTACACTCATACTGAGCGAAAAGCAGATTCTTCAAAAGATCAGAAGAATCGCCTATCAAATCTATGAGAGCAATAGCGAAGAGAAGCAGCTCGTAGTGGTTGCCATTGAGCAGCGCGGTAGCAAACTGGCCGATATGCTCGTGGAGGTGCTGAAGGAAATAGCTCCATTTGCTATTGAGCGCCTCGATCTCTCCATAGATAAGCGGCAACCGCTGAAGCTTCCTAAGCTCAGTGGCGATGAAGCGCTCATGGCCGATCGTGCCGTGGTGCTTGTGGACGATGTGCTCAATTCGGGCCGCACGCTGATGTACGCCGCAAGCCACCTTCTGCAGCAGCCCATCCGCCGCCTGGTGACTGTGGTGCTCGTCGACCGCTTGCACCGAAGATTTCCCATCAAGGCCGATTTTGTCGGCATCACCCTCAGCACAACACTGCAGGACCACATTGCGGTAGAATTTGATGGGGTCGGGGTACGCGCTTACCTGGAATAGAGCGGATGCTCTTCGATCATTTGCGCCCAGTGCTCCACATCGGCTGCTGTGGGGCTCTCCACATCGAGATGCATATGCGCCCGGGCGTAGAAGCGCGATCGATCTATGAGTTGTTCCTGTATGCGCTGCAAGAGTTCCGATCCTTCCAGTCCCTGCAGCAATGGTCTCTCATTGGGACTTTGAAGTATGCGCCGGGCAATCGTCTTTGACGGAAGTTTGAGCCAGATGACCAATCCACTCGCGCGCATGAGCTCCACATTGTGATGGTGCACAGGAGCACCCCCTCCCGTGGCCATAAGGGCCTCATCGGCTGAGCGTACAAATGCATGCAGGAGGGCACTTTCTTCTTCACGAAACCAGTTTTCACCGCGTGACTCAAACAAGCCTGCAATGCTGGCGCCATACTTTGCCTCGATGAGCTTGTCCAAATCGACGAAAGGCATTTGCAGCCGCCGGGCCAATCGTTTGCCCAGGCTGCTCTTACCCACAGCCATATAGCCTACGAGGAAGATCTTCACGTCTCAAATAAATCGATAAGCGTATTTTCGCGCAAAATCGAAGCATGCGCGCTATAAAGGTAAGTGATAAATCCACTTTGCATAAGTGGCACAAGGTACCCTCTAAGATTTACGCCAATGATCCAAATTATATCCCGCACCTGCGGCAGGATATCGATAAGGTATTTGATCCGGCAAAGAACAAGCTCTACCGGGATGGAGGTGTGTCTGAGCTCTGGTATTTTACCAATGATGAGGGCGCTATGATCGGAAGGGTGGCAGCATTTATCCATCCCAAGACCTCCAAAACTGAGGATCAGCCCACAGGAGGCCTTGGTTTTTTTGAGTGTATTGAGGAGCAGGCTGCTGCCGACTTCATCTTCGATACGGCCCGGCAGTGGCTCGCAGAGCGCGGCATGGAAGCCATGGATGGGCCCATCAATTTTGGCGAACGCAATCAGTTTTGGGGTTGCCTCACGAAAAATTTTGAAGACCCCAACAGCTACGCCATGAATTACAATCCGCCCTACTACCCGAAACTCTTTGAGGCCTATGGCTTCAAAACCTATTTTGAGCAGTACCTCTACTTCAGGGATGCCCTGATGCCGGTGCAGCCAATTTTCATACGCAAGTACCGACAGCTCACAGAGGAGCATGAGATGACCATACGCGATGTGAAGGGAATGAGCATGGAAGAAATTGCCGAAGCCTTCCGAACTGTATACAATGGCGCCTGGGGCGGACATGCCAATTTCAAAGCGATGAGTGCCAGGGGCGCCCAAAAGATCATCAAGAGCATGAAGCCCGTGATCGATCCGCGCATCATACTCTTTGCCTATCACAAGGGTGAGCCGATTGGTTTCTATGTAAACATCCCTGAGCTCAATGAAATCTTCTGCTATGTGAACGGCAACTTGAATTGGTGGGGCAAGCTGATCTTCCTCTATCACAAATGGCGGGGTACTCCCAAGACCATGGTGGGCATCGTATTTGGCGTGGTGCGCGATTGGCAGGGCAAGGGCGTGGAAGGTGCCATGATCAAGCACATGGGCGATGTACTACAAAAAGTTAAAAACCCGCCTTATACCAAAACAGTGCTGCAGTGGATCGGCGACTTCAATCCGAAAATGCTCAAGGTATGTGAGAACCTTGGAGGCAGACGCTACCGCGAAATGAAAACATACCGCTATCTGTTCGATCGCGAAAAGGAGTTTAAGCGTTGCCCCATCGTTTCCTAGGGCATTCCTTGCGCCTTTGGATTTTGAGTCGCTTCTCCGGGCCTGTCCAGTATTTCCAAGGCCCGCTGCATTACGGGGTCGGCTCCCTGCATTACATCTTCCAATTCAGGCTCTATCACCACGTCGGGCAGTAAGCCCCTGTGCTGATCGGAGCTGGGGTCTATCACAAAGCGGTACAGCGGCCATACCATGCGAATCCCGGAGGCTGGAAGCGATAGGGTGGGATAGGAGCCTCCATTGTGGCCACTGTAGCCACCACCTGCCCGGCTGCCCAGCACCCGCGCTCTATTGGAGGCTCTGAGCCAGGTGCTCAGCATACTCGCCGATGAGGATGTAAAGCCATCGGTGAGCAAGAGTAGCTCCCCGGAAAAGTGCTTCCGCGATGGGCGGTAGCGATGGGTGAAGACACGATGCCCCAGCTCGGCATCACGCGATCTGCGCCAAATGGCCAGTCCGCTGTAGCGAATGCGAGCCCAGCGATAGGTCTTCTGTCCCTCTTCATCCAGGTAGGGCTTGGCCGAAGTGGCAGGCACCATCATGTGATACGAAAAGTTTTCGTCCATCAAGTGGCGGGTGAGCTGGATGGCGGAATAGCGGTTGCCGCCTCCATTGCCTCTCAGATCGATGATCAGCCCTTGATAGGATGCCTCGAGTAGCAAGTCGATACAACGTTTGAAGAATTTTTTGTCCTTGCGGGCGAAGGAGCGGATGCTCAGCAGGGCGATTCCACCGTCGCTTCCGCAAAGGAATGCCCGCTCACCGCGCAGCAAAGTATCGTGAAACAAATTGACACGGGGCGGTGCTAGCAGGGCCTCCTCGATGGGTATCAGCTGCTCGCTGAGCACCTCCGAGCTTCCGGTTTCGGATGAATTGTCTGGCATGAAGTCCACATCATATGACCCGGGAAATCCAAGGTATGCCGAAATGAGCACTGCATTGTAGCTATTGAAAAAAGCCGATCCCAAGGCCGTCCCGCCGCCATCGCTTGCGCGGTAGCAAAGCAAATCCTGGTGTATCTCTTTCATCGGCCGAGCATTGATGGCATGTACTGTCCTTCCCAGGTGGCTGCTATCCCTTGCGGCAAAAACGTAAAAGGCGCTGTCCACAGGCAGCAGTGCAAAGGGCATGTAGCTCAGGGTGGCAGGCATGGTGCGCAGTGGATCCTGCACGATCCGCGTGTGGGCGCATGCCAGATGGCACAGTGCCTCATCGATGTATTGGCGATATTGAAGCGCGCTGATGGAGTCGGGCAGTTGGAATATTACCGACTCTGTCCAGGCCTTCAGACCCTCAAGTCCGCCATCTACCAGACTGGCCGGATGCGCAAGCGCTGCAGCTTCACTCAGAAAGTGTAAATCTTCAAGCAGATCCTCCTTGCTCAGGCCTTGTCCACTCGCATGCCCCACAGCTATCACACACAGAATGCCCCAGAAGAGGCGCAATTTCAGCATGCGCAAATATAGGGCTTCACAGCTTTTGCCTGTTTGTAGGCCAAGGCTTTTGATCAATCGCTGCTTTTTACTACCTTTCAGCAAATCAAGTACCACCAACCATGAAAAAAGCTGTAGCTGTAATGTTGGCCATTTTGGCCGTGTATCTGATCTACCTTGGCATGCAAGCCGAGATGATACCACCTGTGCTCACGGGTGTGGGTTTTGTACTCATTGCCTTGGCATTCGCCTTTTCAGGCAAAAAATGATTCGCGCATACCATTTTTCCCCTGAGTGTTTTTCTATCCCCTAAGCACAAGAACCGGAAATATGCGCTGCCCGGAAAACCAATTTACCCCCTTTGCAGAGCCCTGGAGAGGGGAATTTTCGGGAATTCGGGCCTAAGGTATTGATCAAAAAAAGACTAAAAAGCACCGTGGATTGTTGAGAACTTTGCGCAAAGCCGCGCAAATAGGGCCATTCCAGCAATAATTTAGCTGAAACCCGAATGCTCAAACATGAAGCTACGGATACTCTCCACAAGTCTCCTTTTTCTCATTAGCCTTACGCTCCTGGCACAATCGCCTGGCTTTATCAATTATCAGGCTGTAGCACGCCAATTGGATACCGGCATTGAATTGGCGAATACCGAAGTATACCTCAACATACTTCTCAGAGAAGGCGGCCCCGGAGGCAATATTGCCTATCAAGAGGAGCATATTGATGTGCAAACCGATGGGATGGGACTTTTTGTTTTGCTCATCGGAAATGGCAATGCACTGAGCGGTAGCTTTTCTGCTTTGCAATGGTCTACGCGGCAATATTGGCTCGAAATCGAAATGGATGCCGGTGAAGGATTGCAAAGCATGGGGAGCATGCAATTGGTTTCTGTGCCATATGCCTTACATGCTGAAACAGTTACCAACGCAGACGACGATGACCCCGATCCGACCAATGAGCTGATTTCGAATTTTGATTTTGACAACAGCGATGCACTGCTCAGTGTGCAGGATGCAGGGGGAGTGTACAGCGTAAACCTCAGTAGCCTGATAGATGATGCCGACGCCGATCCGAGCAATGAGTTGATATTGAACTTCGGCTATGATGAAGACAGCGGTGCACTTACAGTGCAGGATGCCGGCGGCACTTACACTGTGGACTTGAGCAGCCTCATCCCACCGCCGGGATCGGGGCAGGTGATTACAGACTTCGATTTTGACGAAAGTGACTCCGAACTCACCCTCACGGATACAGAGAACGTCTACACCGTCGACCTGAGCAGCCTGATAGATGATGCCGACGCCGATCCGAGCAATGAGTTGATTACGGGAGTGGAATTTGATGGAGATGATGCGCTCCTGAGCATTGAGGATGCCGGCGGTACCTACAGTGTCGATTTAAGCGCATTGATTGACGATGCCGACGCGGACCCTACGAATGAGTTTGTGGATGGACTCAGCTTTGACAATACCACCAATGTGCTCACCTTATCACAAGGGGATGGCCCTGAGCAAACAGTGGTAATTACACCACTGATTGACCTTGGGCCATTGTGGTCGGTCAATACCGACACGACTCAAGTTTTCAATACAGAATTGAATGTGGGAATTGGTACGACTAATCCCCTCGCAAAGCTGAGT
>SLDS01000230.1 GCA_007125175.1 Flavobacteriales bacterium
CATCAAGTGGAGCCGGAGGGATTACCTTCGGTGATCGCCTCCTAACCCGTGAAGGGAATGAAAATGCCACGTCCTGTCGGCCGTGCTTTTCATACACCAAACCCCCTTACAAGTGGGCTGCGCCGCCCTTGACGGTAGTTTGATGTATGAAAAAACCCAGCGCTGCGCACTGGGTCATTTTCATCATCAAGTGGAGCCGGAGGGATTCGAACCCTCGTCCAAACATGGGACTAAAAAGCTTTCTACGTGTGTAGTCCAATGTTGATTGTCGGTGGTGAGATGGGTATGGACACCCTCCTCAACACTTAGCTTTAATTCGATTTTCGTGCAAGCATCAAAGCCCTACTTGCCTTATTTTCTGAGAATGATATCCCACAAGCAAAGCACCAGAAAAGAATGCACTGCGGGATACTCGTCTCCAGTTACTGTTCTTCGCTGTGAGATTAAGCCTTACGTCTTAGACGATCAGGCCGCGAGTGCGTAGTTGTTTTCGCCGTTTATAGGCTCGAAAGTTGGGATTTACGAGTAATACTTTCAACACTCGACACGCTTACTGATTAACCTCTCATGCAGTCAAAACCAGTCGGCCCCATAAATTAAGAACGTAGATGTTGTAATACACCTTAGGTACTGCAAAGATAGTACCATTACGATGTATTCGCAATAATGTGACAAATTGCCATGCTCAGCAATGAAGCGTGAAGAATGCTCAAATATCCCAAGAGGCCCGAGGCACTCAGAAGCGGCTCACGAAATTCTGAAACTCTTGGTCGTCTTCAAAAGTTCTTTGACCGAGAGCCAGCATGGGCTCGGCCTTGTCTTTTTCTCCATTTTCTTTCATCATGGTGGCATACTCCATGATTCCAAAACGCAGAAAGGGCAGCATCTCACTTTTGAAAGACCCGGGGGATAGTTGTTTGGCCATTTTCTCAGCTTCCTCAAAAGTCATCTTCGCCTGGTATTCGTTGCGGCTTTTCATTTCTGCCAAACCTTTCAGTAGGGTGGCTGGGAGGTCCTCGGAATCGATCCGCGTAACGTACTTTGCGTTCGTTACACTTTTGCGCCAGCTACCCTCGTCGTAGTAAAAGCGCGCCTCCCTCATCAGCTCCACTTTCAATTCGGTGAGGTATTTGTCATACTTGCCAATGACTTCGTTTTCCTTGTCGTAGCGTGCGCCCTTGTAGGCATATTTTACAGCATCGCGAAATGCCCTTGGGAACTCTTCCCGCATCGATTCGTCTTTCGATATTTCGTAGTATGCCATACTCATCAGCAGGTATGGCTCAGGATCTTTCCGGCTGGCCTTGCGCTTGGTGTATTTTTCCGCTTTGCTCAGGGCTTTTTCAAAATCCTTGTCGATCACCATAAAGAGTATGGCATCGTATTTATCTTGATTCTTATCCTGGCTTTGGGCAAAAGCATCACCAGTATTTATCTGAAATGCAAGGCTCAGGGCCAAAATGAGGGTTGGTATACTTGTTTTCATGGCTTTAATTTACAATTCTTTTTTCAACGTAATTGGAATTCATGATGCCCAAGGCTCCCATGTATTTCAACTTGAAGTTGACTAGATCGCCAACTTTGTAATCTTTCTCGGTGTCGCCAAAGTCGAGGACGAGCATGTCAGAGCTGGCGCCAATCACTTCAATTCCACTATCAAGTGGTATCAGGAAGTCGGGGGAGATGTCGAGTAAACCGACATCTATGATGGCGCGCAATGAGGTTTTGCCGTAGAGCGATTCGTCAATTTCAAGCATTTCTCCACTTGGATTTTCCGCAATTTGACCTACAGGTACCATGGGTTTTTCATGCAGTTCAATGATTTCAGCACTCAGGGTGAATACATCATCGTGCATTCCTTCAAAAGTGCTATTCTCTTCAATATTCGCGCCAAAAAATAAAGTCTCGCCAATGCGGAAGTGATTTATCGACGGAGGCAGCATGTTCTTATGAAGCATGGTGAGCACCACTGAGGTGCCGCCGGTGATCCAAGGTATCTCCACTTTGAAGTAGGCCTTGATCAACTCTTTGTAGAGTGAAAGTTGGATGAATTTGTCCGGGCTGGGCATCACACCATGCAAGCAATTGAGATTGGAGCCAATACCTGCTACGCTGATGCCGGGAAGCTCAAATACCTTTCGGTAAAAATCGACAAACTCCTCGCCCATCACCCCTTCACGAAGGTCGCCTAGCTCTATCATGATGATGATTTTGTGCACCTTCTTTTGCCTTTGAGCCTCCTCAGAAAGCATTTGGATGGTATAGTATTCCGTATTGAAGCTTACATCCGCGTAGCGCACTACCCTCTCAATACTGCGCTTGGCCGGAGGCTTGATGTATACAGTTTGTATTTCGGGTTTGAGCTCCTTAACCTTTTGAAGGTTGCTGATACGGGAATCGTGGATTTCTCCAATGCCCAAATCGATTATTTCTTGAAGGTATGAGCGATTGCCGCAGAGCATTTTACTCACTATGCCCCAGTCTATGCCCTTCTTTGCGAAAAGCGTGTTGAGCATCTTGTAATTGTGCTGCAGCTTTGATCTGTCTAATACTACGAAGGCCATGGTTCAGGTGATGATTCTAGGAAGGTTTTGTGGCAAGCGAGCAAGTAATTCGTAATTCAGCTGTGAACTCATCTCGCCAAAAGAAGCTACGGTAATCCTGTTTTTGCCTTGAAAACCAATTAGTACTACTTCGTCGCCCACTTGCACATTTTCGATCTCAGTGATGTCGATGGCCATCATGTTCATATTGACTGTACCGATCACGCCCACCCTTTGTCCGTGGATGAGCACGCGGCCCTGATTGCTCAGGGATCGGGTGTATCCGTAGGCATATCCCACTGGTACAATGGCAATACGTGTGGCTTTGTTGGCCAAAAAACTGGTTCCATAGCCTATGTACTCTCCACGCTCAACTTCTTTGACCGTCATCACATTGGATTTCCATGAAAGCACAGATGTGAGGGGGTCATCCTTTTCATTGCGCCGGCCGAGGAATTCGATTAGCGTCTCCTGATTTGGCCAAAAGCCGTAGAGCAAGATGCCCACACGAACCAAATCATAGTGGCATTCCGGAAAACGGATCACTCCTGCCGAACAGGCTACATGCCTGCGCTCGAATTGGATCCCTTGGTTCTTGAAATATTTCAGGTAGCGTGAGAAGCGGATCTTCTGCTTCTTGATGCGGTAGTAGTTGGCGATGCTTTCGGCACCGGCGAGATGGGTGCACAAGCCGCAGAGTTGTAGGTGTTCAGCCTCGCTTTTCAGCAAATTTGTAAGCCCGACCAGTTGCTTTTCATCGATACCGGTTCGGTTCATGCCGGTCTCCACTTCGATGTGTAATTTGGCTTTTATTCCCAGCTTTTTAGCGCAATCAATGGCATTTTTCAGCTGAAGAAGATCGTATATGAAGAATTCGTAGGACTGCTCGAGTACCCAATCGAGGTTCACTTTATCGATGTAGCCCATAATCATGAGCTGCGAGTCTCTCGAGCTTGCCTCTTGGAAGCGTTTGGCTTCTTCGACCCCGTACACTGAGAAGTGCTCTATACCTGCACGCTCGGCCATGGGCACCATTTGAGCGATACCGTGCCCATATGCATTGCCTTTGATCACTGCCGATAGTGCAGTGCTTTCGGGAATGAGGGTGCGTATGAAGTCCACATTTTCGTGAAGCTGACGCTCATCGAGCTCGATAAAAGAGGATGTGGTGCGGGCTTCAAGCATCGTATGATTCGATGAAGGATTTATACAACTCCCTGTACAGATTTGCTCCTTTTTGGATTAGTGCGTCGGGAAAATCGAAGTTGGGGGCATGCAGTTCGGGCTGGTCCAAGCCACTGCCAAGGCCCATCATCGCGATGGGTGAGCGCTCTGCAAAATGGCCGAAGTCTTCTGACCAGCGAAATGGCGCTTCGAGCTCCTCGTAGTCGAGGCCTGTCTCATGACATGCTTTTCGCACGAGCTCTTGGATAGGGGCATTTTGTGTAGCCGGGAAGTATTCCAAAAAGGTGCATTCGATTTTTCCTTCGTGATCCTCTGCCTTATCGTATGCTCTGCGATCAAAGAGGTCCATCATTTTCTCAAGGCTCTCCGTCTTGGCAGCGCGCAGGGTGATTGCAAGCAGGGCCTCTGCCGGTGTGGTGCCGAAGCTTTCCTCGCCCGCGATAAGGGCTACAGGGGTGCTCAGAGCAAAGCCATCCACTTGTTCAGATTGTGGTAAAGATTGTGCATAGTCAAGCAGTTCCAGGGCCGGGGCCAGAGGATTAATAGCCCGTTCGGGATGGGCAGCATGAGCTGTCCTGCCCTCTATGCGCACACGCGCACCTACGCTGGCGCATGCAAAACTGCCTTCGCGATAAAGGACTTTGCCCAAATCGCGTCCGGGTATATTGTGAATGGCGAAGCATATTTCCACCCGGGGCACTTCACCCATATGCGAAGAGTCGAGCATCAAGCGCGCTCCTTTTCCCGTTTCTTCTGCAGATTGAAAATGAAGTACCACGCCGCCCCTGCTTTCTTTTTGATCTTCAAGCAGGGCCATCATAGCCAGGAGCATGGTCATATGTCCATCATGCCCGCAGGCATGGCTCTTTCCTTCATTGCGTGAGCGATGTTCTTGATTGCTCTTTTCCCGAATGGGTAGGGCGTCCAGCTCAGCTCTAAAACCTATCATAGGCCCTTTTCCGTAGCGCTTCCAAGCCACGATGCCGTGTGCACCTGCATTTTTGCGGATAGCGATCCCGGGTATGTGTTCAAGAAATCCGACTATGCGTTTCGCAGTCTCCGCCTCTTCGCCGCTTAGCTCTGGATGCCGGTGCAGCTCCTTCCTTATCTCGCTTTCGTCTACTCCGTAAAGCTTTGTCATCTGATGGCTTGATGTGCTCAATTCACCCTTCGGCTTTGAAGCGCATCTCAAGGTATTTGTTGGTAAAACCAAGCTTTTCATAGAGCTTCCTGGCCGGATTGTCAGGCTCGACGTGAAGAGCTACATCGCCTTTTGCGTAAGCCAAAGCCTGCTCCATAAGCTTCTTGCCAAGGCCTTGACCACGTACTTGGGCGTCTACAGCGATGTAAACGAGTATGTTTTCGGGAATGTAACCAGACATACCAGTCTGGTTAACCACCACTGCACCTACCATCTCATTTTTCTTTTTGGCGATAAGCACGAAGCCCCCCTTACCCTTGTGCGAGCTGCAGGCGTACTCAATGGCGGCTCCAATGTGTTTTTTGGGATCTCCGTATTGATCCAGGTGATCAAATAGGAAATCCACGACCTCCTTCTCTTCCAGAAAGGTAGGTCGGTTTACACTGTTGTAAATGTCGATATGGGTAGATTGGCTTATGCTGGTTTTCATCGATCGAAATAGAATGGAAAAAATGACGAAATAGGCGGCTATTACAATTCAAAGCCTGCTTAGCGGCGAATCTTTAGTATGAGGGGAGCAGGTTCAAGGCCTTCAATTTTTTCGCTCACCAAATCAGCATCTTCGCTGTAGGCGATCAGGTAAAACTTGCCTTGCTTGCGCTCTGCATAATCGGCGTACACCGACCAACGCTCCAACCATTCCGGAGAAAAATCTCCCGGAGCGTCAACCACTTCGAAGAGGTGGATTCCAAAATCTTTTTGAGCGATCAGGTCGGGAGTATAGCCGGCTTCACTGGCTTTGCGAAACACAGCCTGAGGATTGTCGAATCCCGCGAGCAAGGCCTTTATCTCATGGTAGCCCTTGAATCTCAGGTAAGCCACGGCACTCGTGATCATCCGGGTCTTATCGCTGGTCATTTTTTGCTTCAACATGAAAAGGATGAGTTTCCCACAAATATACAGTCAATAATTGTTTTAGAAAGTCAATGCTTGTTAAGGGTGAAGTACGAGTTGGTCTTTCACATTTTTCTTGAATCGTTATAAAATCCTGATATACAATTTTGTGTATGCTTATTTTAGCCTTTGCATCTACATGGCTTCAACAGCAAGCTGAAGTTCGCAAGATGGCAGTGCCAGCTGGCTGTAGCGTCGCATTGGGCACATTGGCAACAATTTCTTAACAAATTATTCAATTCAAGGCTTTTCCGAGGCTCTACCTTTGTAAAAATGCTTGTTTTTATGCAGAAGTTTCGCGCTGTAGCCATTGACGATGTCGAAGACATTTTGGATCTCATCGTCTATAACCTCAATAAAGAAGGAATTCATGTTGATGCATTTTCAGAGTCGGCCGAAGCTTTGGAGCACATCATTAACGACCCTCCTGACATTGTGCTCAGCGACTGGATGATGCCTTTTCCGGACGGTATTGCGGTTTGTAAGGTCTTGAAGAATAATGTGAAAACCAGCCACATTCCCATTGTAATGCTCACGTGTAAGGGCAGCTTGACCGACTACCGAGAAGCTTTGAAAGCCGGGGCTCAGGATTACCTCGTGAAGCCCGTCCGCATGGAAGAGCTCATACGCCGTGTCAAATTGCTTTTGCCCCATTCAGGCGGCCGTGTTAACTTTGGCTGATGCGAGCCATTCTCATCCTCTCACTTCTTTTGGGTGCCATTTCTTGCAAACAGCTCAGAAAAGAAGAAAATACCAAAGACTTGAATACTGAACAGCCGCCACAGCGTATTGTCGCCATGAAGCCTGCAGGCTTCGACACGCAGGGGCACAGGGGCTGCCGTGGCCTCCTTCCGGAAAATTCGATGCCCGCATTTATCAAAGCGCTCGACCTCGGAGTTGTTACGCTGGAGCTCGACTTGGTGATAAGCGGAGATGAGCAGGTAGTGGTATCACATGATCCTTGGTTTTCGCATCTCATTTGCGCCGATACTGAAGGAAATGCCATCGGTAAAACCGAGGAGAAATCCCTGCGCATTTTCTCCATGAGCTATGATGCGATTAAGACCTATGATTGCGGGAGCAGGCAGCACCCGGGCTTTCCGGAGCAGCGCCCATTAAGAACGCACAAGCCCTTGCTAAGTGAGGTGATTGAGGCGGCTGATAAGCATGCGATCGCTACGGGAAGAGAATTGCCATTCTACAATGTCGAGACCAAATGCACCCCTGCCGGTGATGGTACCCTTCACCCTTCTCCAGAGGCTTTTGCTATGCTGGCAATGCGCGTCTTACTCGAAAATCAGGTCGCAGAGCGCAGCATCATTCAATCATTCGATCCGCGCACCCTGCAATTTGTCCATGAGAACTTTCCCGGTATGCGATTGGCATTGCTTGTCGAGAATGATTTGAGTCTCGAGGAAAATATTGAGAGGCTCGGTTTTGTGCCGGATATATACAGCCCCGAATACACCCTGATCACACCTGAGATGCCCAAAGTCTGCAGGCAAAAGGGCATGCAACTCATTCCCTGGACGGTAAACGATATCGATGAGATGAAAACCCTTAAAGATATGGGGGTAGACGGTATTATTTCCGATTATCCGAATAGATTCGGAGATTTGTAAGAATTTCATTCAGACCCGTATGTCCATAAGTCTCAAGAATCGAACGGTAAACCGCGAGCTCAGCTGGCTTTCTTTCAATCACCGCGTATTGCAAGAAGCGCAAGACCCCATGGTGCCGCTTGTGGAGCGCATGCGTTTCCTGGGCATTTTCTCTAACAACCTTGATGAATTCTTCAGGGTTAGGGTGGCCACCATTCGTCGTTTGATGGCCTATTCCAGTCGAAAAACGCAGCTTCTGGGTGATCTGACACCCGCCCAAGTATTGGAGCGAATCCAACAGGAGGTGGTTAGGCAGAAAGCGATTTTCACCAAGATATACACCGAGATAATCGCTGAGCTGGAGAGCCATAATATTTTTATGCTCAATGAATCACAGCTCGATGAGCAACAAAAGGCATTCGTACTCGACTATTACCGCGAGAAGGTGGCTCCTCTCTTGATTCCTATAATGCTCAAGATGGTACCTTCCTTTCCTTACCTGAGGGATAAGTCCATCTACCTCGCTGTGAAGCTCACGTCTACGCAACCTTCAAAGTCGAAGCAATACGCGCTGATCGAAGTGCCATCAGAACTGACGCCACGATTTGTAGTGCTGCCAAGCGACGGCGAGCGCCAGTACGTTATGTTTCTCGACGATGTGATTCGCGCCAATCTCGATAAGATCTTTGGCCTCTTTCACTACGACAAGCTAGAAGCATACACCATTAAGATCACGCGTGATGCTGAGATAGACATCGACGATGATGTGTCGAAAGGCTTTTTTGAAAAAATGAAGAAAGGCGTGAAACAGCGCAAGCGCGGACAGACCGTGCGCTTCCTTTACGATGCAGACATGCCTCGTGGACTGCGCAGCTATCTCATGGGCAAGCTCGAGCTCGATGAAGATGATAATGTGATACCCGGAGGTCGCTACCACAATTCCAAAGACTTCATGAAGTTTCCCAACGTGGGGCCCGGATCTCTGGAATGGGAACCTGCACAGCAGCTTGAGCATCCCCGTTTTATGGAGCACAAAAGTGTACTCAACGCCATCAATGAGGGAGATATCCTGCTCCACTATCCATATCATCACTTTCGGGCTTTTGTCAATTATTTGCGTGAAGCGGCCATACACCCCGAGGTAAGAGAGATACGCATTTCATTGTACCGTGTAGCAAAGTCATCACGGGTCATCAACGCCTTGATCAGCGCAGCGAAAAATGGCAAGCAGGTTACGGCCATGGTTGAGCTAAGGGCTCGATTTGATGAGGAGAACAACCTCGATTGGAGCAGAAAACTTCAGGAGGCAGGTGTCAAGGTGATTTTTGGCTTGCCGGATATCAAGGCCCACTGTAAGCTGGCTTTGGTGAGCCGGGTGAAAGATGGGCAGCTTAAGCACTATGGGCTCATTGCTACCGGCAATTTCAATGAAGCTACTGCAAAAGTGTACAGCGACTTTGCACTCTTCACAGCGCATGAAGAGATATGTGAGGAGATCTACAAGGTTTTCCTTTTTCTGGAAAGGCCCTATCGCCATTTTCGCTTTAAGCACCTGATGGTGGCACCCGCTTCCATGAAAAATCAGTTTATCAAGAAAATCAACCGTGAGATCAAGCTGGCCAAGGAAGGACGGGAAGCCTCGATTTTCATCAAAGTGAATAGCCTCGTAGACGAGTCAATGATCCGCAAGCTATATCAGGCAAGCAAGGCCGGAGTGCGCATACGCATCATGGTGAGGGGTATTTGCTCATTGATCGGTGGGATTAAAGGTCTGAGCGAGAATATAGAAGTGCGAAGCATCGTAGACAGATATTTGGAGCATTCGCGGGTATTTGTTTTTGCTGCTGCCGGCAAAACAGAGGTGATACTTTCCTCAGCGGATTGGATGACGCGAAATCTTGACTACAGGGTCGAGGTGGGCTGCCTGATTCACGATCCCACTATCAAGAAGGAATTGCTGGACTACCTCGAGCTGCAGTGGAATGACAATGCCAAAGCCAGGCTTCTCGACAGGGAGCAATCGAACGGCTATGTAGCTAGAATGCCCGGAGAGAAAGAAGTGCGCGCTCAATTTGACCTCTATGAAATAATGAAGCACGGCAGGAGCCCGGAGCCGGAGTCTATCACTTAGGGCAAGCTGAATACATCGAAAATTCGCAGACTTTGAGCTGGCTGAATCCAACTGTTTGGACAGACCCTACTTCACGCCCCTCTGTTTTTCAATCTCCACAGCTCTGCTCATCCCTATTTTTTTCCCGTCGAGGAAGGGCACGATAAAGGAATTGGCTATGGCATTGTTGCGCACATACTGCAAGCCCTTGCTGGCATCGCTGTATGTGAAAAACAAGCCTGCATAGAAGCGAGATAGATTGTCCTTTACCGATTCGCGGCTGATGGGGTAGAGGCCTTTGAAGTGGTTTATGTCCAAATCATTGGGGTAATAGCCCAATTGAATCTTGTAAGCCAGCCCATCAGGCAGATCTTCATTGATCAAAACATTGGAATCGTTGGAAGGGCTATCTGTTTCAAACTGTGCGAGGTGTTCAGGGCCTTCTATATCGGCCAAATCTTTCAGGTACTTTTTGTCGAGTAAGAAGCGGATATCCTGAATGCGCATAGAGGCATCCTCAAGATTGGAGGTGCTTTCGGCCATTTGTTGATCTACCTCATCCAGCCAGGATCTTATTTGGGCGCGGGCTTTCTGCGAGTCTGCCTTGCCCAACTCAGCCTGAAGATCATTTTTCAGATGTCCCAGCATCTGCAATTCTTCCTCATGCTGATTCACGAAATATTGAAAGGCCGTTTCGTCGGCTTCAAGCCGCAGCACTTCATCATCGAAAGGCAATACCGCGTACTCTTCCAGATCAGCACCTTCTGACTCATCTTCGGGCTTGAGCAGCAAGGAAGCGCTGAAATGATCCATCACCGAATTGCTTAGGTGGTAGGCAGCCTCCCTGCCAAAATAGTGATGAGAGGAGAGCTCCACCATGGGATAAAAGCCCCGTATGATGCTGTCGGCGGTATGTGTTCGGTTTTTGCCACTCAATAGGTAATCAATGGCTGCCGTATTGCTCACAGGTGCATGGAGCAGTGAAGTATCGCACAGCATAAGCGATCGCTTCACAAAAAATAGTGCCGTGTCGGCAAAGACCCGCGAGCTGTCTACTGAATTTACAAAAGTGGTAAACCGGGTGTAGTAATAGGCCTCCTCCGCATAGCGAGCGGCAGCTATTGCGGCATTACGGGCTTGTGCATTGGGGAAATAGCTGCGCTCAATGACATCTTGAGCACTGCCTGCAAGTGATATAAAAACCAGCAATTGAAGTAGAAAGAAGCGCTTTAATGCATACATGCCGACGGAAGATAGCAAACAATGCACAAGTTTAAAGCGACATCAGCCAGTTTCTTCGGTCGCGCCCCACAGTTTTCAACAGTCTGACGATAACAATTTGTCATGGTCAATTTTGGTGGTGAACTTGATTAAGAGCATTTTTGAGGCGGTGAAATTCCAAATGTCTCCATATGTTTTGAGCGCAGTGCTTCTGTGCTTGCTGTATCCTTTTCAGATGGCTGCTACCTCGCCTGTGGATTCCGGCACGCCCCACAATGAGAGCGACCCTTGGTTTCTGCAGCATCGCACAGCCGAGCGCGAAAGGTCGACCATGGTAAGCAAGGAGGGAGGAGAGCCGATCAAATTTTTCAACGGACTTTCAGTGGGAGCCAACCTTGGGGTGGGGCTGTTTCACGGCGACTTGGCCGATTACAAGCACCTTGCTCCCTTGCGGGATTTTTCAACATACTACCAATTTGGATGGCGGGCATACGTGCAGCGCGATATCAAATGGGGTCTCGGTGCCCAATTGCACTTCGAAGCAGGAAGCCTCGGAGGAGGCCGGATTCAAGGCAAGCAAAGTCCCAAGATAAACTTTAGATCGGAGTACCGCACCCTCGCATTGGTCGGTACCTTTGATGTCTTGGGGGAGCTTTTCCGCAAAGACAAAAGCAAGGAGTCTAAGGTATTCCTCCTTGCCGAAGCGGGCATAGGCCTCACATGGTTCAGGGCCTATACCACCTGGACCGGTGATGATGAGCGCGTCCGCGATTTTGTAGGCTACAGCGTAACCGATGCCAACCCGCCCACCCAGCGATATGTGCTTGACGGCCTGGAGCCCATGGCCATGGCCCTCAATATTCCAGTAGGCTTCACCTTTGGCTACCGCGTCAACTACAAGACTGATGTCACCTTCAGCTACATGCTCAATAATGTGTTCACCAATGAGCTCGATGCCAAAAGCCTGGATTGGACGGCCAATGACAAGTACTCTTACTTTGGTGTAGGCTTGCGCTACAACTTCAACAGGGATGAGGATGACTATCCCAAAAAGAAGAAGAAAAAGAAGGAGGACAAGGACACTGCCCTCGAAGCCGATAAAAACAAGAAGTGGAGGCTATTTGGCTCGGACAAAGAAGATGTGAGCCCAAAAGAAGTGAAGCTCGATGGCCCTATCGAGTCCAGACTTGGCAATCGGGTAGACCCGGAAGAGGAAAACAAAGAGCTCGAGGAAGTGCGCATGAAGATGTTTGAGCTGCAGCTGAAACTGTTCGAAATGCAGTACCTGCTCGGCGGCGGTAGCAAGAAGGAGCCTTGAGGTTCAGAGATTTTGGCGCCAAGGCTACCAGCCAATGCGAAAGCCCGCTTCCAGACTCCAGATACTTCCACGCAGGTAGCGCGGCATATACTGATCGGGGCCTGCACTATCGAGATAAGTCAACTGGCTGAACAGCAATAAGCCATTCAAAGCCTCCCATTGCAAACTCATTTGCGCACCGCGCTGCTGCCAGATTACCTCCTCCATGAAGGGCAATCCGGTCACATTGGCATTTCCCAAGATGATTTCATACAGGTGCTCAGGGCCCTTTCGCGCTTGCCATGCTGAGCCTTTTACCACCAGGTTGCGCCATGGACGCCACACTGCGGCAAAGTAAAGCTCATCCGCATTTTCACCCAGATAATGCCCCAAATTGAAGTCATTGCTGGCAAATGTGGTGCTCTCAATCTGATGCCTGTAGGTCCAAGGGGCTGTGCGTACATACTCGGCAGTGAGATGCACATTGGGCAAGGCATTGAACCATGTAGCGCCACCTTTTACACTCCATATATTGGTGTGCATTTCCCGATCCCACATATTCCCGATGTTGAGTTCGTCCATGAATACACTTCCGTAAAAATGGACTTTGCGCAAGCTTCGCACGCTCACGTCAAAAAACATCTGTGCGTTTTGCCCCAGTTCATTGGAGCCAGTACCACTGTAGGTATGATCTATCGATTTGAAAAACATGAAAGGAATGAAATAGGCCGGTTGAAAACCATCATCGCTGTATATCACAGAATTTCCTGCAGTGAAGTCCACATCCCATCTGGTTTTGATGGTGAGGTAATTGGCGGCTATATTCTTATTCGTTTGCACCCTCCGGTTGCCAATAGGCGTGAGGTAGGTCCGCGCGCTGTCGAGCTGTTCTGATACCAGCCAGCCGTGTATGTATTGGAAGTCGAGCCACTTGTAGGGGTATAGGCGCAGGTTGACCATGGCATAGCTGGGTGCCCTTCCGGAAAAGATGTTGGCCTGACGCTGCCCATTGCCCCAGATGATGCGGTCTTTGATCAAGCCCACATCGCCCCACTTCCATTGATAGGTGATGCCGCCCATGGCTTCGTTGTAGTCATTGCGCTCGTTGTCGGTCACGATCACTTTGTAGTTTTGCCCTTCCAAGGAGGTGAGGTATTGCGGCAAGGCCAGGGCATGGGTCACCGTATTGTCGCGCAGGGAGCCGTACATACCTGCCTTACCCCCTGTAGCCCAAAACTCTCCGCCTATCTTACGGTGTATGCGGGTACCGTTTTCATTGAAGGTGAGGCTTCCGCCAAAAATGGGGTTGACCGTAAGCTTGAAGGTGCTGTCTGAGCGATATAGAAGATCCTGTCGGCGATCCCAGTCCATATCAGCTCGGAGCTCCTTGCCATAATCCCTCAGGTAAAAATCGAGTTCAAAGCGCTGCCTGCCGTTGAGCAATTCCCTTTTTGCCGAAAGGCTATCAAGCCGCTCCGCAATGTAGGTGCGTGCAAATGGCCTCGCGAAGGTGTTGATGCGTATGTGGCCCTCGGCGGCCATCTCGTCCAAGAATTGATACACACTGTTTTGCACGGGCTCGTATACCACTTGAGCTCTTGCTCCCGTAAAGGCCAGCAGCACGAGTGACAAAGCCAGTGCACACCGCAACCGCATCAATTGCTCCTCGCTTTTTTCAGCACGATATTCTGAAAGGCGCGCAAGCAATACTGTAAATCTGTCGTGTAGGGTGACTCGATATAGGCCTGCATGTAGCGATGCTCCGAGGCCTGTATCTCATCGAGGTTCTTCGGCATATCAGCGTAAAATGGTGGGATAAGTCCCGGCTTTCCCTGTACACGAATGGCTTTTATCTCTGAACTGTAAAGGCTCAAATAGTGCTCGCTGAGCGGTCTTACCCCGACCAATTTGAGATCGCCACGAAGGATGTTCCAAATCATGGGAATCTCATCGATCCAGAAACGACGCATCCAGCGGCCCCATTTTGTGATTCGAAAGTCGTCCCGGAATTTTCCGCCTTCAGCGAGGTCATTCTGCGCAAATACATAGTCCTGAATGTACTGGGCGTAGGGGTGCATGGTGCGAAATTTATACACCGTGATGGATTTGCCTCGGTGCCCAATTCGCTTTACGCGAAGCAGTATTCCTGAGCTCGGCTCCGGCTCCTCAAGTGGAGCTCTCCTTTTCACTGCCTTGAAGTACATGAGCTTGTTAATCTCCTGCACTTCTTCTATTTCAAATCCGCAATACACCAGGCGCCCCAGAATCTCACTTTTCGAAAGGGCGCGGTTGCGCCCCTGCGTCAATGCGAAATAGATGCGTTTTGTGAGCCTGAATTTTGGAAAGATTCGCTTGTATACGAAGTCCAGCATGTAGTACAATAGGTTGACACCCCAAGGAAATTTTTTGAAGAGCCGATCTCTGCGTTGCTCCAAATTTTCCATGCAAGCGATCATGCTCGCCCCTTCTTTGAGCTTTGCATTGCCCGCTTTAAAGAAGGCATTGATGCCCATTATATCATTCACCCGCTGCAGATTGATCAGACCGTCAAGACTGCCATTCTCATAGTTCTGCAGTCCTGAAGCCGATTTTTCCTTGATGATAGGCACCGCCCCATTTCTCTGTCCGGTCAGGGGAGCAAGAAATGCGAGCAAGGCTCCACCTTCTATTCCCTTTGCTTTGATGATGTCGGCGATAATTCTGACCATCCCGCTGTTTTGCAGGATAAAGCTATGCAGTGCAATAGGCCCAATGAGGCGCACTCCAAATACTTACCAACAGAGAAATTAACGGTTTTTTGCAGCCAGCTTTTCGAAGCACTCCACCCAAAAGGGGGTCACCTCAATGGTGTTGTCCAATAAGTGTTGGAGCTTGGTATTCTGGCTTATGCGTGCGGTCTCCCTTGTCGTCGGTAAGTCAATGTCGGCCAGGTACTCTTCGACTGTGGTGAGCAGCAGCTCCTCCTTACCGGCCCTGATGCCGCGCGTAAGTCCGTATTTGTGCTCCAATTCCTCGAGGTAGCTCAGCTCCCCCACAAAGTCATTGTAGCGAATGGAAGGTACGCCGAGCACTGCCGCCTCGGCAGCCATGGTTTGTGAATCGCCGATGTACATGGCGGCATGGGCCATCACATGGTGGATATCGCGTGGGTGCACAGTCAGTCGGTAGGGCTCCAGGCTTTCGCCAAATGGGCGCTCACTCGTGATGTACACTTTGCCGTGGGGCCGGAGCAAGGCAATCAGCTTGAGCGCAAGTTCATCACTGATGCCCCGCCTGCCCGCATCGTGATGCGCATGCAGGGAGGCGAAGCGCAGGAGGAAGTAGGGCTCGGGGTGTTGCAATTTTTCCGGAAGGTCGTCGCGGCTGCTGCTGAAAAGATTGGGATGGAGATAGGCCAGCTCGTGGTAGCCTTCGTAGCCTATCTTCTTGTGGTTGGCCGGGCTTTGGTCGCAGCAATTGGGGGCGAGGATGGCCGTGGCGTAAGGAAAGGCATATTTAGCCATGAGGGGTATGGCCGCGCTGTCGTCCTCATTCACGATCACAGAAGGTATGCCAAGCAGGCGGCCCACGTGGGTGATCACCAGGTCAGTGCCGGCCATCAGGTTGGGCCTGAACTTACGGGCGATGCGCAGTATGGTGACTTCGCGGGCTGCAATATTTGCCGCAAGGCCCAGCTTGCCCCCGGCAGCCTTGCGCTCGGGCAGGCGCACGAGGTCCCAATCCTCCCCCTCCAGCAGGTCGAAGAGCACATCCTTGCCCCGTGCCACCACCTTCACTTCGTGGCCTTTTGCCGTAAGGAGACGTACGCTGTGCTTAAAATTGTGGTAGTGGGCGGGGTGGCCGAGGTAGAAGAGGAAGCGCATGGGGCGAAGCTAAGGCAATACGGCTTTAGGTGAGGGCTGCCTCGATCATTTTTTTTTGGGCCAAGTGCTGGAACAGGCGCTCGAAGGAGGTGACTGTGACCCGCTCATTGTGCGCATAATCTTCTTCGGCAGAATGGGTTACCACCAGCACGGGCACATCACCCAAATCGGCAGAGGCGATGGTGGTACCCCGGGTGATGGAGGGCGCATTAGACAGCTTTACTTCCAGGCCGAGCACGGGTGTCATGCCTTTAAGCAGCACTGCATCGAGCTCGGTGCCGTCGTGTGTGCGGTAAAAGTGCATGTCCACTCCCGGTTTGAGCCTCTGCATAACCTGCTGCAGTACAAAGGACTCCCATGAGGGCCCCTTTCCGTGAAAGCCGTCGAGCGCCTCCCTGTCTTCGATACCCGCCAAGGCATGGTATACGCCGGTATCGCGTATGTAGACTTTGGGTGACTTCACGATGCGCTTTTGCACATTCACATGGTAGGGCTCAAGGCGGCGAATGATGAAGGCATGCTCGAAAAAATCGAGGTAGCGATGCAGTGTTTGCACGTTGATGCCCATAGAGTTGGACAGCTGACTGTAATTGATGAGCTGCCCCTGCATGTGGGCTATCATACGCAGGAGGTTCTTGAGCCGCAGGGCCGAAGCGGAGAGGCCGAGGATGGCGAGCTCGCGCTCCACATAGGTCTGGATAAATTGCTGCCTCACTTCCATGCTGAGGCTCGCATCGCGCTGTATCAGGGCATTGGGGAAGCCGCCCCGCAGCCAGAGGTCGTCAGGGCTGAACACCTCCTTCACCTCCTCGTTGCTAAAGGGGTGCATCTCGAGGTAGCCTATGCGCCCGGCGAGGCTCTCGGAGCTTTGGGTGAGCAGCTCAGGCGAGGCTGAGCCCAGCAAGATAAAGCGCCCATTCTCACGCCGCTTGTCGATCACTGACCTCAGCAATACGAACAACTCCGGATTGCGCTGCACCTCATCAATAATGATGAGCTTGTCCTGCCGGGCGTTGAGGTACTGCTCGGCATTGGAGAGCCGTGCCAGGTCTTCATCCGACTCGAGGTCGAGGTAAATCGCCTCCCGCTCGTACTGCCCCATAAGTGCCTTCACAAGGTGGGTTTTGCCCACCTGCCGCGGCCCTACAATAGCCACGCAGGGAAAGAGCTGCAGGTAGCTTTTGAGCCTTGCACTGAGGTGTCGCTTGAATTCATCCATGGCTTTTATACCGAAAATCCTACACAAAGGTAACAGATTTTCGGGATTAATTTGAAATAAACCCGAAAAACATACAGTAGAGTAAAAGATTTTCGGGCTTAAATGGAGTTGTCAAGTGCTTTATCAGAGTGCCGCCCGGGATTGCAAATGCTGAATTCTTCCTGTATAAAGGATAAATCCTTACCAATTTCTCCTTTGAGCAATATAAATAGATTAGCCTTCCAATAGCCACCGCCATGCAGGCACCACATGGATAATACCTTCATCAACTTTGACCTCCTTCTCTTCGCCATGGGTGATGATCAAAGCGCCAGGAATACTGAATTCCTTCATGGCCAGCCTCAATCCCTTTACTTCTCTTTGATAAGTGTCAGGATCTTCAATGCTGTATGAAACCTGAATGAGCAATTCTTCTTCAGGCACATAGAAATCAACCTCGGTATTTCGTTTGAGAAAATACGGACTCAAGCCCCTGCGGCGAAGCTCAATGTACACTTGATTTTCAAGGAGCTTGGTGGCCTGATCAGTTAAAAATAATGCCAAAATTCCCGTGTCCAGAAAGTAATACTTCTTATTGGTTTCCCTTTCGGTGAACTTGCTGTGATAATTTGAAATTGAGCCTATGATAAAGGAGGATTCCAAATAACTCAGATAATCAAAAAGGGTGGTATTGCCAATGCTTGCCCCGGTTGACTTGATCCTGTTCTTGATGCGATTGACTGAAGTTTCACTGTTTACACTTTCGGCAAGTTTTTTTACCAGAAGTTTTAAGGTTACTGCATTGGCCACATTGTAGCGGGCAATCAAGTCACCGTAGAACAGCTTTTGATACACACTGGAGAGAAACTCCCGCTTGTTGTCAAAGTGCACCAATTCGGGAAAGCCTCCATGCATCAAATACATGTCATACGCCTTGATGATGTCATAGCGCTGTGCAGAATATTTCGCTGATTTTGAAATTTCAATTCTCATGAACCCCAAATACTCCCTAAACGACAGTGGTGCGATTTCCCTGTTCACAAAGCGTCCGCCCAAGGTGCTTGCAATCTCATAGCTGAGCATCTCCGCATTGCTGCCGGTAACATATACCCGCATTCCATCATCAGCAAGCCGCCTTACAAACTTTTGCCAATGTGGAACATTCTGAACCTCGTCCAAAAACACCACAGGTTTCACATCATACAACTCGTAAAAAGTATCGAGGATGAGCTGTAAATCCTGATGCCCCACTTCAAGCAAACGCTCATCTTCAAAATTTATGAAAAGCACACGTTCTATCCCGTCCTCTTGAAAGAGGTCTTGAATAATTTGATACAACATGTAGCTTTTACCGGCCCTCCTTAGCCCGGTAAACACATAGTTGGCCTTGGCTTCAATGCTGACTTCTCGCCTTATGAGGCTGATTTCCCTCAACCACTCCTGCCGCTCAACAATGATTTTTTTAAAAAGCCCTTTCATTATGTCCTGCGTTTAGGACAAATATAATACATTTTATCCTATTCATAGGACATAAATATGCAAATATGTCCTTTCAATAGGATAGTAATAGCGATTGTCTCAATTCGTATCGACCATTTCCGGCTGCTCCTCCATGCCCTGATTCTTCAAATTCGCTTAAGCAGGGTGCTTTATGAGCTCTCTTGAATCCCCCTCAACACCTCGGCCATCGCCAAAAACATCCATGCATTGCCCCAGCGCATATACGTGGTGCGGTCGGTGAAGCTTTGGTGCTTGCGGTAGTACCAGTAGCCGCGGCCGCTGTAGAGCTGCTCCAGGGCGCAGAGGGTGCTGAGTTTGGCCATGGCGTATGCGCGGCGGTTGGCATTGTAGCGGTACTCGCGCACGGCGGTGATCATGCCCTGGGCTTGCTGGTGTACATCGAGGGGATAATTGCCTGGGAGGCGCCACAGGGCCCGGCCATTTTGGGTAAACTGCCGGGTGCGGTAAAACTCAAAACCCTCTGAAAGGGCCTTCTCCACAGGCTCGGTGTGGTGATCGCACAGGTCGGCGATGCAGAGGATGCTGTCGAGCACATAGCCTTGGTGGAAGTCGATCTGCACGCGCTGCTTGCCGCTGTCGAGCTTTTCGGAATAATTCCAGCTGCCGTCGCTTTTTTGGCGGCTCAGCACCGTTTCGAGGGCGCGGATGGCCATGTGGTGCAAGCCCTCCTGACGCGTATGGGCGTAGGTGCGGGCGTAAGTTTCGGCGGCGAGGAGGGAGGCGTTGTAACAAAAGTCGGGCTGTACGGTGCTGTAGCTGATGGCGTAGCCCCCATCATCCAACTCCGTATGGTGGAGGGCTTCGCTGAGGAAGCGGCTCACCTCCTTCAGGGCTTCGAGGGCCCGCAGATCGCCATAAGTGCGGTACCAGGCATCGAGCCCCTGGGCGATGAATCCGCTCACCACCGAGGTAGGCGACCAGGCAGGCAGGTACTTTTCAGGGCTGGCCCAGGGGAAGGGATAGCCCCAGCCCAGGCCGGGCACCTCGGGCGTGCGCAGCTCCATCAATTTGGCGAAAAGCCAGTCACAGCGCTCCTTGTTTTCCGCGCTTTTGGGCAGCAGGCTGTATCCGTGCAGGAAGAGCCCCAGGGCTTTTGGATTCCACTGCCGGGGCACGCGGAAGAGGGGGCGCAGGTTGAGCGGATTGCGCTTAAAAAGCTGTATGGCGAGGATGG
>SLDS01000085.1 GCA_007125175.1 Flavobacteriales bacterium
CGTCTCTACGATGACTATCAAACCGTACAAACCGAGGTGAGCAGCTACAGCAGCCCTGAAAAGGAGCGGGAAGAATACCGAAGCCCACGAGAAGAGCCCATGCACATAGAAGCGCATGAGGAAGTGGAGGAAATACTATCTTTGGAAGAAACGGAGAAGGAACTCATCGCTAAGGCCCTGAAAAAGTACAATAACAAGCGCAAGCAAGCCGCCAAAGAACTGGGCATCAGTGAGCGTACCCTTTATCGTAAAATTAAGGAATACAATTTGCGGTAGCATGGCTCTGATGAAAAGCTTCGCCTATACCCTGGCAGGCATCGCCCTGCTCGCCCTGCTCAATAGCTGCTCGGTGAGTTATAGCTTCACAGGTGCGGATATCCCCCCCGATGCACGAACCTTCTCCATACGCCAGTTCAAGATTGTGACGCCAATGGCAGCGCCCAATTACGACCTTGTACTTACTGAGGCCCTCAAAGACCTCATGCTTGCCCAGACTCCACTCGACCTGGTAGACCGCAAGGGAGACTTGCAATACGAGGGCACCGTAACCCGATACGAAACCGGAAATGCCGCCGTCTCTGCCGATGAGCTCGCCACCCTCAACAGGCTGTCCATCACATTGAAAGTAAAGTACATCAACACCTTTGAGCGGGAGAAGAACTTCGAACGCACCTTTACCCGCTTCGCCGATTACGATTCCAATATCGACTTTAATGCGGTGGAGCTCGAATTGATCGAGGAGATCAACGAGCAATTGATACAAGACATTTTCGATGCATCCTTAGGAGCTTGGTGATGCAGCGCTCAGCACTCATATCGGCCATGGAGTCTGCCACCCTCGAGCATGAGGAGCAGCTACCGGAGCTGGAGGCGCTTTCGCAAAAATACCCTTACTGCGCAGCCTTTCATGTATTGAGCGCCATTGGTGCGCGACAATTTGACCGCCTCGACGCCTCTGAACAACTGGCGAAGGCGGCTGTACACATAGGCGATCGGAGCAAACTGTACCGCTATACCGTGCGCAAGGGGCTCTTGAAAAGAATTGCCGAAGCCGAAGAAGCGCACGCCGAGGAAGATACCGCAAAACAGCATGCAGCAGAAGGAGATACAGCTCAGGTCGCCCTGCCAAGTACCGAAGCGCTGGCCGGGTCGCCCGAGCAGGTAGCAGAAGCAGACACTCCATGTCCTGTGAATGATGGCATCATCGACACAGAACCGCTCGAAGCCGAAATCCTCCGCGAAGCAGCCTCCATACTGGGCGAGTACGAAGTGCAAAGCAAGCTCACGGAGGGTGCCAGCGACGAAGCCCCTTCGCAAGAAAGCCCCGAAACAGGCTTGAAAAACGAAGACCCACCGAAAGATAACACTGAGACCACGAAGGGCCCAATCCAAGATGATTTCGAGTACAGCAATTTCAGCAGATGGCTGCTCGGTATGCAAGGTGATGCAGACCATGGTTCGGCAGATGATGCCAGAAGAGCATCCCAGAAGGCTGCGCAGAGCAAAGAGCAAACGGTCAAAAAGGAGCAAAGCCCCCCGGATGGTGCCGACTTGATTCAGCGATTCATTCAAAAGGAGCCCCACATCACTCCGGCCAAGGCAAGCTTCTTCTCCCCCTCGAGGATGGGAAAGCTCAGCCTCGTGGAAGACGAAAGCTTTGTAAGCGAGACCCTCGCAAAGATCTATTTCCAGCAGGGTGATTACAAGAAAGCCGCCCGGGCCTACAAGAACCTGGCTTTGAAATATCCTGAAAAAAGTGTTTACTTTGCGGCGCTTCAAAAAGAGGCAGAAGACAAAACGTAAAAAATTCCGAAATGCTTGCATTCATTTACGCACTAACCATTTTGGTGTGCATCATTTTAGCTTTGGTAGTGCTCATCCAAAACCCCAAAGGCGGGGGGCTGGATTCCAGCTTTAGCTCTGCCAATCAGATTGGAGGTGTGAAGCGCACAGCCGATTTTCTCGAAAAAAGCACCTGGACATTGGGGATCGCTCTCTTCGTACTTTCACTCTCGGCGGCCGCCATCCACGAAAACGTAGTAGAAAGTGACGTGCCCTTCTTCGAGGAGCGCATGCCCGAAATGCCGCAAGGCATGCCCGGCTCGGCCGATTTCGAAGATGCTGAGGAAGGCCTTCCCGCAGAGGAAGACTGAGTAGTCTCGCGAAAAATTTTCATGAAAAATGTCAGTGTGTCACTTCACACTGACATTTTTTTTGCCCGATGCTGTCAAAAATGGCACAGAAAGCTCCCACACAGTATTGGCACACTTTCTGAGTCTGCGCAAGCTAAACTAAAAAGCGAATAACAATGTCAGTAAATGTAACCCCCTTAGCGGATCGCGTGCTGGTAGAAGCAGCACCTGCTGAAGAAAAAACCGCCAGCGGAATCATCATCCCCGACACGGCCAAAGAAAAACCGCAACGCGGCACCATCGTGGCTGTGGGCAATGGCAAAAAAGATGAACCCATGACTGTAAAAGTAGGAGATACCGTGATCTACGGCCAATACTCAGGCACTGAGATCAAGATCAATGGCGGCTCCTACCTCATCATGAGAGAGTCCGACATTTTCGGCGTTATCGGTAAGAACTAAGAAAAACCAGAAAACCAAAATTCAAACGAAATGGCTAAAGACATCACATTTGACGTAAGTGCACGTGAAAAACTCAAGAAAGGAGTAGACGCACTGGCGAATGCAGTAAAGGTAACCCTCGGCCCCAAAGGCCGCAACGTAATCATCGATAAGAAGTTTGGAGCTCCCTCCATGACCAAGGATGGTGTGACCGTTGCCAAAGAAATCGAGCTCAAAGACCCCATCCAAAACATGGGTGCTCAGATGGTAAAAGAAGTGGCTTCCAAAACCGCCGACCTGGCAGGTGATGGTACCACCACTGCTACCGTTTTGGCGCAAAGCATGATCACTTCAGGCTTGAAAAACGTGGCTGCCGGAGCCAACCCAATGGACCTCAAGAGGGGTATCGACAAAGCGGTAGGCGCCGTGGTAGAAGACCTCAAGAAAATCTCACGTGAAGTGGGCGATGACAACTCCAAAATCGAGCAAGTAGCCACCATTTCTGCCAATAATGACAGCAATATCGGCGGATTGATCGCTGAGGCCATGGCCAAAGTGAAGAAAGAGGGAGTAATCACAGTCGAGGAGGCCAAGGGCACCGAAACCTATGTAGACGTGGTAGAAGGTATGCAGTTTGACCGTGGCTACCTCTCCCCCTACTTCGTGACCAACTCTGAAAAGATGGTTGCCGACCTGGAGAACCCGTACATCCTGATCTACGACAAGAAGATTTCAAATATGAAAGATCTTCTGCCAGTACTTGAAAAATCGGCTCAAACCGGCAAGCCGCTCTTGATCATCGCGGAAGATGTGGAAGGCGAAGCGCTCGCCACACTCGTGGTAAACAAGATCCGCGGCTCCCTGAAAATCGCTGCTGTAAAAGCTCCAGGCTTCGGCGATCGCCGCAAGGCCATGCTCGAAGACATCGCCATCCTCACCGGTGGTAATGTGATCAGCGAAGAGCAGGGACGCAAGCTAGAGGATGCTACCCTCGATGACCTCGGAACCTGCGAAAAAATCTCCATCGACAAGGACAATACAACCATCGTAAATGGAAATGGAGAGAAGAGCGCCATCGAAGCCCGTGTGAACCAGATCAAAGCCCAAATGGAGAGCACCACTTCCGATTATGACAAAGAGAAACTGCAAGAGCGCCTCGCCAAATTGGCCGGCGGTGTAGCTGTACTCTACGTAGGTGCTGCCAGCGAAGTGGAAATGAAGGAGAAGAAAGACCGCGTAGACGACGCCCTGCACGCCACCCGCGCTGCCGTTGAAGAAGGCATCGTACCCGGTGGTGGAGTGGCCTTCTTGCGTGCCCTCAAAGCCCTCGAAGGACTCACAGGCGAAAATGCCGATGAGACCACCGGTATTCAGATCGTGAAACGCGCCATGGAAGAGCCCCTTCGCCAGATTGTAGCCAATGCCGGCGGAGAAGGATCCATCATCGTACAGCGCGTGCGCGAAGGCGAAGGCGACTTCGGATACAATGCCCGCACTGAGGCATTCGAAGACCTATTCGCTGCCGGCGTGATCGACCCCACCAAGGTATCTCGTATCGCATTGGAAAATGCAGGCTCAATCGCCGGCATGTTGCTCACCACAGAGTGCGTGATTTCCGATGTAGAAGACGAAGATGACAAAGGTGCTGCTGCCATGGGCGGCATGGGCGGAGGCATGCCCGGAATGATGTAATATCCTTCCAAAGAATGCATCACAGCCGCATGGGTCAAAGGATCCATGCGGTTTTTTTATGCCCAGAGCCGTCGGGATGGCGGGGCCTTTTGCCCGGCTATCCGCAAAAAAAGACAGGCGCTAAGCGCGCGTGCAGACGTAAGGCCTGTAGAGCGCGCCTGTATCAGGACACAAATGAATACGGGCTGCGATAGGAATTCACTGCAACCATGTCACAACAATTTTTCAACAGTGCGTAGGGTAAGCACAAGTTGCCTTGTATCGGATTTGGCAGCGCATTTGTAACCCTGAGACTGCAATTTGGGTTTAATAAAATGCGTTTTGAAAGAAATGAAAAGAATAGCTATGGAACGAAAACATCCCTCCGGACTTCGCTTAGGTGACCTCAAGAGGTTGATGAGCGTGCCTGAGAGCGAAATCATGGGTGAGATCATTCGCTTGAATTGTACCCGCTACTCCAACGGACTCGATGTAATCCGTGTGTGTACGCTCATCCGCGAACGCAGGCACCAAACGCTCTGATCCGTTTTTGAGCAGCAAGGTGAAGCGACCCCAATTCCGCTTTCTCTATCGCCTGTGGCAGGCTTGTACTGTCATGGCTGAGGTTCTTTTTGGGGGAGATTTGGGTGTGCTCCTGGCTGCGGCTACTGACGGGCCTGAGACCTTTGCTGAATGATCAAAGCGAAATCTCAATCTGATGCAGGCAGCAATTAGCCCCGCTGCAATTTCTCCTTAAGGGTTTTCATAAACTCCGATGCATAGACAAATTCATTGATCTCGGCATTGTCGGTATTGATGATGTCTTCCTTCTCCCCTTCCCACCATTTTTCGCCTTTGTAGATGAACATGATGTTTTCTCCAATCTCAATCACGGAGTTCATATCGTGGGTGATCACCACAGTGGTGATGTCCATCTCCTTGGTGATTTCAGAGATCAGCTGATCGATCACAATGGATGTGAGCGGATCTAAGCCTGAATTGGGTTCATCACAGTAGAGGTATTTGGGCTTCATAACGATGGCCCTTGCTATGGCAATCCGCTTTTGCATACCTCCGCTGGTCTCTGCCGGATAGAGGTGATTTTTTCCGCTAAGGTTCACCCTTTCCAATACCTCCCCTGCCCTTTTTTGCATTTCGGGGCGGCTCATATTGGTAAACATGGTGAGGGGAAACATCACATTTTCCTCCACAGTAAGGTTGTCAAAGAGAGCGCTGGCCTGAAAGAGCATTCCGATGTCTTGACGAATCACCCTTTTCTCCTGTATGGGCATGCGTACGAAATCCTGACCATCGTAGAGTATCTCTCCCACTTCGGGCCGATGCAGCCCTACCATGCACTTGGCCAGCACCGATTTGCCACTTCCACTCTGCCCAATGATGATATTCACCTTGCCCCGCTCAAAGCGGTGGCTGATGTCCTTCAATACAGTGTCCTGATTGAAGCTTTTCGTGACATGGCGCACCTCTATCAAAGCAGTAGAAGTTGTGTAAGTACGTAGTTAAGAATGAGAATAATCACGCTGCTATACACCACTGCCTCAGTGCTACTGCGACCTACTTCGATGGCACTGCCCCGGGCGTAATAGCCGTGGTAAGAAGCCACCGAGGTAATGATGAAAGCAAATACGACCGACTTGATGAGCGCGTAGGTAATGTGAAAAGGTCTGAAATCGTACTGAATACCGTAAATGAACTCATTGCTGGAACTCACACCGGCCGCTACACAAATAAACCATCCCCCAAAGATGCCCAAGCCCATACTGATGGTGATGATAAAGGGAAAGATGAAAATCCCTGCTAGGATTTTTGGCAGCATGAGGAAGGAGGCGCTGTTCACACCCATGATTTCAAGGGCATCGATCTGCTCGGTGACGCGCATGGTTCCGATTTCGGAGGCGATGTTTGAGCCGATTTTTCCCGCAAGGATGAGGGATAAGATGGTGGGTGAAAACTCCAATATGATACTCTGCCGGGTTGTGAAGCCCACAGTATAGGCTGGCAGCAAAGGGCTGTCCATGGCCGAGGCAGTTTGCAGGGCAATCACCGCACCGATAAAGAGGGACATGAGCGCCACAATGCCGAGGGAGCCCAGACCGATATTATCGATTTCCTTGATGAATTGCCTGTAGTATATCGACCATTTCTCGGGGCGTGAAAACACCCTGGTGAGCAGGATGAAATAGCGGCCTATATGGAATGTAATGTTCAATGCGTTCTCCTCTGCGGGGCTAAAGATGCTAAAATCGCCTGAGCCAGGCAGGGCAAAATTAGTTTTTCGCGCTGATTTATTAGCTTTGTTGTACTATGAATCACCGAGCCCTTCGATTGTTGGTGGCCCTGAGCTTTATCGCCTGCCTGGCCGCATCGTGCAAGTCCAATCCCAAAAAAAAGTGCAATACCTGCCCGAAATGGACGAGTCAGTCCATCATGGAGGTGGATACCTTTGAATCCGGAGTGAAGCGCGGATGAAGACAAGGCTCGAAGCAATGCAGGATGCGCTGCGTCCATTTTTGCCGAAAGGCAGTGAAAAACTCATCGCAAACCTTATCGTGGAGAGTGGAGTGCGCTTTGTGGTGTCCCGACCCCGACAGAGCAAGCTGGGAGACTTCAGGGCTGGCAGCGAGCGTGAACCCTGCCGCATATCTGTCAATGGAGACCTCAACCCCTACGCTTTTCTGGTCACCAGCATCCATGAATTTGCCCATTGGCGCTGCTTTGTAGACCACGGCAGGCGGGTGCTTCCCCATGGCCCAGAGTGGAAGCGGATATACAGCGATATGCTCAATGATTGCATCACACGTGGATTTTTTCCAGAGGATCTCAAGGGGGCCCTCAGGCATCATCTGAGCAGCCCGACTGCCTCTTCCTGCTCATGTCCGGTGCTTCACAAAGCCTTGAGGCACCACGATGAAGGGGATACAACCTTACTCGATGAGCTGGCCATTGGTAGCACCTTCCTCTTTCGCAGGGTAGCCTATGTGGTGGAAAAAAAGCAGCGCACCCGATACCTGTGCAGGCGCCTGCGCGATGACCAAAAATTTCTGATTTCCGGAAGGGCAGTGATCGATGAGCCCCCATGCGACTTGAAAGGTCTCTGAGGCGCTGAAGCAAGCCTCTTGTGCAGGCGGAGGGATGAGCTTTTTCTTACCTTTGCGCCTCGATCATGAAAGGATGAAAGCAAGGGGACAAGCCGAAGCAGAAGGTGAAGCAAAGCGCGAGGTGAGCCTGATGGCCGCAAGCCTGCAAGGCTCGGAGATCATCCAACTGGCAGGCGAAGTGAAAGCCCTGATAGCAGGTGGTGAATCTGTATTGAACTACACCATCGGCGATTTCGACCCTTCGATCTTCCCCATTCCCCAAGCCCTGCTCAATGCAGTCATAGAGGCCTATTCCAGTGGGCATACCAATTACCCCAGCTCGGATGGCATGTCTGTATTGCGCAAAGCGATCGCCGCCTACATATCCACGAAGATGAATCTGGAATACCCGGCCGATCACTTTCTGGTAGCCGGAGGCGGCCGCCCCTTGATTTATGCCTTCTACCAGGCAGTGCTCGATCCTGATGAGAAGGTGATATTCCCCGTACCCAGCTGGAATAACAACCACTACACGCACCTGGCAGGCGGGCAGGCAGTGGCGGTGCAGAGCCATGCCGAAAATATGTTCATGCCCACAGCCGCCGATTTGGCGCCACATATCGAAGCCGCGGGCGCATTGGCCCTCTGCTCCCCGCTGAATCCCACCGGAACCATTTTCCGAAAGGAAGATTTGAAGGACATTTGCCAGCTCGTGCTGGATGAGAATAAGAGGCGTCGCGGAAAGCCCCTCTATGTACTTTATGATCAGATATATTGGCAGCTCACTTTTGGCGAAAGCCGACACTGGGATCCCGTAAGTGTGATGCCCGAAATGAGGCCTTATACCGTGTACATCGATGGGCTGAGCAAGGCCTATGCAGCTACTGGCGTGCGCGTGGGCTGGAGCTTCGGGCCAGCGGCTGTCATGGCCAAAATGCGCTCCATTCTGGGGCATCTCGGTGCCTGGGCCCCCAAGCCGGAGCAGCTGGCTGCCGCCAAATTTTTGAGTGATGCCGAAGCGAATGCAGCCTTCCTCACCGAAATACGCGAAAAACTCTCCAGCCGACTGAGGTCATTTTACAATGGCTTCAAAGCCTTGCGGGATGAAGGCTATCCTGTGAATGCCATTGTGCCACAAGCCGCCATGTACCTTACGGTAAAAATCGATTTGGCGGGAAGTGGAAAGGGTGGTGATAAGCTGCTTTCGCAAAAGGATGTGAGCTCATTTTTGCTCAGAAAAGCAGGGGTAGCCCTGGTGCCTTTTGGCGCATTTGGTGCCGAAGCGGAATCGCCCTGGTATCGGCTCAGTGTAGGAACCTGTCATGAAGACGACATTGCACTTGTCATGGAACGATTGAAAGGAGCCATGCAATCATTGAATTAAGTTTTATCATTTACGAAAATACAATCATGCCCAATCCAAAGAATTTTTGCATCATCATGGCCGGCGGTATAGGAAGCCGATTTTGGCCGATGAGCCGCACCGCCAATCCCAAGCAGTTTCACGATGTACTCGGTACAGGCCAATCGCTCTTGCAGCAAACCTTCGAGCGCTTTATGGCCATTTGCCCGCCGGAGAACATCTACATTGTAACCAATGCGCAATACCGCGACCTGGTGCTGGAGCAACTGTCGGAAATCGGCAAGGAGCAGGTGCTGCTGGAGCCCAGCCGCCGCAATACGGCTCCTTGCATCGCCTATGCCAATCACAAAATTGCCAAAAGAGAGCCCAATGCCTCCATTGTCGTTGCTCCGGCCGATCACCTTGTGCTCAAGAATCAGGTCTTTGTGGAATCTATCGAAACCGCTCTGGACCAAGCTGAGCGAAGCCAAAACCTTGTTACCTTGGGTATCAAACCTTCACGCCCTGACACCGGCTATGGCTACATACAGTTCGAGACAGAGCCCTCTTCGGCAAAGAGCAATGTGAAGCGGGTAAAAACCTTCACCGAAAAGCCGGGCATCGAGCTGGCAAGGGAGTTCCTCAAGAGTGGGGACTTCTACTGGAATTCCGGCATTTTCGTATGGACCCTGCCCGCCATTCTGGAAGCTTTCAAGAAATACCTGCCGGAAGTAGACGAGCTCTTTGAGGGCATTAGCGAGCACTACAATACTGAGCAGGAAGCCTCACAGATAGCCAAGGTATACTCTGTGTGTGAGAGCATCTCCATCGATTATGGAATCATGGAAAAAGCCGACAATGTGAATGTGGTGCTGAGCGATTTTGGCTGGAGCGACCTCGGCACCTGGGGCTCGCTTTTCACCCACATCCGCAAAGACAAGGACAACAATGCCATTCTGGGCAAAAATGTGGTAGTGCAATCGAGCAAAGACAATATGATTCAGGTACCCGCCGGCAAGCTCGTGGTACTCCAGGGACTGGATGACTATATCGTCGTGGATACTGAGGATGTGCTGATGGTGTGCCCAAAGGAGGATGAGCAAAAGATCAAGCAGATCGTCACGGATTTAAAGGCAAGCAAGAATGCGAAGTTTGTCTAAGCAAGATGGACAGGCTGCACCCGGAATATGAGGAGTCGCCAGCCAAGTACTCAGGCAAGGAAGCCCTGCTGATCAGACACAGAAGCGAAAGGATGTGTAAAAGGTACTAAAGCCATCGCTGAGAGAGAGAGAAGCGAAAAAAAAACCACTGCAATCGCAGTGGTTTTCTTTTGTAATTCGATTTGAAATAAACTCTCTTAACTCAGCGCATTCACGTGCTTGGTGAGCTTTGATTTCAGGTTACCGGCTTTATTGCGGTGAATAATGTTTTTCTTGGCCAGCTTGTCCACCTTGCTAAGCACGGTGCTGAGCAGCTTTTCGGCTTCAGCCTTGTTTGTGGTACTGCGCAAGTCACGCACGAGATTGCGCGTGGTTTTGTGCTGATAGCGGTTGCGCAATCTTCGGCTTTCGTTGGCCCTGATTCTCTTTAAGGCTGATTTATGATTTGCCATGAGCGTTGATGCTTTTTCTTCTCAAAAAATGGAGTGCAAATATAGGAATCTTTTGCAAGCCACAAGAATAAATTTTCAACCTGCATCAAAAAGCTGCTAGTCTGTGCAAAAGGACTATTTTGGCGGGCGTGAAAGATGGATTGTTGGTATTGCTGCGCCACGGTGAAAGCACATGGAATGCGGAGGGACGCTTTGCGGGAAGCACGGATGTAGCCCTTTCGGAAAAGGGAAGGGTTCAGGCCCATGCGGCGGGAGCCCGGCTGAAAGGCCTTGAGCTAGACCTCGTATGCACCAGCAGCCTGCTGCGGGCCATCCACACTTGGGAGATTCTGTCAGCACACCGCTCTTCCACCACCGTGGTAATGGCTTTGGATTGGCTCAGGGAGCGCGATTTCGGACTGCTCGAGGGTGAAAAGAAATCGGATCTTGCTGCCCGGTATGGTGCTGAGCAGGTAGAAAAATGGCGCTTCGGCTGGAAGGAAGCACTGCCCAAGGGAAGCGGCGAGACTTTCGTCCAAATGCGCAGAAGGGTGCTGCCTCCCTTCGAGCAGGATATTTTACCACGCTTGCACAAAGGCAGCAACATACTTCTCGTGGCCCACGGACAGGTGTTGCGGAGCATTGCCATGCACCTTGAGAATGCGCGAGCCAGTGAGGCCAAAGACTATTCCATGGACAATGCCAGTCCCCTCGCGTATCGCATCAATCGGCAAGAGGTGGAGTGCATCTCACTTTGAGCTCAGCAATCCAAGTCCTTTTAGGATGGCTCTGAGCGGAATAAAAAAAGGCCCGAAGGCCTGTTGCTTCAATTGCATAAACTCAGTTGGAGTGCCGTCAAGAAGGTCGGAAGAAGAGACGCAAGGCAAAAAATGCCAAACGAGCTGGGCTCCGCACTTGCCATCTGCCCTGCTTCAAGGACAGCCATAGCTTGCCTGCCACGTACAGATCAAAAGGCTGCGCCAGATGACCGAGGGCAGAACTGTGCTTGCGCAAATATCCGAACCATCGCCCCGGAATCAGGGCTAAGAGCGCTTCGGGAGCACTCACGTGCATCTCCAAACGCTCGTCATTCCCGACGAGACGAATACTTCCTCTGGCACTGCTTGCCTCGAGCTCTCCGGTGAGTGCTATGGTTGCTGACATAGCGGCTTTATTTGGCCTTGGGCTCGCTGGTGCTAATCTTCAGCTTACCGCTCAGATTCCAATTGGTTTTTTGCTCGCTGCCCACCTTGGTAGGCACCTGAATGCTGAAATTGTCAAATTCGTAAGTGATTTGGGCATTTCGTCCGGTGAGCTTGTCGTAGAGACCTACGGCCAAATCAGGCCAGGTTTCAATGGAATTGTCTGTTGCCATGTTCTATGGATTTTGGTGATTATTACTACCAAAGAGAACAGGAAAGACTTGCGAATGTTCAGATCGAGCCGAGGTGGCATCAAGCAAGGCTGCCTCCATCCACATGGCTTGTGGAGATTTCCAGACCGAAGTGTTTGCCTGCCATATCGCCCACCTGACCGCCGATAGCAAGCGCTGCTGTGGCTGCAGGCGATGGAGCATTGAGCACATGGATGCTGCCATCATTGTACTCGATGCGGAAATCGTCACGGGTATCGCCATCTGCGCTGAGCAGCAGGGCCCTCACCCCTGCCCTTCCCGGCTTGATGTCGTCCATACCAAGTGAGGGAATGAGCCTTTGCAAAGTCTTGATAAAGCGTCGCTTGCTGAAGGCCCTGCGGTACTCATCGATGCCAAACTTCATATTGCGCATGAAGAGCTTCCAGGTACCTCCATAGCTCAAGGCATTCAGTGAGTCGCGAAAATTGAAGTCGGTCTTGGCATAGCCCTCTCGCTTAAAGGTGAATACCGCATTGGGCCCGCATTCGATCTCCCCATTCGTCATCCGTGTGAAGTGCACTCCGAGGAAGGGGAAATCCGGATTGGGAACGGGATAAATCAGATTTTTCACCTTGTGCTTGCCCTGCTCGGTGAGCTCATAGTAATCGCCCCTGAAGCCCACGACGCGTTCTTTGAGCTTCACCCCATCCTTGCGCGCCAGGCGATCGGCGTGCAGGCCAGCACAAAAGACTTGATAGCGCGCCTTGTACACGCCTTTGCTGGTGCGCAGCTCTTTGTAATTACCTTTTCGGGAAATTCCGGTGAGCGCTTCGCCGAGCACGAGGCGGCTCTCAGGATTTACCGAAAGGGCGAGCTCGACCATTTTTTCGGTGGCCTGCCGAAAATTGATGATTCCGGTTACCGGTACCCAAATACCAGCGATACCCTCACAGTATGGTTCTCTCTCTTTGATGCCCTTTGCGTCGATCTTCTCAATGCCTTCAATGCCGTTTTTCAAACCGGTCTCGAAGATTTTGTCCAGCATGGGCAATTCCTTATCATCAATGGCTACCACCACTTTGCCGCACACGTCGTGATCGATGCCATGCTCTTTGGCGAAAGCCACCAACTCGCGGCGCCCGTTCACACAGTTCACTGCCTTGAGTGATCCCGGCTTGTAGTAGAGGCCGGAGTGTATCACCCCGCTATTGTTGCCCGTTTGGTGATCGGCCAAGGCCTTCTCTTTCTCTATCAGTACTATACGAAGCTTCGGATAGCGCATTTGGAGCTTGTAAAAAGTAGCTGCCCCCACAATTCCTCCGCCGATAATGGCCAAGTCGTAATCGTAATCTTCTTCCTTGGATGCACTCATATTCCGCTGCCTTTGGGCCTGCAAAGATGCTAAAATTGATTCGTAAGGAGGCTTCATTGAAATCGGCTTGCGCCGTGAGCACTTCCATTTTCCAAAGTTTTTGTTCTTTTGCCAGGAACTAACCCATTTTTAATCAAAGCACATGATGAAAACATCTTTCACCCGAAAGGCGCTGCACTCGGGAAGCATTCTGCTATTGGCCACCTGCTGCCTCATCGGGCTGCAATCTTGCAATGACGACGACGATAACGGAGGCAGTCCTGCTCCTCCGCAGCCTAGCAATACCATCCAAGCCTCCGGTACCGATTCACAAGGAGAGGACTTTTCCTTGACTTTTATAGCCAGTTCTGCGACATATGTAGATATGGAAGGATTCGAAGCCCTCAGCATCACTGCTGCAAATGTTGAGACAGGCTGGAGCCTGAGCATACTTGTTCCTGTTGATGGCACCGGTACCTATACAAACTTTGATATGGAATCCGATCAGGGGGTAATAACCCTTAACACAGACGCGGCTTCATATTCCAGCATATTCCCGGTAAATATTGATGGTCAAAATAGCCCCGGAGGATTTGAGATGAATGTCACCCAACTCACAAATACGATGATCTCAGCCAACCTCACGGCCAACCTGGGCCGAAGCTTTATGCCAAACGATTGGGTACACATAGACAATGCCAGCTTTAACAATTTGGGTCTTACAGGGCCTATTGGCGGCGGTGGAGCAGAAGGCAGCATGACTGCCACCATAGATGGAGAAGACTTCACTGCGAGCGAAGTAGATTATACGGTAATCCAGTTAGGAAATATGAGTTCTCATAGCATCACAGGAATCAAAGCCGATGGCGAGGCCATTTCAATAACTTTTAGCACCGAGCCCTCCCCCGGAACCTTCGAGTTGGGAGGTTTGAACTTTGCAGCTACAGTCTCATACGTTCAGGCTGATGGAACATCTTTTACCGCCCAAAGCGGCAGCCTTGTTCTCTCCAATTTTAGCAGCGGCAATTCTGCTTCAGGCAGTTTTCAGCTAACTGCGGCCAATCCTTTGGATGCCTCAGATGCCGTGGAAATTACCAATGGTTCTTTCAATGTGAGTAACTAAATTTATTGGCCCACTGAACTTTTGATCGCCAAGGGCGCAATAAATAACCGGACAATTTAAAGCGAGGCCTTTGAGGGAATTTCCTCAGAGGCCTTTTTTTTTTGCCCTCAAGCAAAAAAGACCCGTGTACAGGAGAACCGGATCAATGGCTCAATGCCTTCCCTATTCTCATCTGTTCAGTTGTAAATGATCTGTAAAATGAACTACGCAAGGTGGGGAAAGCGATTATATTTGCCATGATGGACATAGCCTTACTGATACTCGCCATTGCATTGCTCATTTCGGGCTTTATTGGGGCCATGCTGCCCATAGTGCCCGGCCCACCGCTCAGCTGGCTGGGTCTGCTCACCTTGCACCTATCGGAATACGGTCACTTCAGTACGGGATTTCTCATCATTTCGGCGGTGGTGATGGTGATCATTACAGCTCTGGACTATCTGGTTCCGGTATGGGGCACCAAAAAAATGGGCGGCAGCCGGGCAGGTGTGGCGGGCAGCGCTATTGGGCTTCTCATCGGCCTCTTCTTTCTGCCTCTGGGCATCATCATCGGGCCTTTTGTGGGAGCCTTTTTGGGTGAATTGATCCACAGACCGCGAGAGCGTCGCAAGGCCCTGCGCAGCGCTACGGGCAGTTTTCTTGGCTTTCTGCTAGGCTTAGGCCTCAAATTGGCATACGGGGCTTGGGCCATGGGCGCATGCATATTGATGGCTATTCAGTAGGGCTGAACCTTAGCAGGAATAGAGATCGCTGCCTGCGCATAACAGTCTTAAACCCGGATAATGCATATCTGTGTTTACTTTTAGACACAAATAGCCTACTTTTGCCTGTCAAGGATCGTGTAGAATGAGCCACAACAACATTGTTATCACCGGTACGGGTGCATATATCCCGACGGTGTGTACGCCCAATTCGAATTTCGAAGACAGGGAATTTTACAATCCCGACCGTAGCAGAATCGACTCAGAGGGCAGCATCGTCATAGAAAAATTCAAGAACATCACAGGCATCAGCGAGCGCCGCTATGTGGAGAAGGATCTTACCACCTCCCAGATTGCTGCCATCGCTGCCCAAAAGGCCATCGAAGACGCCGGTGCTGATCCCGAAAGCATAGACCAACTCATTGTAGCGCATAACTTTGGAGATGTGAAATCGGGCTCTGTACAGGGAGATGTACTGCCCTGTCTCGCCTCAAAGGTGAAGCATCTCATCGGGCTGAAGAACCCCAAATGCGTGGCCTACGATATCCTCTTTGGCTGTCCGGGATGGCTACAGGGATCCATTCAAGCCTCGGCTTTTATACGCGCAGGCGAAGCCAAAAAAGTGCTCGTGATCGGGGCGGAAACCCTCTCGCGGGTAGTCGACCCCAATGACCGCGACTCCATGATATACTCCGACGGTGCAGGTGCCACCCTGCTGGAAATGCGTCAGGAAGAGCAGCCCAGAGGCTTCTTGAGTTCAGGTGCCCGAAGCTTCACCAATGATGAGGCATTCCTGATATACTGGGGAGCCGGCAATAAGCCCGGTGCCGACCCAAACGTGGGCTATCTCAAAATGCATGGACGCAAAATCTATGAATTTGCCCTGAGAGAGGTACCCAAAGCCATGAATCAATGTCTCGAAGCCAGCGGACATTCGGTAGATAAGCTCAAGAAGATCTTCATCCATCAGGCCAATGAAAAAATGGACGATGCCATTGTGAAGCGATTTTACAAGCTCAATGGCCTGCCCATGCCCGACGGCATCATGCCCATGAGCATTGGCAAGCTCGGCAATAGCTCGGTAGCCACTATACCCACCCTCTACAACATGGTGCGCAAGGGCGAGATGAATGGTCATCATGTACAGAGCGGTGATCTTGTACTCTTTGCCAGCGTGGGAGCCGGTATGCACATCAATGCCGCTGCCTATCTGCTATAGCAAATCGCTGTGCTGCCGCAAAATTGCCCGAATCAGGCGCAAAAGCCTGATGAAGGGCGTGCTCACATCGGGCAATTCAAAAAAAATGCGGACTTTCGCCACTTAAATTGCTTGCAGCCCCATATGAGCCTTATTGCACTTTCACCACTCGACGGCCGCTATGCCGACAAAACGAGGGATTTGGTTCCTTACTTTTCGGAATATGCCCTGATCAAGTACCGGCTCAGGGTGGAGGTAGAATACTTCATAGCGCTTAGCGAGCGCAATTTGAAGGGTTTTCCTCCGCTCGAAGATGGGGTGGCCCGGCAGCTGCGCCAGCATATCGACACCTTCTCGGTAGAGGAGGCTCAGCGCGTGAAGGAGTACGAGAAACAGACCAATCACGATGTAAAGGCAGTGGAGTATTTCCTCAAGGAATGGCTTGAAGGCATGGGCCTCTCTGAGCCTTTGGAATTTGTGCACTTCGGCCTCACTTCGCAAGACATCAACAATACCGCTGTACCCCTGGCCCTCAAGGACTGCTACGATGAATTGCTTTTGCCCCGCCTGCGCACCTTGGAAGAGCAGCTCTATGCCATGGCCGAGACCTGGAAGGATGTGGCCATGCTGGCCCGCACCCACGGACAAGCGGCCTCGCCCACCCGGCTGGGCAAGGAGCTTCGGGTTTTTGCCGAAAGGCTAAGACTGCAGATAGATGGACTGGAACAGATACCCGTAAGCGGAAAATTCGGCGGAGCCACAGGAAATTTCAATGCCCACCATGCAGCTTATCCCGAAGTAGACTGGGCGGCCTTTGCCAATGCCTTTCTCTTGGAGCGCCTCGGCATTTACCGACAGAAAAGCACCACGCAAATAGAGCATTACGATCAACTGGCGGCTCGCCTCGACGCCCTCAAGCGCATACACAGCATCCTGATCGACCTTTGCAGGGATGTGTGGAGCTACATTTCCATGGATTATTTTAAGCAAGCCATACGCCCGGGCGAAGTGGGCTCTTCGGCCATGCCACACAAGGTGAATCCCATCGACTTTGAGAATGCAGAGGGAAACCTCGGCCTGGCCAATGCCTTGCTGGAACACCTCTCGGCCAAGCTGCCCATATCCCGCTTGCAGCGCGACCTTACTGACAGCACTGTGCTGCGCAACGTGGGGGTGCCATTTGGCCATAGCCTGGTGGCCCTCAGCTCCATCCACAAGGGTCTGGATAAGCTCATTATCAACCCCGAAGCCATCCGAAAGGATCTCGATGCCAATTGGGCTGTAATAGCCGAGGGCATACAGACCATCCTGCGCCGTGAGGGCTACCCAAAACCTTACGAGGCGCTGCGCGACCTTACCCGCACCCATGAGCGCATGGACCGCGAGCACATCCACCGTTTCATCGATGGCCTGGATCTGAGCGCAGCCCTCAAAGAGGAACTCAAGGCCCTGAGCCCGCACAACTATACAGGACTGTGATGCGCCACTGTTCACCACATAGTACCTCCAGGCCCACCCGCCCATGAAGAGCTTTCTGCAAATCGTCTCCCTGCTGCGCAAATACAAGGCGGAGATCTTTGGCAATGTGTTTTTCAATGCCCTCACCACCATTTTTTCCCTCTTTTCTCTGGCGGCGGTGGCTCCATTTCTGAAAATACTGTTCAGCGCAGGCGAGTCCAAACCCGAAGCCGAGGCTCCCGAATTCGGCCTTTCCTCATCGGAGTTTTTGCGCTATGTGAATCATCAGTTTAGCAGCTTTATCGCCGAAAACGGAGCCTCCACTGCCCTGCTCTATTTCTGCGGTTTTATCGTAGTGGTATTCGTCTTGAAAAACATCACCGGCTACATGGCGCTCTTTTTCATCTCGCCCATCCGCATCGGTGTGATGCGTGACCTGAGAGAAGCCATGCATGCCAAGATATTGCGCCTGCATGCCGGCTACTACAGCGAGGAGCGCAAGGGCGACATCCTCTCACGTGCCTCCAGCGATGTGAGCGAGGTAGAAAACTCCATCATCGCTTCCCTGGAGATGGTATTTCGCGATCCCATACTCATCATTGCTTACCTCGGCGCCATGATTTTCATGAGTTGGAAGCTCACACTCTTTGTGCTGGTACTCCTGCCTGTGAGTGGTATTTTGATTTCCCTTATCGGCAAAAATTTGAAGAACGCATCCAACCGGGGTCAGTCCAAGCTGGGCGAAGTGCTGTCGGGATTTGAGGAAAGCCTGAGCGGTATCAGGGTCATTCAGGCCTTCAATGCAGAAAGTGAGGCCCACAAACGCTTTTCCTTGCGCAATAACGAGTTTTACCGTTTGATGGTACGCCTCTACCGCAAGCAGTACTTGGGCAGCCCGCTCACCGAGGTATTGAGCGCCATCACGCTGGCCATTCTCATCTACTTTGGCGGCATGCTGGTGCTCAGCGAGCAGGAGCGCGGGTTTACTGGGGAGTTTTTCATCACCTTTATCGTGATTTTTTCCCAGATAATCACGCCTGCCAAGAGTTTCAGTCAGGCCTATTTCCGCATCCAAAAAGGCATCGCCTCGGTAGAGCGCATCAATGGGGTATTGCATGCGGAAGAACAGATTACCAGTCCGGCCGATCCCAAAGCTTTTCAAGGATTCAAGGAAGTGCTGCGCTTTGAGGATGTGCACTTCAGCTTTGGCGACAGAAAGGTGCTCAAAGGCATTGATCTCGAAATCCGAAAGGGACAAAAGATTGCCTTGGTAGGCCCCTCCGGTGGGGGCAAAACCACTTTGGCCAATATGGTGCCCCGTTTTTTCGACCCCGATCAAGGGCAGATCACACTGGATGGGGTGTCGATCCGTGAATTGCCCCTTCGGGAGCTGAGGAGCCTCTTTGGGATTGTATCGCAGGAGAGCATTCTTTTCAATGACACTGTGGCCAACAATATACGTCTTTCGCGCCCCGATGCCAGCGATGCCGAGGTGGAAGAAGCGGCGCGCATTGCCAATGCCTATGATTTTGTGGAAGCGCTTGAAAAGGGCTTTCACACCAATGTAGGCGATGGTGGCAGCAAGCTCAGTGGCGGACAGCGGCAGCGCATCAGCATCGCAAGGGCTGTATTGAAAAATCCGGCTTTTCTGGTGCTGGATGAAGCCACCTCAGCCCTCGACACCGAATCTGAGCGCCTCGTGCAAGATGCCATCAACCGGCTGATGGAAAACAGAACCTCCCTGGTGATCGCTCACCGATTGAGCACCATACAACATGCAGACCGCATTGTCGTTATCGACGGGGGCTGCATCACGGAGTGGGGCAGCCACGAAGAATTGTTGCAAGCCGGGGGTACCTATAAGCGGCTCTATGACTTGCAATCATTCCAGTAAACGGTGTCTGTCCATCCCAAACGTGCGGGATCCACTATCATGCCTGTGGCTTGGTCTCCCGAATGCTTCTAAGAACAGTATGATCCAGCCACTTGACTTTACAGACAGACACTAAACGCCTACGCTACCAAGTGCGTATGCGCAATCCGAGAAAGGAGAACCAAGCCGGAAAAACCCTGGTATCTGCCTCCTGTACATGTAGCATATGCAAGGTGGGACGGCCCTCCAGAAAGAGGGAGGTACGGCTCCAGAAGGGATGCTCGCGGGCGATACGCCAATCGATGCCCACCTGTGCGGAGAGCATGGCCCCGAAGGCCGGATCGAGATTGAGCCGACTGCGGCTCTCCCGATCGAGATCAATTCCGCCGGAAGACTGAAAGCCATCTC
>SLDS01000143.1 GCA_007125175.1 Flavobacteriales bacterium
AAAAGGAGGCCAAAGATATCTTTTCGAGAAGATCATACGTCATCCCAAACAAAAAGTTAAGGATTTCACATTATCAGACTGCGATATTCAAATCATGTTAAATCCCATCGACCTGCTCAGGTCTGCCGAGAAAAACTGGCTACATTGCGACAATTCTGTAATTTAAAATCAATAAACAAGATGAAATTCTTCTTTTCGGGCCTTTCTTTGCTTTTGGCACTGTCCTTTTCTGCCCCAAGTCTTCAAGCCCAAGCAGTGCCACAACAGCCTGGAGCAGCTCCTGAGCTCAAAACCGATTATAACGACGATCAGCTCAAGCAATTCACTGAAGCCGCCAGCGAAGTAGAGAAAATCCAACAATCAGCAGAGGCACAAATGATATCCATCATCGAAGAGAATGGACTCGATCTCGAGACCTTCAATAAGATAGCCATGGCCCAGCAAAATCCCAATGCAGATGCATCTGGGATGGATGCCGAAGACATGAAAAAATATGACGAAGCCAGCGGCGATCTGCAAAAAGTACAAATGGAAATGCAGCCCAAAATGGTGGAGGCAATCGAGTCAACAGGGATGGAAATTCAGCTCTACCAGGAAATCATGATGGCTTACCAACAAAGTCCTGAGCTTCAAGCCAAGGTACAAGCCATGATGGAGAAATAAATCCATTCTTCCAACAAAATTATTGCCTTGAAAGCTGTGTTCGTCAAGAACACAGCTTTTTTATTTGGCGTAATGCGAGCACACAATCCCCCACTTCTCTTCCCAATACAGCATATCCTATTCTAATCGATTCCCCTCCTTGGGTCAAGAAAGACAGTAGGTTCGCGGCAGAGGCATTAAAGCATCCCCATTCTCCCCACCATCACTTCGCATACGCACAGCTTTACTGTCGTGCCCTTAATTCACCTTCATCACCTTTCGGCAAAAAAGAGATCGCGCAATTAAACCCTTCGTGTGTCATTTCCATCACTCTAAAACCTGCTGTATACAAGTTCCTAATTATTCGGTGAATACAGCCATAATGAATGTTCTATAAGCTAAAAACATCCTTTTTGAAACCCAGGTCATCGAAATTCTTCCGGGCTTATTGAAGATTGTATCTTTGCCGAAAGGCCCGCACAGCTTCAGCCCTTCTGCAATGATTATCAAGTTAACCAAAGTCCTCTTTTCAAAGCTTTATTCTGCATTCAAGGACCTCATACCCATCATTGCAGTTGTGGCATTTTTTCAGCTTCTGGTTATCCGTCAGCCCCTTCCCGACTTTGGCAATGTGGTATTTGGAGCCCTTCTGGTCGTGATAGGCTTGATGCTCTTTATCGAGGGATTGGAGATTGCACTTTTCCCGATCGGTGAGGCCATGGCCGATGCACTGACCCGAAAGGGTAGCCTGTTCTGGCTATCACTCTTTGCCTTTGGCATAGGTTTTTCTACCACCATAGCAGAACCGGCCCTCACCGCAGTCGCTATTGAGGCCGGGAGGGTCGCATCACAAGGCGGAGTGCTCAGTGCCGAACGGGTAGACGATTATGCGCTCGGCTTGCGGCTTACAGTTGCCATATCAGTGGGCTTTGCCATTTGGATAGGAGTGCTCCGCATCCTGAAAGGCTGGCCCATCTATTACCTCATGATTGGCGGTTACATCCTCGTGATGCTCATCACCATCATCGCCCCCGATGAGATCATCGGTATCGCCTACGATGTGGGTGGTGTCACCACCTCAACCATTACCGTGCCCTTGGTCACAGCTCTGGGTGTGGGTTTGGCTACCACCATCAAGGGGCGCAGCCCCCTGACCGATGGATTTGGACTGATCGCATTTGCATCGCTCACACCTATGATTTTTGTGATGTTGTACGGCATCCTTATCTTCATGTAAACAGAGATGAACCTAATACCATGATCGCCTACCTCGAAGAAATGATGGATGTGCTCTTGTCAACCCTTTGGGATGTGGCGCCTATCGTCTTGCTCATCTTCTTCTTTCAGGTATTTATTTTGCGACAGCCTGTCCCCAATCTACGGCGTGTGTTGATCGGCAGTGTATATGTGGTACTCGGCCTTGCCTTGTTCTTGATGGGGCTGGAGAAATCGCTCTTTCCTCTGGGTGAGATTATGGCCTCCCAGCTCAGCGATCCGGCCTTCATCTCAGTTGATGGCAATCAGGATTTCCTCTGGTACCACTATTACTGGATATACCTTTTTGCGGCATCCATCGGTTTTGCAACAACCATCGCCGAGCCCTCCCTCATAGCCGTAGCAATCAAGGCCAATGAGGTCTCAGGAGGTAGCATTACCAATTGGGGGCTTCGCATCGCTGTGGCCTTAGGTGTTGCCTTTGCACTGGCGGTCGGCAGCTACAGGATTGTAAGCGGTACCCCTCTGTACTTGTACATTTTGGTCGGATACTGTATCGTCGTGGTGCAAACCATATTTGCCCCTAAAGGCCTCATCGCGCTTGCCTACGATTCCGGAGGCGTCACCACTTCTACGGTCACTGTTCCCATTGTGGCTGCACTGGGACTGGGCCTGTCTTCGGCTGTGCCCGGCAGCAATCCGGCAGTAGACGGTTTCGGCCTTATCGCCTTCGCAAGTCTTTTTCCCATCATCTCGGTTTTGGCTTACGCCCAATTCCGAAACATTTTATTACGCTCTAAATAAAACTCTTATGAGATTCAAACTCATCGTAGCCGCCGTAAAAAAAGACCTCACCGAGAAGGTGGTCGACACCGCCAAAGAGGCTGGAGCCACCGGGGCCACCATCATTCCGGCACGCGGCATTGGCGGCACCGACAAGAAAACCTTCTTTGGGCTGACCATTGAAGGCCCTACCGATGTAATCCTGATGATGGTGGAAGAACACGTGGCAAAGGGAATACTCCAAGCCCTGAGCGATAAGTGTGACATAGACGAACCGGGAGCAGGCATCGCCTTTTCACTCGCCATCGAAGAAGTGGCCGGCATCGAAAGCCAAATGCAAAAATTCAGAGAACAAGCACGCGAAAAATACCTCTAAACCACACCATGAGCTACACAAAAAAAGAACTCATCCGAGCCAAAGAGCTCATGAGTACCGATCTGCACTTCATTGACGGCATGGCCACTGCTGCCGAAGCCGCCGAATTGATGCGCCTCAAGAACACAGACACCCTTTTGGTGCACAAGCGAAATGAGAATGACGCCTTCGGAATCGTTTCTGTACAAGACCTTGTCACCAAAGTGATACTTCCCGAAAGGGCTCCCCTCTCGGTAAATGTATACGAACTCATGACCAAGCCCATCATCTCCGTGCCTGCCGATATGGATGTACGCTATGTGGTGCGCCTCATGGTTCGTGTAGGTATACGCAGGGCGCCCGTTGAGGAAAATGGCGCATATATCGGGATGATTTCCCTCAGTTCGCTGATCTTGGACGGTGGACTCTTTTGAGCGATTGATGCTGTCCGCCTTGCGGCAAATGGACTATTCATAGATCAGCTATTTACTGCTGTATTTCAGCACACTAACACTTGTTTCGTCTCGTCACCATGCAAGGTGCGTCCTCTCCCATTTGGAGCCATTTGGCGAAAGCCTATGCCCTATCGGCTCCGGCATTAGCCCCTAAGGCCGGTGACCGTATGAGCTATGCGCCAAAAAGGACTTGCAATTTGATTTCTGGCAAGAAACTTGCACTCTACCTTGTGTCTTTTTGAAAAACTGAAGGCGAGATGGGGCGCCGACCGCTATGAATCGACGCCTCTAAACCTGAGCCGGGGCTTCTGCTCCGGCTCTCTCTGCTTTAAGCACTGAATTATAGAGTATTTGAATTTTACAAAAAAAGTTGAATGCAAGGGGTTTTTGGCTATACATTTGCACTGCCACTATGAATACAGATTCCAAGGAATAGGCATGAACCACACAGTTTTCACGGTAGTCCTTCAGGATGCTTAATCAGGTTCTTTCTAGGAGCATTGCTACTGGCTTTAAAGGATGCATGCTCCTCTCAGTAATCTCTATGCTTTGCGGCAGTGCGGTATTTGCCCAGGTCGACAGCCTCAGCAAGGCCCAGATCGACAGCCTCTACATTGGTGAGGTGGAGGACATCAAGGGCGCACCGCCAAAGGTGCTCCATGCTGAGCCACTGTATATCGACCTCATCCGCGACCTTGGCGCCCGCAAGGGTGAGAAAGAATGGAACCTCGGCTTTGGTATCATCGACAATATTGGCTTCGATGTGTACGAGATGCTTGTGGAGTATGAATGGGCCGTGATCGACCGACTTGGGCTTGAAGTAGAAGTGCCGGTCACCATTTATTCCCCTCAAATGAATGGTCGGAATGACAGCATCCCTTCCGATCGGGTGGAAAGCTTGAAGCTGGCTGCGCAGTGGTCATTTTTTGTTTCTGAAAAGTGGGCCACTACCATGGCATTGGGATATATCCACGAATTTGAGTTTTCCGATTTGGATCATTTTGGCAAACCCCTCTTCGAAGGGCAGCTCTTCAATCCATTTTTCATCATAGCCAAGCGCTGGGGACAAAACTGGCACACCTTGATATACACAGGCCCACAGGTCTTCCATCACTTTTCCCACTCGGGACTCATGACCCGCTATGAGATGCACAGCAACCTGCACTACATGATACCCGGTACCCGCAATTTCATGGGAATGGAGGTCAATAAGTACTTCGGTGACATGCGGCCCGATATTACCCTGCGCCCACAGATGCGCCTTGCCATTGCCGACAATTTCATGCTCGGCATCCTTATGGGTATACCTATTGGCAAAGATGAGCAGCGCATGAGCACCTTTATGCGCTTGATATGGGAACCCGGCCATACCACCAGTGGCTCGCTCAAGCATCCCCAAAAGCCCCGAAGAGAAGGCTCAAGATGGAACCGGCACTGAGCCAAAGCCGGAAATCATGTGTTCTGTTGAGCTCTTTTTCCTGACGCAATACCGGTGCATCGGCTTACCTTTGCGCCCATGACAATGAATGAGCATTACCGGCGCAACCTGGCGCTAGCAGCACCTGTAATGCTCGGGCAATTGGGACATATCATGGCCTCGGTGGCCGACAGCATTATGGTAGGCCAATTGGGCACCCACCCGCTTGCAGCCGTGGCACTTGCCGGCAGCATTGTTTCCATCTTCATGCTCTTTGGTATCGGCGCAGCTATGGGCATCACCCCTCTGGTATCCAATGCTGAGGGCAGACAGCAAAAGCGGCTACAGGCCAGCCTCCATTTTCATGGACACATCACCTATCTATGCATTGGCATCTGCCTTTTTCTGCTCTCCGCAGCGAGCATCGCCTTGCTGCCCTTCATGGGGCAGGATACCACAGTGGTTGATATCACTCGCCCCTACATGTTCCTGATCGCCTTGAGTATCGTACCGCTCATGGTCTTTCTCAGCTTCAAGCAATTTGCCGAAGGGCTCTCCTATACCCGCGTGGCCATGCAGGTGAGCATCGCTTGCAATCTGCTCAATGTGGGGCTCAATTACCTGCTCATTTTTGGGAAGATGGGTTTCCCTGAATTGGGCATCATTGGTGCGGGATACGCCACCCTCATAGCGCGTATCGCTATGGCGCTGAGCATGGGCATCTATGTGCTTTATCACCGCCGCTTTGCCGTCTACGGTTTACGTTTTTCGGGTCTTGCTTTCCGCAAAAAAGTGCTGCGCCGCATCCTGCAAGTGAGCCTGCCCACAGGGTTGCAGTTTATCTTTGAAGTAAGTGCATTCTCACTGGCTGCCATCTTTGCGGGAATGATCGGGGCACAAGCCTTGGCCTCGCATCAGATCGCTATCAATATTGCCAGCGTGAGCTATATGGCAGTAACCGGCATCGGAGCGGCCGCAGCGGTGCGTGTGGGCAACCAGGTGGGAAGCCGTGACTCGGTCAATTTGCGCAAAGCTGCCAGGAGCATTTTCGGCATGTCGCTGATGTGGATGTCCTTTTCAGGACTGATCATCTTCCTGTTTCGCATGCAGCTGGCCGGCTTCTACAGCGACGATCCAGAGGTGATACAGCTCGCCGTGAGCATGCTGCTCATAGCCGTGGTCTTTCAGCTCTCCGATGGCTTGCAATCGGTATCGCTCGGAGCGCTGCGCGGAT
>SLDS01000111.1 GCA_007125175.1 Flavobacteriales bacterium
CCCAGCTGCTCTCCATTGCCGGCTTGAGAACCGAGGAAAAGGATGGGGAAACAAGCTACTTCCTGGGCGATTACAGCAAAACGGAAGATGTAATGGAATCATCGGTGAAGCTCAAAAGCGCCGGATTTGAATACGACTTGGTGTACAATGACTTCGGCAATTTCTCATCCATTGATGAATCATTGCTCTTCGATGAAGAAGACTACAGCACCTATGCCCAATTCTTTGGCAGCGATAAGGTAACCTTCCGCGTGCAGGTGGGCGCCTTCAGCAAAAAAGTATCTAAAGATCTCTTCAAAGACATACCCGACCTCCTTGTGATTCCGGGTAGCGATGGCCTCACCCGATTCGTATCGGGAAGCTTCGAAGACCTTCCTTCGGCTGCTAAAAACCGTGTAGAACTTCTGCTGAAAGGCTACGAGGGAGCATTCGTTACGGCCTATCGCCAAGGTAAGCGCATCACCCTGCAAGAGGCTGGGGCTACGATGACAGAGACCGTGGAGAAGCCCGCCAGGGAAAAGGAAAGCGCTTCGGTGATCAATCCTGAGCTCGTGAAGTATACCCTGCAATTGGGTGAATTCACAGGTCGCATACCTGCCGAGACCCTCTCGGAGTATATGGCCCTTGGCAATGTGAAGCCCCTGCGCAGCGAAGAAGGCATCACGCGCTACATATACGGTCAATACGACAGTTTTGCGGAAGCAGAAGTAGCCCAAAGGAAGCTGATTCACGGCGGTTTTGACAAGGCAGCCGTTCAGGGCTTGTTCAAAGGCCAGCTCATCAGCGCCGATGAGGCCCGCAGCCTCAAAAACGAATAGCCCCCCGGCGGCTCGTATTGTGCACCTCAAGTCCAGCCGAGCGCAGCCATGACTCCATGCGTTCCATTCGGTAGGGTGGTACCGAGGCATCGATCACCACCTGAGTGCCCGGAGCAAGCTGCGGCAGCGTGTCAGAATATACAGACCAGCCCCCGTGGCAAATGATAAAGTCCGGCTGCAGGGCCATGCTCCGGATAAACTCCTCCTTGGTCCTGACGATGGAGATGCTGTGCTGCCCCACCCGCATATAAGCGTGCTGCCGAAAATGCACAGTGTCTCTGATGCCGCGACTCAGTAGGTAAGGCTCAAGCACATAGTTGAGGTCTTCGGATTGAGAAGCCCTTCCGGAAAAAGAAAAGATAGCAGCCTTACTGCCCCTGCTTGCGATGATCGCGGTGGAATTGCGGCTGTGCAGTATATATGACTCCTGTGAGGCCACAGCCATGGCCTGCCTTGCGGCAAAAAGGGCCACCCAGAGCAGCAGGCAGAGCCAAAAGCCGCGAAAATGCCTTGGCGAGGGACGGATGATAATGACACCGAAGGCAAAAAAACCCGCATAGGCCACAGCCATTTCGCCGGTGCTCAGATAAAAACCATCTGATACCGGCGCCGGAAGCTTCGAAAAAAGCATGACTACCTCGTTGAGGAAGCGGGCCAGATACTGACTTGCCAGCATAATCAAGTCGCCCACATAGGGGATCCAGTACAACAGTAAGCATGCAATGCCCGCGTGCAGCAAGGCTGTGGCCAAAGGAATGATGGCCAGGTTGGAAAGCAAAAAATAGTTGGGAAACTGATGGAAGTAGTACAGAGATAGCGGCAGGGTGGCCACCTGAGCGGCAATGGATACCGCTGTCAAAGCCCAAATCTTATCGAGCAAAACATTGCTTGGAACCCATTTCGGATAGAGCAAGGGATAGATAATCACGATGCCGCTTACCGCCAGGTAAGACAGTTGGAAACCCGCCGAAGCAATGAGGAAAGGATTCACGAGCAACAAGATCAGCGCGCTGGCGCCCAACATATTGAATACATTCCCCATGCGGCCATAGTGCTTGCCCAGAGCAATAAAGGAAAACATGGTGGCCGCCCTCAACACAGATGGTGAAAAACCCGATATACCGGCGTAGAGCCAGAGGCCAATCAAGGAAAGGAGCAATTTGTAGAATCGAAGCCTATCGCCGGGCAAGACGAATCGGAGCAAATAGGAGATCATCAGATAGATAATACCCACGTGAAGTCCGCTCACGGCTAAAATGTGAACCGTACCCGCTGTGGTATATGCCTCGCGAAGCTCAGGACTCACTGCATCTCGCTGCCCCAGGACTAAGGCCGATACCAATTCCAATTCCGTACCGCTCCACCCATATTGCCTGAAAAGGCCTATGGCCCGCTCCCGCCACCGCTCCAGGTAGACCACAAGATCTGAAAATCCCCCCGTGGGGCGATGCACCGAAAGATCATCAGGAATGTACACCGTGGCCGAAATACCCTGCAACAAGAGGTACTTGCCATAGTCGAATTGCGCTGGATTGCGGCTTCGTTCAGGGGCTCGGGGCAGCGAAGCAAAACGCAGTACATCTCCGGCTTGCAAGGTGTCGGCACGCAGGGAGGGGTGCGCATAGGCCATAAGCCGGGCATTGCTTCTAATCCAGGGTTTCTCATCCCCGGTCTTGAGGGCATGTAGTCTGATAAGCAGAGAAGTAGAATTGGCCTTCTCTTGGGGACTGCGCAAAAGCACAGCCTCAAAGGCCGATTCGAGTCCGGAGAATTTGCCGCGATCCTTGACGGCATCAAGGCGATAAGAAGCGTAGGAAAAGGCCAGAGCAAAGAATGCGATGGAAGCGAGGACTCCGAAGTAATGGTTGCTCTCCATCTGAGCCCATGACTTTCGCCCCAGCACAAGCCCCACAAAAGCCAGCATGGCCAGGGCAAACGCCGCCAAAGCCTCCGCCTTTCCACTTTCAAAATACAGGGCCACCCCCGCCCCAAGCGCAAAAGGCAGCGCAATGCGCAGTACGGGGGCACTGTGTACAAATGGGGCATTCAAAGCGCGGTGCTTAAGCGCTTTGAATGTAAAGAAAAAATGCTAAATCAGCGCAATACCTTGTGCGAAACTACATCCTGACCATTGCTGCTGCGCAGGAGGTAGATGCCTCTGTTCAGGGCAGGCAGGTTCCACTGCACGGTCTGCTGACCTTCGATGCGGTCCATCTTTTTGGCAACCAACTTGCCGCTCAGGTCAAAAAGCTCCATTTGAACCTGACCACCGAGAGGATTGCTAATGGAGAGCAGAAGATCATTTGCACTGCCATCATTGCCGGCAATCTCTACGGCGAAGGGATCGCCAGACTCTGGCTGAAAAAACGCCTCACTTGCGTCTACCACGGTCAATTCATCACCTGATGGATCCACCTGTACCCCGGAGATAATGGGGCCGATGGTGATATTGCAGATGGTGGAATAGTCTCCCAAAAGTGTTCCCTGTGCGGCCCTCACTTCCACATTGTAGCTGTCGCCAATGATGAGGTCGCTCAGCCAGTCGAGCCGAATGAAGCGGCTCCCATCCGAACGGGTGTAGAGTATGGCGGGCTGAGATTGTGAAGTATTGGTAAAGCGCCATGTGTATGACTCGGCGCTGCACACCTCAACGGCCTGGACAAAGCTATTGAAAGGGTATGACTGACCGCAAGGATATACATCCTGTCTCAGACCGGTGTTGGGAACAAAATTGTTCATATTGAGAAAACGGAAGGTTCCCGCAGGACTTTCATCGCCATTCACGGTGGCAAAAGCCGATACGATATAGGTTTGCCCAAGACGGAGGCCCGGCACCTTTTGCAATCGGAGCAGGCGACTATTCCCATCTCCAAAAACTTCGGATACGGTATTCAAATCGTTGAATTCCCATCGATAGTGGGAAGCTCCACCCACGGCATCAGCACCTACCACATCGCAGAAGTTGAAAAACTGATTCGCAAACTGCGACTGTAGCTGCGTGCTCAATACATTTGGCTGCAGCCCAATGCTGCATACATTGCCGTAGTCACCAACTGAACTGGCCTCGCTCACCAGGAGGCGAACACTCACATTGTAAGTGCGTCCGTATTGGATACCGGACAACCACAGCAATCGGTAGTTGGGATTGGTACCATTGGGAGAAATTACTTCGTAAACATTGAATGGCGCCTCCAACTCTTCGAATCGCCACTGATAGCCGGTAACGGTAAATGAGGTCAAGCCGGGCTGTGTAGCACGGATGATTTGATTGGTATTGTAATTGAACTGATCGCAGTCTTGGCTCCTCAACTCAATTTGGGGTATGTGAGCAACAACGACATCGAATTCCTCTGAACTCAATACATCGCCTGAGGCATGATAGACGGAGAAGAAATACTGCTCCCCGGATTGCAGCCCGGTGAGCGTGGCTATCTCGATGGCTCCGGCACCGGCATTGTTCACGCAGGCGATCAATGCACCGCCGCAGGCATCGTATACCTCGATGGCAGCATCGATGTTGCCTGTAGGTGTTACGCGGATGAAGCTTCGGCTGGCTTGCGCAGTAAAGCTGAACCAGCGGTCACTCTGCTCTCCTGGACCTGCACATTGGGCAGCACCTGACCAAGTGGATCCTGAAAAGCTATCGCTGACTTCTCCCTGACTGGTCAGAACAACCGAAGTCAGGTTGGTAGCCGAGTTGCAGTCATTGGCATTTCCCGAAAAGGGAAGGACGAGGAGCATGCAAACAAAAAATAAGGGGGAAAGGTGTTTCATCGCTAGAGACGCTTAAGCATATTTAAGGATTAAACGAAGATAAAGAATAGTAGTTTCGGCTTTTCGAAGGAAAAGTAGGATACGGGAATAGTTATCAACTTTATTATCCACATAGCGAAGAAAAAAAGACCGGTTTTCAGACCGGAAAAGAGTGAAATGGTAAGAAGGTACAGGATTTCGACTGGCGCCCTAATATCTGCTACAGGCACTGAAATTGAACCCGTATAATGCATTAGAACTTCGTAGTGAGGGCTAAATTGGGATAAAACAAACCGTTTTAACGACTGAGGCAAAGCATCGCTATGGTGAAGGAGTGAAAAGGAGTGAAACGCCTTATTTTGAAGCAGTTCTTGGACGTGTTAGATTTTCTGATGCATTATCCGGCTTGCATGACAAACACCAGCCCGGGGCGAAGAGTGAGAATCGATGAATGGGAGCAAAAAAAGGGGCTGCCCACTCCGACAGCCCCTTTACCACCTACTGAAAATTAACCACACTATCCGTCCCCACTAAAAAATCTTTGTGATCAGCTCGGCGGTGCGAGCTGCATATCCGTATTCGTTGTCGTACCAGGATACCACTTTCACGAGGTTTCCATTGCACGAGGTAATGGCCGCATCAAAAATGCTGCTGTACTTGCTCCCTATCACATCGGCAGACACAATGGGGTCTTCCATGTATTGCAGCACACCTTTCAGCTTGCCCTCGGCAGCGTTGCGGACAGCATTGTTCACCTCCTCTACACTCACCTCCTTGCTCAAGACTGCGACAAGATCGGTCATAGAACCTGTGATGGTGGGTACGCGGGTAGCCACTCCATCAAGCTTGCCCTTGAGGTGGGGAAGCACGAGACCAACTGCCTTGGCGGCACCGGTACTGGTAGGAATGATTGAGACGGCCGCAGCACGTGCCCTGCGCAAATCTCTATGAGGAGCATCTTGCAGGCGCTGATCGGCGGTGTAGGCATGGATGGTATTGATGTATCCACGCTCTATACCAAAGGCCTCGTCGAGAACCATGGCCACAGGAGCCAAACAATTGGTGGTACAACTGGCATTGGAAATGATGGTATCTGCATCGGTGATGCTCTGATCGTTCACACCAATCACGACGGTCTTCACTCCATCTCCTTTGGCAGGAGCACTGATTACCACCTTACGTGCACCGGCAGTGAGGTGCTTTCCGGCACCCTCAGCATTGGTAAAGATACCTGTGCACTCGGCCACGCCGTCCACATTGAGTGTTTTCCACGGGAGCTTTGCAGGATCCTTCTCGGCAAAAAGTTTGTAGGATTTTCCGTTTACAATGAGCTCACTATCGCCCTTATGGGAAACTTCGCCATCAAACCGGCCCTGACTGGAATCGTACTTGAACAAGTGCGCCAGGGTTTTGGCATCGGTAAGGTCATTGATGGCTACCACCTCAACAGAAGAGTCTTTCAACAACTCCCTGAAGGTGAGCCTTCCAATTCGTCCGAAACCGTTAATTGCAACTTTTGTCA
>SLDS01000070.1 GCA_007125175.1 Flavobacteriales bacterium
GCTACTATGAGGATGGTTCCTTGAAAGCAGAGCTCACCCATCGGGGTGGAGGCGTGGATGATGCCCTCATTTATCACCCCAATGAAAGCCTGATGGCCCGAGGAATATACAGGGATGAGAAGAAGGATAGCATTTGGCTCTTCTACGATGAGAACGGAATCCTGCGTCTGGAAGAGGAGTACAAAAAAGGGGAGAAGCATGGGCATAGCCGTACTTATTTTTCAGATGGTAGCATTTCTGAAAAGGCAGTATATCAGGATGGAGTGAAGCACGGAGCATGGGAACAGTATCATCCCGATGGCCAACTCAAGCTCAAGGCATACGTGGAGGAAGGGATACGCTACGAGGGCAATTTCGAGCAGTATTATCCCAACGGGAGGATCGAACTCAAAGGAAAATATGCCGATGGAAAGCGCCACGGCAGCTGGTACCAGCATCATGAGGATGGATCGATCGAGGTGATCGTGGTGTACCGCTGGGGAAAGGTGGAGAGTGAGCATCCGCAAAACGGAACCTTCGAAAAGTACTACGAAGACGACATCCTAAGGAGCCGATACACCTACAAGAATGGGGAAAAACACGGCCCCTTTGAAGAGTACTACCAGAAAGGCGAGTGGCGCACGGAAGAGGTAAGCGATGATTTTGGCAATACAAGGCCGGTGCAAAGGCTTTATGGCACACAGCTATTGCGCAAAGGCAAATACAAAAATGACGAACTCCATGGAGAGCTGACCCGTTACAGCCCCGAGGGAAAGATCGTAGAGAAGGCCATATACGAACACGGAAAAAAAGTAAATTAGCTCAATGAAGCCCACCCCACATCGCAGTCTGCTTTCGACTCTCTCAGCAATGGTATTGTTGATTGCAATTCTTGCTTCCTGCAGCGATGATGATGGTGGCACAATGGGTGAAGCGAATTTGGGTTATGAGTACTTTCCCATCGACCTGGGGCATTATGTCGTTTACAAAGCCGACTCCATATGGCATGACAACCCAACGGCGGGAAGTCCCGGTGTGCACGACACAAGTTCCTACTACATCAAAGAGTACATCGAGTCTGAATTTGAGGATGGTGCCGGAGAGATCAACCAAAGGTTGGAGCGATACAAGCGCGATGAAGCCGATCAGGATTGGCACCTGGTGGATGTATGGTTCATAAAGCGTGGTAGCCGAAATGCCCAAAAGGTGGAAGAGAACATCCGATACATCAAAATGGGTTTTCCCATAGCGCAGAACAGCACTTGGGATGGCAATGCGCTTAACGATCGCGATCGTTGGACTTATAGCTATGACAGCCTCTATGTGGAAAAGGTCTATGGTGGAGAGAGCTATCCACGTACCGTAACTGTACGCCAACGCGAGAACAAAAACTTCGTGGAAGACGAATTGGCTTACGAGGTGTATGCCCCTGATATAGGTCTGGTTTACCGTTTTTACCGGGAGCTGGTGACCCGATTGGATTATATGGACAATCCCAGTGCGGCGAATATCCGTTCGGGGGTAGAGTTTACCTGGGAGATCGTGGATTACGGCGTGGAGTAAATCAGGTCTCTCTTGGCTTTTAAACTGCTATCAACAAGCAGCCGCTCATTCTTTCTTCTGGTTCTTGCAAGATAGCTGCTGCATTTTTCTCTACTTTGGCTTGTGAGTCCCACGGTAATTATTCTGCTCATCCTCGGCTATTTCCTGGCCCTGATTTTCATTGCCAGGCTCACTTCCCGCAAGGGTGATAATGCCGATTTCTTCCTCGGAAGCCGCAAATCACCCTGGTATGTGGTGGCATTTGGCATGCTCGGAGCTTCTCTGAGTGGCGTGACCTTCATATCGGTGCCTGGCTGGGTCGGCACCACGCAGTTTGCATACTTGCAAATGGTATTGGGCTATGTGCCCGGATACCTGATTGTAGCCTTCGTTTTGCTGCCCTTGTACTACCGCATGCGGCTTACCTCCATCTACACTTACCTCGAATCCCGTTTTGGCCGAAGGGCCTACCTCACGGGCGCTTGGTTTTTTCTTTTCTCGCGCATTATCGGAGCCTCATTTCGACTTTTTCTTGTGGCGATTGTACTCCAAATGGCTGTTTTTGAAAAGCTGTCATTTCACATGCCTTTTGCCCTCACGGTGCTTATCACCATCGCCCTCATATGGCTGTACACCTTTCGTGGTGGCATACGCACCATCATTTGGACAGATACCTTACAGACCGCCTTTATGCTGGCTGCAGTGCTCGTCAGCGTATACGCCATTGCCAATATTCTGGATTTCAATTTTGAGGAGCTTACAAGCGCTGTAAGGGAGAGCCCACTGAGCCGCACCTTTTTCTTCGATGATCCCCGAGATTCCCGCTTCTTTTTCAAGCAGTTCATAGCGGGCATGTTTATCACCATAGCCATGACCGGGCTGGATCAGGATATGATGCAGAAGAATTTGAGCTGTCGCAATCTGAGAGATGCCCAAAAGAATATGCTAAGTTTTTCGGCTGTTTTGGTATTGGTCAACCTGATTTTTCTCTCCCTCGGGGTTTTGCTCTATATTTTTGCAGCTCAGTCGGGTATGGATATCCCCGGGGCCAGTGACGAGCTCTATCCTGCCCTGGCCACCAGCGGGGCTCTCGGAAGTGCTGTGGGCGTGCTATTCATCCTCGGCCTCATAGCGGCTGCCTATTCCAGTGCCGATTCGGCACTTACTTCGCTTACCACCTCATTTTCCATCGATATTCTGCGCATCGATCGGTTGCCTTCAGCTATTGCAAAAAGGAAGCGTATGCAAGTGCACGTGGGCATGTCGCTCACTCTGGTGGCAGTGATTCTCATTTTCAGAGCTATTAACAATTCTGCGGTGATTGATGGCCTCTTCACTGCTGCCGGCTATACCTATGGGCCCTTGCTCGGTTTATTTGCTTTTGGGCTTAGCGCCAAAAAGAAGGTTCGCGACCGCTATATTCCGCTTGTAGCCTTGCTATCGCCGCTCCTGGCCTACCTGCTGGTGTGGCTAGCTCCTCGCATTCTGGATGGCTATCAGGTGGGTTATGAAGTATTGATCCTTAATGGGATGATAACCTATATCGGGATGGCCTTGGCACCTTCTGAGCCAGAGACAAGCAAGTCCTGAGTAATACAGCAGGCTTCATACATTCTCCATCCATGCTCAATATTTCAAATGCTGCCATACCCTTCGAATCCATTACCTTTGCGGGCTATGAAGAGCAGCGCAATGGATATTTACCGCATGTTGCAGAAGTACAATGTCTTTGCCATTGTAGTGCACCGCGGTCCCGATGGAGATGCCATCGGATCGGCTTTGGCCTGGCAGAAGATCATCAATGCAATGGGGAAGGAATGCATTGTAATCGCCCCGGATGATTATCCTGCATTTTTGCGATGGTTGCCCGGCGCGAAGGATATTCTTGTCCATGCCAATGATGCTACACGTGTCAAGGAGGCGCTCAAGCTTTGCGATATGGTATTCTGCCTCGACTTCAATGCCAGCGATAGGATGGGACCCGCCGAAGCAGATGTGGTAAAGGCAGGTAAACCCTTTGCCATCATCGATCATCACCGTTTCCCAAGTGATTTTGCGGAAGCTTACTATGTGGATGATGAAGCATCCTCCACCGCTGAATTGATATATCGCCTCAGCGTTGAGCTCAATCTCGATGGATCCATTGATTCTGAAGTCGCTACTTGCTTGTACACAGGCTTGGTTACGGATACGGGATCATTTCGCTATCCATCGGTGAGGGCCGATGTGCTGAGGATTGCGGCGGCTCTGCTGGCCACTGGTATGGATCATGTAGAAATCTACGAGCAGGTATACAATAGCAACCGCATTGAGCAATTGAGACTTAAGGGATTTGCCCTCTCTGAACGATTGAAACTTACCGGCGGCGATCAGGCTGCCTACATTTACCTCAGCGCATCTGACCTTGCACGCTTCGATTTTCGCCCCGGCGATACGGAGGGTCTGGTGAATTATGCGCTCAGCATAAAGGGAGTGCACGTGGCTGCCTTCTTTGCCGAAAAGGACAAAATCGTGAAAATTTCACTCAGGAGTAAGGGGATCTTGGATGTCAATAATCTGGCGAGAGAACACTTCAAGGGTGGTGGGCACATCCACGCTGCCGGTGGCAGAAGCGAGCTAAGCCTTGAGCAGACCTGCCGGAAATTTGAATCACTCATGAACGAGCGTTATGAAAAGTCATAGGAGCGCCATTTCTTCTATAGCACTTCTGCTCCTTCTCTTTGCCGGCATAGGATGCGATCGAAACTCGAAGTCATTCAACAGCGGCTACGATAAGGATGCCCTTATGGATGGCAACAAGCGACGTATGGCCTTCGAGTCAAAGATGATAGACCGTTACCTTGAGGAACGCGATTTGGAAATGTTCAAAACGGAAACCGGTATACGCTATGCCATCTACCACGGTGGTGGCAGCGATAGCGCACGTCATGGGGCTATGGTGGGTATCAGCTACCGCATTTATCTCTTGGATTCTACCTTGGTAGAAGATCGCTATGCAAAAACCGAACGCTTCAGGGTGGGTTATGACGATGTAACCAGCGGTCTGCACGAGGCTGTGGGCTTGCTGGCACGAGGAGATTCTGCCCGAATCATTATACCATCTTATATGGCTTATGGCCTTACAGGCAAGGCACCTTTGATTCCCTCTAATGCACCCCTGCTTTATGACTTGTGTCTCGTGGAAGTGGAGTAGGAACTTGATTGCCCTTTGCACGATCACTTTGTGTATTGCCTGCGAGCAATCACCGCAGTATAGTGAACTGGAGGATGGTACGCAGTGGGCGCTGATGGCCTTCGACAAGGATGAGCTGCCTGATAATGAAGCTGCCTGGCTCAGGCTTCAGGCTTCTGTGCTGCACCATAGAACCAATGACACCCTGCGGTACTATGCCTATAGCCCATTTCTGGAAACGGAAGATGTATTGTGGGATTTGCTGAAAGACAGACCGGTTGGCGACAGCTTGCACGTTATTTTTTTCAATGCGAATATGCTTGCACCCCGACTATCGGATGGGGACACCCTTCTGGCAAAGATCAAGATATTGGCTCGTCGCAGCAGTGAAGAACTCAATGATGCACGGAGCCGTGAATTTGAGCAATTGGAGAGGATCATCAATGCTCCCGACTTTCAATCGGCTTTCGAGGAGCGCGATGGCCTTTGGATACGGTGGCTGGAGCGCGGCGATACAGCCAAGGTGCGAAAGGGTAGGGAGGTGCTGATTCACTACCAAGGCCGCTTCTTTGACGATCGCGTTTTCGATGATTCCCGAAAGGGCTTTGGGCCCCTCCGCTTTGTATACGGCACAGAGGATCAGGTGATCAAAGGGGTGGAAATGGCCCTCTCGCACATGCATCTGGGTGATGTGGCCGAATTGCTCATACCATCATGGCATGCCTATGGCAAGCGCGGCAGTGTGGATGGTCGTGTGGCCCCTTTCACGCCGGTGATCTACCGGGTGGAGGTCATAGAATTGGGTGTTTAGTAGGTAATTAGCCGCATACAGTGCATTTGCGATTTCTTCTGATGATGCAGGCGCTGGCAGGTATTTAGCAAAATGGCTATTTGTCCATTTGCTGAATCCGGAAGGCAGTCCATGCTGCCCAGGGCTTCCGCAAATAGATTTTGCGAAAGCTAAAAAGCCAATTAGTTGTAAAGCAAGGGACCAATGCCTATCAAGCCAAGTGCACCGGGGTCAATGCTGAATGATGACCTTTTGGGTCTCCCTGTAATTTTTGCTGTATACGCTGATGAAATACATCCCTCCGGGCTCCTTGCCGTAATGCAATTCGTGGATGTCGGTATGGGCGGGAATCAGAAACTCCTTGATGGCGCGGCCTTGCATGTCGTATAGGGTGGCATTGACTTGGGTTTCCTGAAGGAAAGCGGGCAGGCGCAGAAAGAAGGAGCCTGTGCTACTTGGATTTGGATATACGAATATATCTCCTTGGCCATCTTCGGGCTCTATCCATACTGCCACTGGTTCAGAGTAGGTGAAACTGCCGTCAAAGTCGGTTTGTTTCAAGCGGTAGTATGACCAGCCCTCCAATGGAGC
>SLDS01000019.1 GCA_007125175.1 Flavobacteriales bacterium
AGGCTTTCGCCAAAAAAGAAGAAATGCCTCGTATTACAAGCAATGGATACACTGGGCAGCAGCAATTTGCTTGCAAGCCATCAATAAAAAGATGATCACGCCAAAAGAAGAAAACACATGGAAACCATCAATGAAATAAGCAAAGCAGCCCTGGACCGGCTCGAATCCTGGATGTACTCACTGGGCTCACAATTGCCCAATCTGCTACTGGCCATTCTCGTCTTTGTTGCCGCCGTTTTTGTGGCCAAGTTCTCACGAAAGGCTTCGCACAAGTACATGCAGCAGTGGAGAATCAATATCACCGTATCGGCCTTTGCCAGCCGCCTCATCCATGTGACGGTATTGCTGGGTGGACTCACCCTGGCCCTGTCCATCCTCGACCTCACAAAGACCGTTTCGAGTATCCTCGCCGGTCTCGGTATTGTGGGTCTGGCCCTTGGTTTTGCCTTTCAGAATACCGCCGCCAATTTCATATCCGGTATTTACATCACTTTCGTGCAGCCCTTTGCCATCGGCGACATCATCGAGTCCAATGATGGTGTGCGGGGCTATGTGCAGGATATCAACTTGCGGGTTACCAAGGTGCGCAGCTTCGATGGGCATGTGGTGTATGTACCCAACCGCTACCTCTTTCAGGAAAATTTTATCAATTACAGCGAGTATGGAAGGCGAAGGCTGCGCCTGGAGTGTGGGGTGAGCTATGGCGAAGACCTGCAGCGGGTGGAAGAGGTCAGCATCAAAGCATTGGAGCAATGCGAGGGGCGCCTCGAGGATGAGCCCGTGGGCATTCATTGGCAGGGATTTGGCGACAGCTCCATCAACTTTATCGCTACAGTGTGGATGCATTACGGCCGCGACCACGGCGCCTATGTGCAATTGCGCAATGACTGCATCAAGCGGCTCAAAAGGGCTTATGATGAGCAGGGTATCACCATTCCATTCCCAATTCGAACACTCGATTTCGGTATCAAGGGAGGGGTGCAGCTGCAGGAGCAATTGAAGGTGCAATCCAGTCAAAAGCCTTCTTGATCAGTATTGTGTCGCAAGAGCTCTGTGCCGATAGCCTCCTGCAGGCCTGTGGTGGGGCTATCCCGTTGTGGTCGGCAAATGCTCTGAGCGCTGGGACTTCATACCCGCCGATCGCATTCCGCTCGTGGAATAATTCCTAATTTAGGGCCCGCATTCAAAAAAGCGCTCCCTGCCATGAAACGTATCCTCGTAGTAGACGATGACCTGGACACCTGCTCCTTGCTCCAGCGATTCCTGAGCAAGCATGGCTATGAAGTCGATACGGCCGGCACCGGCCTTAAGGCCCAAGAGCTGCAGGCCAAGAAGAGCTATGACCTGCTCATCTCCGACTTTCGCCTGCCCGATATGCAAGGCCTCGAGCTGCTCAAGCACAGCAAGCGCAGCTACCGCGATACCGAGGTGGTGATCATCACCGGATACTCTGACATTCGCATGGCGGTGGAGGTGATCAAGTACGGAGCCGCCGATTACATCACCAAGCCCCTCTACCCGGAAGAGCTGCTCAGCCTCGTCAACTCCACCCTGAAAAATGGCAAAGAAGCCCATCCCGGTGATGCCGATAAGAAGCAGAGCAGCAGCAAGCGAGCCAAAGCCCCGACGCCCGGCTCCCCTGCGGGCAAAATAAAGAGTGCATCACCGGCCTATATCGAGGGAAGCAGTGCCGCATCCCAGCGCATCAATGAAGACATTGCCCTCGTGGCCCCCACACCAATGTCGGTCATCATCACCGGCGAAACGGGTACGGGCAAGGAATTTGTCGCGCAGCGCATCCACGAGCTGAGCACACGCGCAAGAAATCCATTTGTCGCCATAGATTGCGGAGCCCTGCCGAAAGACATAGCCGGAAGCGAATTCTTCGGGCATGAGAAGGGCGCCTTCACCGGTGCAGTGGCTGCCAAGGATGGCCGCTTCAAGCAGGCCGATGGTGGCACCCTCTTTTTGGATGAGATTGGCAACCTGAGCTATGAGGTGCAGCTCAAGCTACTCAGGGTGCTGCAGGAGCGCAAGTACACCCGCGTAGGCGGCGTGAAGGATATTGCGGTGGATGTACGCGTACTCGCTGCCACCAACGAAAACCTGAAACAGGCTGTTGCCGAAGGCCGCTTTCGCGAAGATCTCTACTACCGCCTCAATGAATTTGCCATTGACTTGCGGCCACTGCGCGAGCGCCGTGAGGAGATGGGGCTCTTCGTAAGCCACTTTCTCAAAGAGGCCAATGCCCTCCTCGATCGCTCGGTGGAGGAAGTGAGCGAAGAGGTGATGCAGCACTTTCGGGCCTACGCATGGCCGGGCAATTTGCGCGAAATGCGCAATGTGATCAAGCGCGGAGTGCTATTGAGCCGGGGCAAGCGAATGGAAGCCTACAGCCTGCCCGAAGAACTGACCCGCGAGCAGGGGAGGGCTGCCTACCAGGCCGCCGCCGGAGAAGGGGGAATGAGCCTTAAGGAGACGGCCGAGGTGGCCGAGCGCAACAAGATAGCAAGGGTGCTCAAGGAAACGGGCAACAACAAATCCAAAGCAGCCCGCCTGCTCAATATCGACCGAAAGACTTTGTACAACAAGTTGAAGGCTTACGACCTCTGAAGAAAAACAGATGCGCGAAATCGGCCAAATATCCGAAGAGGTCAGCATAGACCTGTGGAGCCCCGATGCCGGGCTGCTGGCGAAGCTTGACAAGCTGCTGCAAATGGATGGATATGCCGAAAAAGTCGGGATAAGCTACCGCTGCAGGCATATCGGCGATGCCGATGAGCTGGGCGAAGGCACCCAAATCGTACTGCTCGATGAGGCAGCTATCGCCACTGAGGCAGCATCGCGGCTGGGCGAGGTGAAATTGCGGCTGGGCGAGGTGCCCTTCGTATACCTCTGCGATCATCTGGACGATGTGGACGAGCTCAGGGCCGTGAAGAGCCTGGCTGCCGACTATCTGCTCAAGCCCAATATCACGGCAAGCGTATTGCACAACTGCATACGCTGGACCCTCGACAATACCCGCCTCAAGCTCGATCTCGAACAGCAAAACCAGCGCTACCAATCCCTCTTTCACAATGCCGTGGACGGCATGTTCTTCCTCGATCCCTACTGGAATCTGGTGCATGTGAACGATGCCTTTGGACGCATCTTTGGTGGGGATGCCCTCGACCTCGCCGGAATGGAATTCGCTGCCCTCTTTCACGACCGCCGCGATTTTGAGCGGCTCAGAGAAAGTCTGAGCAGCGGAGCCAAAGCCCAAATGGAAATCGAATGCAAATTCATACCCCCTAAGGGCAAGGGACACTTTCTGGGTTTGCTAAAAATCGGGGTACTGCGCGAATTCGATTTTGCCGAAAGGCCAGACCGCAAAGTGGTGAAAGGCTATCAGGGAGCCCTGAGCAATATCGCCTATCGGGAGCGCATGCGCAATATCCGGCAGCGTGCTGATAGAGTCGATATGACCTACCGACTCGCGCGTACGCTGGCCCATGAGATTCGCAATCCACTGACCAACATACGTCTGGCCCTCGAGCATATACGCGATGTAGGAGAGCTAGGCACCAAGGGGAGCTCTACCCTCGATGTGATTGAGCGCTCTTCCACCCGGATCAATACCCTCATCGATCGCCTACTCACGGCCTCGGAGAGAGGGGCCATTTGCGCCCGATCTTGCGAGCTCAATGCCATAGTGAGGGAGGTGATCGAGGAATCACGCGACCGGGCCACCCTCACCGGAGTGCGCCTGCTCACTGACTTTGAGGCTGAGGAGTTTCCCTACAGCTGCGATGCTGACAAGATCAAGCTCGCCCTCTCCAACCTTGTGGGAAATGCCATCGAAAGCATTGAGCACAAGTCGGGAAGGGTGACCGTGGGTACCTATCTTGACGAGGGCTATGCCTGCCTCTATGTGGAAGACAATGGCAATGGCATGAGCGAGGAGGTGAAGCAGAGCCTCTTCGACCCCTTTTTTACCGCCAAGGCAGATGGCCTGGGACTGGGCCTCACAGCCACCCAAACCATTGTATCCGAGCATGGAGGCGAGATCGAGGTGGAGAGCGCCGAAGGCTTTGGATCGACCTTCACCATCACCCTCCCGGCCCAGTAGCCGCCGATTTGAGCAGTCTTTGGGTCTGAGACGATGGCCGTGGAAAGGATTCCACACCCACAGGATGCTTGGCTTTCGTTTTGAATTCCATTGGTCTATGAGTCAGTTTATTGCTTTTTCTGGTCATGTATTTGTACTTCACGCTTCCGCAAAATGGAAGAAGCGCCACTCTCTCTACCAGAGGGAAGAGCGCCTGATGCATGGCGGCGTTTGAGGAAGAGATGTCCCATACCAATTCCAAAAGCTCGGAGAAAAGGAATGAACAAAAGCAAAGCAGCATGAACCGCATCGCCGCTGATATCCGCGAGATGCACCTGCAATGTGCACGTCTGTACAGCAGGGTGTCCGGCCTTTGCAAGAACCGCAATATGGAGTCATTCATGCGGGCTTGTGCCCGGCAGCGCATGCAGTTTGCAGCTGAGCTGCAGTCTATGGCTGCTCCAAACGCTTCGGTAATGAATGGTGCAGAACAGTGGGATGCCTGCATCCTGCCATGCCTCGACAAGGAGCGAGAGCAGGCCTGCGATGACCGAAGATTGCTGCGCTTTTGTCTGGACTGCGATTCCAAAGCCCGTGAACACATACAGCAATGCTGCGATCAGCTCGGCTCCGATGATCTTATCCCTTTGCTGGCCAAGCAAGTGTGCAAGATGAAGGAGGCCTCGGCGGCCATGCGCGATTTGATGCCTTTGGCGAAAGCCTCACATGCTCCGCAGTCTTGGAAGTCTTCCGGAAGGGCCCCGAGGCAAGGCATGGATGCCCAATGAGGCTGCTTGCACAGTGCAAGCGCGCTCCTCAAGGTGTGTGCCGGAGCCAGCGTATTGCTCTTTCAATGTGGAATTTGTCCGTGGCACTGTGGAACAGACTCCACGCATCAGGGCGTATCGAAATGGAATTTCTGCCGCATTGGCAGATGCTGCGATTGGCGCTCCGGTATATCTGAGGCCTGAAGCCTCGCACGCAGAGCGACTTCGAAATTTTCCGAAAGGAAAGAAATAGAAAGGAAGGCTTTGGTACCTTCTTTGAAACGATTTAATTTTACGAACCCTAAACTTAAAACCAAACATTATGAAAACCTCATCTTTCATTATGGCCGCCATGGTCTTCGCCTTGATCTCATGTGGAGAAGGTGATTCATCCGCAAAAGAGGATGGCAAGAAGAGCATGGATAGGCTGAGCGCATTTGTGGACAGTGTAGAAACTGAAGTATCCAGCGATGCAAAATACAACTGGGCTGAAATAGAGCGCGAGTACAAGCGCCTCGAGCAAGATGCTGATAAAGCGCTTGCAGAAGCCAGTGGTGAAGAGCGATCCAATCTCGACAAATTGCGCAGCCGCTATGAGGGCATTCAGGCTGATGCCAAGAAGCGCGCTGATCAGTTTAGCGCCAATATGGACAAGCACATGAACAATGCTGAGTCATGGTTCAAGAACAAGCGGGAGCTGCTGAGCGGCAAGGCCAAAGATGCCGGTGACAAAGCAGAGGAGAGCTTCAGGGAGAGCATGGACTGGATGGAGAAGAATTACGACAAGATGGAAGATGAAGCCAAAAAGCGCTATGATGCCATCAAGGAGCGCTTGAACGAGTCGGATTCCTGATGCCTTCGGGTTTCAATTGAAAGCTTTGGCTTTGCAGCCGATTGGCTACATTGCCATCAAAAGGCCGTCACTTGTGGCGGCCTTTTGCATTAATGCTTTCGGAAGCTTTTGTGTATGGACGGGAGTATGGGTTTTGGGTTCTTTCACGTTCCTGATGGCCCGTTGATTGGGGAATATTTACATCGAAAAATTTCGAAGGAATATAATCTTTCTGGTTTAATCGTTTATTTATCAAGTAAATAAATCGTCACGTCGAGTGATTTTTCAGGCTTGTACAGGCATGCTAATGCAACCAAAAGGCTGCCTGCCTGAAAAATTGAACTAAGCGCCATGCACGCCATCCACGCAGTG
>SLDS01000257.1 GCA_007125175.1 Flavobacteriales bacterium
GAGAAAAAAAACAGCTCATTTGATTCTTTGGAAGCAGCCGGACTCATGGCATTGCCCATGTCGGCATTAGATGAGCCACTTCAAATTCTGAATCACCATCCGGATCCCATCATTCGGATCGATCTCAAAGATGGTATGCTGTATGCCAATGCTGCAGCCTCAGCCTTATTTGCGGCGATGAACATGAAAGACGAATACCTTAATCGTCTAAAAATTATATCTATAGCCCGAAAAACAGTGCAGAAAAAGGTCTGCGAGCAAATAGAAATCCATACCAAACAAGGAGACTTCTTGATTACATTGTCACCCATAGTAGAAACCGCTCAGGTTGACATCTATTTCAGGAACATCAGTCAGTGGAACAAGACCAAGCATTATTTCGATGTGCAGGCTGGATTTGCTCATGCACTGCTTAAGGCAATTACAGTAGAAGATGTATGCTGGAGCATTGTAAAACAAGCTATAGCAGAGCTGGATTACGAAGATTGTGTGGTGTACTTACTTGAGGAGGATGGCGTTCACTTGAGGCAAGTAGCAGCCCATGGCCCCAAAAACCCTAAGGAGACAGAAATTGCACGTCCTATAAATATCCGTGTGGGCGAAGGCATTGTGGGGAGTGTGGCGCAAAAACGCCGTGGCGAGATCGTTGACAATGTGAACATAGACGAGCGCTACATCGTGGATGATCAAAAGCGGAATTCGGAAATCGCAGTGCCCATCTGCGACGAGAGCGGCACCATCGGTGTTATCGATTCAGAGAGCAGCCATATCGGATTTTACAGTCATGAGGATCTCAGCCTTCTGCGGGCTATCGCTTCTATGGCCGCAGTGAAGATACAGCGCATACGCAGCATGGAAAATGTGATGATCAAGCGTACTCAGATTAAAAGCATTGTAGACAATGCCTTTGGCGCCATCTACATCCGCAGAGCAGGCAAATTTGAAATGGTGAATCGGGTATTCTGTGAGCTCACCGGCTACAGCGAGAAAGAGATGACCTCTCCGAGGTTCAATATTAAAAATCTCATCCATCATCTGGAAGAAGAAGGAAAGGAAGCTTTGGCTGCACGAAAGCAAGGCGATCGCAGCCGAAAATCCTATCAATTGGATATCAAGAGCAGGGATGGCAGCATTCGTCGGCTTACGGTAAATACCGTTATACTCGAAGACCACAAGGGACCATACACACTTGGAATTGCACTGGATATAAGCGACGTCCTTCAAGCCGAAAGAAGCTTGCAGGCTCTAAACGAGCAACTCAGTGAAAAAAATGACGACCTGAAGCAATTTGCTCACCTCGCTTCTCACAACTTGCGGGCGCCTGTGAGCAATATGATCGGGCTACTCGATATCTACCAGGCTAGTGAGGATAGTAATCCGCAAAATGCCCGAGTCATTTTAGCTTTGAAAAAAGCCGTCGACGACCTCAATACCACCCTTACGGAAATGCACGACGTGCTGAAAAGCCGGAACATCGAGCACAAGCTGGGCATGGTGGATTTGAGATCGGTGTACCGCAAGATACTTGCAATGCTGAAGGACGAAATTGACAAGTCTGGCATCGACATTCAGATTGATTTTGCTGTAAAGCGACTGCGTTATGCAAAACCCCACTTGGAAAACTTCTTTCTCAACATGATCAGTAATGCCATAAAATACCGTTCACCGGATCGACCAGCCAAATTGCTAATAAAAAGCAGGAAAAGCGAAAGCTACGTGCACCTTGTCTTTGAAGACAATGGGCTGGGTATTGACCTCGAACGCTACGGCAAAGATCTCTTCGGTATGTACAAGAGTTTTCACCACCACCCCAATAGCCGAGGCGTGGGCCTGTATCTGGTAAAATCACAACTGAGCAGCTTGGAAGGCAGGGTGGAGGTAAAAAGTACTGTCGGCAAAGGCAGCACATTCGAATTAATGCTCAAAAATCAGTAAATCAGAGATTGTTATGGAGTCATTTGATCGCATTCGTTTTGTTGTAATGTGCCTTCCTCGAAGGCATGGGCAGCTTGGTCTAAAAGGGGTTCTGAAAATACATCTTGTGAGTTCTTTTTAAGACCTTTGCACTTCATTCGGAGCCGAATTTTTCCCTAATCACTCCCCTAAGCAACATGAACATTTTTCTGGTCGACGACGACCTCACTTTTCGCTTTATTCTAAGAACGATTGCCAATACCACCGACTTCGCACGCGTCGTTAGAGAGGCCTGCAATGGGCAGGAAGCTCTAGACATACTCACGCAAAAATTTCAATCGGGAGAAGATCTTCCCGATGTGGTATTTCTCGACATCAATATGCCGGTGATGAACGGCTGGGAGTTTCTTACCGAGATAAGCAAGGTCATTGTCAATCGACAAGATGTGCCACCGATTTTTGTTCTTACTTCCAGCATCAACAGCGAAGACCACAAGCGAGCGGAGACCTATCTCTGCGTGAAGGGCTTCTACACCAAGCCCATCAATAGCACCCATCTTGAGGAGATGCGGCAGATGCTGCAAATTCACTGATTTTAATCAAATCTGCCTAGACCAGGAAGCAAACTTGCATCAATTCAGGTCCATTTGCCAAAAGGCCCCTGTACCCGTACTGCCTCGCTCAACACAGTCAGAAAGCGGCTGCGCGACCACAATTTCGCTCCCATGCTTTCAAGGTGGCTCGTAGGCGTTTGGCAATCGATCAGGAATACCGACTTGCCTTTGAGATATTCACATAGCTTGATGAGGGCGTATTTGGAGGCATTAGATGTGAGTGCAAACATGCTTTCGCCAAAAAAGGCCCGACCGATGCACAAGCCATAAAGGCCACCGCGCAGCTCCCCCTCTATCCAAGTCTCGGCACTGTGGGCGTAGCCAAGCTGATGAAGCCTGCTGTATGCCTCCACCACCTCTGAGTGAATCCAGGTACCATCTTGCCCTTTGCGCTCCACCTCAGCACAAGACCCTATCACCTCTGCGAAAGCCGTATCCATGCGAAATTGCCAATTTGATCTGCGCAAAATGGGCCGCATGCTGCGACCGATATTCACCTCCCGGCTATCGAGCACCAGACGGGGATCTGGGCTCCACCACAGGATGGGTGAATCATTGCTATACCAAGGAAATATGCCACACTTATATGCCTGCAGCAGGGTATCGGGGGCGAGATTGCCACCTACAGCAAGCAAGCCATCACTCTCAGCATAAGAAGGATGAGGAAAGCGAGAGACATCGGATTCGAGTCGAAAAATGGCCATGGCAAGGATACAACACAAAAAAAAGCCCTTCCGGGCTGTGTATGTTGAGAGATTAAATGCAAAAGAAGCAAAACACCATCATCGCGTCAGAGAGAGGCATTGACTTCGCAGATGATGCTTGCCATTGCAAATGTACAAATCTGATAGAATTCCTGCAAGCGATAAGACAGGGCTTGCCGCTCAGTGCTCAGCTTGATAGTGACGTCGCAAGTATACATCCCAAAGCTCTCTCACACAACCTTCTCCCCCCTTTGCTCGCAAGCGCAGTGCTGCAGCCTCACGGGCCTGCTGTACAGCATCGGCCGGAGCTGCTCCAAGACCACATTTGGCCAGTATACCGCAATCATTTATATCGTCACCGATATAGGCCACCTGGTCAAAAGACAATCCAAAAGTATAAAGCCACTCCTCAAGCACCTCTTCTTTGGGTCGCTTACCCACATAGCAGTGCTCGATACCCAGCAAGCGGGCCCTGTGCTCCACCACCTCCGAGCGCGAAGCCGCGCTGATGATGCCCACCTTCAAGCCCAATCGCAATGCCTCTGTGATGGCCATACCATCTTTCACATTGAATTTTTTGATCTCCTCTCCTTCTGAGGAGTAATAAAGTCCGCCATCGGTGAGCACACCATCCACATCCAGCACGAGCAGCTCGATACGCTTGGCGCGAATGGCTTCATCTCGCTGCTGCAAATCCGTTTTTGCGATCAGTTCATAGGGGGCGTCAAGCTGCGATAGCAAGTCCCAAAAGACCTCTGGATCCAGCTTAAAAAAAGCTTCGGCAGAAAGGGGCGACGCTCCTTTCTGCCGAAGCAAGAAATTGATATTCTCGAAGAGAAGACTCATTCCTCGAGGATGTCGATCAACTCAATTTTGAAGATCAACACTTCATTGGGCCCAATATTGGGAGGCGAGCCGCGCTCACCGTATGCCAATCCGGGAGGAATGACAGCTTCCAGAGTACTTCCCACTGGCATGAGCTGGAGCACTTCCGTCCATCCGGGAATCACACGATTGAGCGGAAACTCAGCCGGATTGCCCCTTTCGTAGCTGCTGTCAAAAACTGTTCCCTCAGTAGTCTTGCCTTCGTAGTGTACCTTGACCTTATCGCTGGCTGTAGGCATATCTCCACTGCCTTTTTCGATAAACTTGTAGAGCAATCCACTTCCTGTTTGGCTGTAATCGCTGTTTTTGCTTTGCTCTTCCATGTAGCTATCGGCCTTTTCGAGAGATGCAGCAGCTTGCTTCTCCTGCTCACGCATCATAAAGGAGCGCACGATTTGATTGCCCTTCTCCATATCGATTTTCATGCTCTCATCTCCTTCCATGGCGTCGAGGAATCCTTGCATCACCATGTCCTGGTTCACATCATCGATGTTGGCCTGACGGATGTTTTGTCCCAGGCTTGCGCCAAATACGTATGACACGGAATCGATTTCATTGGCCATTTCGGCTTTCGAGTTGCCGCGCTTATCCGATTTTTGGGCGCAGGCCGCTGAGCCTATCATAAGCAGAATAGCGGCGAAAAAGCTGATCTTCTTCATTATGTTAATCATTGGTTTACTTGGTTTTGCGGGTAAAAACCCATTTGTTATCATCCATGTCAGAAAGGGCCTCATTGAAGCCGTAGCCCTCGCTGTCAAATTCTTTTAATTGTTCTGCTTCTCGCAAATCATTGCGCAATACGAAGGCTGCCATGAGTCCCCTTGCCTTTTTGGCAAAAAAGCTGATCATCTGAAAACGTCCCTGTCGCTCTTCCTTGAATTGAGGGGCGATCACGCGGCAGCCCAGCTTTTTAAAATCGACCACCTTTGCGTATTCCTGAGAGGCCAGATTCAGCACCACATCCGTTCCCGACTGCTCCAGGCTCCCGGCGATATGTGCTGTGACCTGCTCCTTCCAGTAGGCATACAAATTGGGCTTTTTAGCGCTCACTTTCAGAGATGTGCCCATTTCCAATCTGTAAGGCAGCATCAAATCAAGCGGGCGAAGCACTCCATACAATCCGGAGAGTATGCGCAGACGCTCTTGTGCCCTTTCCAAATCATTTTCCGTAAAGGTATCTGCTTGCAGCCCTTGATAGACATCTCCCTGGAAAGCAAAAACGGCCTGCCGGGCCCGATCCTTGTCTACAGGTAAGGCCCAATTCTGGAAGCGCTCCACATTTTCTTGCGCCAATGCTTCGCTTATATCCATCAACTTTCGCAAGGAAGCTACAGAGTATTTCGACATCTTCTTGGCCAGTACCTCAGCCTGCTCGGGAAAGAGAAGCTCCGTGCTCGACTTGCTGGGAGGCTCACTTTGGAAGTCGAGGGTTTTGGCGGGACTTAATAAGATGATCATAATACGCTTTGCGAATGTTTTTTGGCTTGCAAAGCCGCAAAGGTAAGAAGTCAAATCCTTATGTCGGCTTAAGGCAAAATTATTCTACCTTCGGGGCGCGTTAAAAAAACCTATCTGATATAGTGAAGTTTGTTGAAATGGGGCTGGATGAGCGCCTTCTTGAGGGGCTGGAGTCCATGGGATTTATAGAAGCCACACCTGTACAGCAGCAATCCATGCCCATCATCCTCAAGGGCAAAGACCTCATTGCCTGTGCACAAACGGGCACTGGCAAGACTGCGGCTTTCTTGCTGCCCACCCTGCACGCACTCATGCAGGAAGCTGGTGGCGAGAGCATTCGGGCCCTCGTAGTCGTGCCCACCAGGGAGCTGGCCTTGCAAATCGATCAAGCGCTCGAGGGCCTCTCCTACTTTACCGATATTAGCTCATACGCTCTTTATGGCGGTGGCGATGGATCCAACTTCGATCAGCAAAAGAAGGCCCTCACCATGGGCGCCGATGTGATTATCGCCACGCCGGGCAAGCTCATATCCCACCTCAACATGGGCTACGTGAACACCAAAGGCCTCACCCATCTCATCCTCGATGAAGCCGATCGCATGCTGGATATGGGCTTTTTTGAAGACATCATGCGCATAGTATCCTTCCTTCCGGAAAAAAGGCAAACGCTGATGTTTTCGGCCACGATGCCACCTAAAATTCGCCAGCTGGCCTCAAAATTACTCGTTGAACCCGAAGAAGTAAGCCTCGCGATCAGCAAGCCGGCTGCAGGAGTGATGCAAGTGGCCTATCTCGTTCACGACAAAGACAAGCCCGCCTTGATCAAAAAGCTGCTCGACAAAAAGGAGCTCAATGGGGTGATCATCTTTTCGCGCACCAAGCGCAATGTGAAAGAGATCGCCAAAATACTGCAGAAGACCACCCTCGATGTGGAGGAAATGCATTCAGATCTGAGCCAGGACGAGCGGGAGGAAGTAATGCGCCGATTCAAGAACAGGAATGTCCAGGTATTGGTAGCCACGGACATACTCTCTCGAGGTATCGATATCAAAGAATTGCAGTTGGTGGTAAACTTCGATGTGCCCGATGAGGCTGAGGATTACGTGCACCGCGTGGGGCGGACGGCACGTGCGGATAAGAGCGGCATCGCGATTACCTTCATTTCGCCCGACGATCAAAGAAAATTTGCCAATATCGAGCGCCTGATCGAAACCAATGTGCAAAAGCAGCCTGTACCCGCTGATGTGGGTGAGAGCTTTGAGTACAACCCAAACGCCAAAGGCCGTGGCAGGGGCGGATACGGGAAAGGTCGTGGCGGAAGCAGTGGCGGCGGAGGCCGTCAAGGCGGACGAAGCGGCGGGCACGGCGGGAAACGCAAGGGCGGCGGAGCTAAGCCGCGCAGGAATTAATTCTGCCCGACCCGCAGAATTCGCTTAGACTTTATGCTATTTCGACATTGAATGAAAAGCCATGCTTGGTAAACCTGCGCCGCAATTCGGAACAAAAGCGGTATTCAGAATGTCTCGTTCCAAAACATAAAGCACTCAGGACGTGTTTCATTGTCACACAGATCGCGCATGATAAAGAAATCAGAAGACGAGTGGATGCGGGAGCTTTCAGCCGAGGAATACCGCGTACTCCGTCAAAAAGGCACTGAGCGCCCCTATACAGGAGAGTACAATATGCACTTCGAGCAGGGGGTGTATTCATGCCGTGCCTGTGGCAATCCTCTTTTCAAATCGGATAGCAAATTTGATGCGGGTTGCGGATGGCCCAGCTTCGACCAGCAAATACATCCCGATGCCATCACCATGCACCGCGATACCAGCCTTGGCATGATCCGCACCGAAATATGCTGCGGGAGATGTGGAGGCCATCTCGGTCACATCTTTGACGATGGGCCCACCGAGACCGGCTTGCGCTATTGCGTAAACTCTGTATCGCTGAATTTCGACCCTCCCTCTGATCCCAATGTAGCTGACCAATAAGCTCGAATAGTCGCTCTTACATAGGGTCTGCTGAAAAAATCAGATGTGTGCCAGCTGCGAGCCGTCAAAACGCAGCTGTATTGACATACTGCATTTGCAGACGGCGAAGCAGACGGTGCGCAGCTGATTACGCGAAGATAGAGATGTACAAAGCACGCGTTTGAGACCGAGCCGTTCAAAACACGTGCAGTTTGCACCCCCATATAGACTATAATAACTAAATAATAAAAGTTTTACACGCTTTTCAGCAGACCCTACATAGCTGTCTTTCTGCTAATACCAAGCGCCGAACACCATTAAGGCACGGATATTGATCGTGTGGGCACCTACAGAGCGTTTCTGCAAAATGACTTACTTTGTGCTTATGAAAAGAACATTCCTACTCTTCGCTTTTCTCACGCTTCTCGCAGCTGCCGAGAAGCCACTCATCGCTCAGGAGCTACCTGAAAACCTCGAACAACTGGTCGAATGGATGTCCGGGGATTTCGACTCTTCTGAACAAGCAGCAAAAAATCAAGCATTTCACAATGTGAGGCTGCAAATGACACGCATCTGGCCCGACAAACCCAATGGAGCCTGGCTGTATGTGGAACAAGCAATGGCCGACACGCCCGATAAGCCCTACCGACAGCGCATCTACTTTCTTTCGGAAATTGTGGATGATGAGTACAGCAGCGATATCTACGAACTACCCGAACCCGAAAAGTACGTCGGTGCTGCAGCAGACCCCTCGAAGCTTGGAGACCTCACCATGTTTGACCTCAGTCATAAAAGCGGTTGCACAGTGGTGATCTTTTACGATGGATTTCAGTATGGCGGGCAAACGAGAAAAGGCTCATGCAAAAGTAGCCACGAGGGGGCTTCGTATACCACCTCGGAAGTCACTGTGCTGATGGATGAAATAAGCTCCTGGGATAGAGGCTTCAATGAGGATGGCGAACAGGTATGGGGATCAGAGGCCGGGCCCTACATTTTCAAGCGGCGCAAGTGATAAGAGAAAATTTGTTAACAGCGTCTTTTTCAGGCAACAGTTAGGGCTTTTCTTCGTTTATTGCTACAAAGAATAGCATTATGTCACGAAGAAGAAAGAAAGACGCTGTGAAAGAGCTGGACCCGAAGATAAAAGTACGTTTGGACAGCAAAACCATCATCACCATACGCGATATGGCGAAATTGGAGTTTTGGAAAGAAAAGTTTCCAAATGCTGTGGTGATTTCACAATAAGAATACCGGCCAGAGAGCTGGTTTTTTTATGGGCATTCTTTAGCAAGTCACTCCTGGGCCATAAAGACCAAATGCTTTTGGGGTCTCTAGATTTAATCTTCCAGAAGCAAAGCTTCGATTTCGTCCAGATGTTTTTGCCGAAAGGCTCCCACTCCACTCCATACGATCAAGCCCTGAGCATCGAGTAAGTAGAAGTAAGGTTTCTTTTTATCAGACATCTTTAGTAGCTCAAGGTCACCGCGTGCACCGCTGTATATGAGCAAGTGCTCCTCCACTTCTTTCTCATTGTTCTTTTTGAGTTCCTTCACGATCTTGGTTTTACTCGCCTTTTGCAGGCCGGTGAAGACCGGAATGAAATACAGCTGCAGGTCGAAGCTTTGATCCATGAATCCCGCCTTCTGGACAAACTTGCGGTGGAGCGGGAGCTGCCAGCTTCTCAAATCTCCCTCAGCAGCCTTAGTTTGAGCGAAACCCAGAAGTGCATAGCGCCCCTGCAGGCTTTGTGGAATTTCTATTTCACTCCCGGAAAGGGTCTCAGTAAGCAAGGATGGAAAGGTATCGCCAGTCTGCGCAAGAACCGACAGTGAAAAAGCCGTGCTCAGTAAGCAAAGTCCAAAGGCAAAACTTTGGAAAGCCCTAACTTTAGCACAGGCCTGAAGCGTGCGCACCGGGCGAGATGTGAATCGCATGGGTATTGTGCTTACTCTCTGCTGGCCGACTCGATGATCACGGGCTCTATTGGCCAATCTGACATGCCTTGCTGTCGACCGGTTTTCACCTTCTTGATCTCATTGACCACATCCATGCCTGTCATCACCTTGCCGAATACGGCGTAGCCAGGATTTCCTGGTTTGTAGTTCAAGAAATCATTGTCTTTCACATTGATGAAAAACTGAGCTGTAGCACTATGCGGCGCATTGGTGCGCGCCATGGCTACAGTACCGGTGGTGTTTTCCAAGCCGTTTTGACTTTCCAGAAAAATGGGATCCTTTGTAGTTTTTTGAACTCCATCGGGAGTGAAGCCCCCTCCCTGTATCATAAATCCATCGATCACCCTGTGAAAAATGGTGCCGTCGTAAAATCCCTCATCGACATAGCTCAGAAAGTTGGCTACAGTCTGGGGAGCGCGGCTTGAATCCAGTTCGAGGACAATCTTCCCCTTGTTGGTGTTGAGTGCTACATACACCAATACTTCTTTCTCTTCCATTTGTGTTTGTGATTCCTGTGTGTTTGTGTTTTCGCCGTTTTCGGCAACTTGCTGGTTCTGGCCCGCTCCGCATGAGGCAAGGGCAAAGATGATGGCAAGGCTACTTAAGATTGCTTTCATGGCTGTGATTTATTTCCGAGTTCAAAGGTATTCATTTGCAATATTGGCTAGTTCAGATCGCTCCCCTTTTTGCAATGCAACGTGGGCCGCGATCGGCAGATCCTTCACCCTGTCGATGAGATAAGAGAGTCCATTGCTCTGGCTATCGAGGTAAGGGGTGTCAATCTGATGGATATCGCCTGTAAGCACAATTTTGGTGTCATCGCCTGCGCGTGAAATGATGGTTTTCACCTCATGCGGGGTGAGGTTTTGGGCCTCGTCGATGATAAAGAAAATTTTGACCAGGCTTCGCCCCCGAATGTAAGCCAAGGGTGAGATGGCAATTTTTTCGGTCTCCAGCATGGTCTCGATGCGCTTGTAATTCTTGTCGCTGGGCTTGAATTGGCCTTTGATAAAGCTCAAATTGTCCCAGAGGGATTGCATGTAGGGATCGAGCTTGCTCTTGATATCGCCGGGGAGATAGCCCAAATCCTTGTTGCTCAATGGCACTACGGGGCGCGACACAAATATCTGGCGGTATGAAGCCCTTTGCTCAAGGGCTGCGGCGAGGGCTAGCAAGGTTTTGCCGGTTCCGGCCATACCTTGTATGGTTACCAGCTTGATTTTTGGATCGAGCAAAGCGTGCAGGGCAAAGCTTTGCTCAGCATTGAGGGCCTTAATGCCAAAGGCCTCCTGCTCGTGGATGCGTTGCAGCTGATTGTTGTCCTTGTCATAGGTGGCGAGTACTGATTTCTTGCGGTGGCTCAGGGTGAAAAACTGATTTGCCATCAGGCCTTTCATTTTGAGCAGCTTCGGATCGGCCACATCTTTCGCGTAGAGCGTTTCGAGGAGCTCCTCACTCGCCTTGCTTACCACATTATGGGCCTGATGCAGCACGCGCACGTCCTTCACCTTGCCGGTTTCGTAATCCTCGGCATGTATATTCAAGGCTTTGGCCTTCAGACGAAGACATATGTCTTTGGTGACCAGGATCACCTTTCTGTTTTTCCTTTCATGCTGCAGCTGCAGGGCACAGTTGAGTATCTTGTTGTCGTACTTGCTTTCGCCAAATACGCGCTCGGAATCAACTGCTTTTTGAGCCTGATGGAGTATGACCTTGAACTTGCCGGTGGTGCGCCCATTGAGTGGCACCCAGTCATTGATCAGTTTTTCCTTGGAAATGCCATCGATGAATCGGATAAACTCACGCGCCTCAAAGTTGACCGTTTCATTGCCTTTCTTGAAATTATCCAACTCCTCGAGCACCTGAATGGGAAGGGCCACGTCGTGCTCTTCGAAATTCTTGATTGCATTGCTATCGTATAGGATGACGGAAGTGTCGAGTACAAAGAGTTTGGAAGGCGGATTGCCTTTCTTGCCTGTTTCTGCCATAGAATCTTTCTTGCTGGCTAAGATAGCTGCAATCGCAGGCTGGTGCTTGAGTTGTGCGATCACTTTTGCACAGGGAGAGGTGTGAAAGTTGCAAGGGCCATAAAAACAGTGCGGCGAAGTAAATTTTGTCATTTACTTCGCCGCTTACATCACATGCCGTGGCATCTGATACAAGTTGAATTACCGTTCACTTTCTTCACCTCAGCCACAAGGGCGCGGATCTCAGACCTTCCAAACTCTTACACTTCCCAAAGTACGCTCTCGCATACAGTTCACGATGCGCATGGGCCTCTATCGCACAAGTGCAGATAAAGTACACAAAGTGTAGGAAGAGTACGAATGCTCAAGGGGCCGTCACCGGCGATCCTATAATCCTCTTTGCACGGGGCTAAACCCTTTCAAACACTTATTGCAAAGCGCTCTTCGCATAAAGGATGCGCATCCCTCTACCCTGTTTGCACAGTGCTGCCCGTAGGCGGCTGGCAGATTCGTTTTGGAGTGCCCTGCACCTCTTTAGGTGCGTCAGCTATCTCTCATTCAACTGGTGTAAAAGTACTGGAGAGGGCCTCACCGGCCAAACTTTTCGGGCTCGGCTTTCCCACAAGCTGTCCACAAAAGTTATGAACACTTGTTGATAAGCCTGTATACGCCTGGTAATATGAGACAATCGAAGCACAGATACTGCGCAAATTCTTTTTTGCGAAAGCGAGGTAAAAGCAAAAATATGCCGATGCCCAGATGCCGACGGGGCTGCAGAATCAGCGTAGGAGCATGAAGCTGCCTATGAACTCATGGGCTACCGATTTCAAATCCCGCACTTTGAGCTTGTACACATACATGGTGACATCAGAGTAATGCTCACTTCCCCTGCTCTCTCCCCGCCACTTCTCATTCATGTCTCTGCTTTCCCAGACGAGCTCACCCATTCGGTTCCATATGGAGAAGTGATAATCATCGGGGATGGCCTGGGTGATTACCGGATAAAAAAGGTCATTGACGCCATCTCCATTGGGCGAAAAGGCATTGGGCACATAAACAAAAAGATCGGTATCGACTGTGATATTAAATTCAAATTGAGATTCATAGCATCCCAACTCATCCGTCACAATCAATCCTACCGACATATTGAAGGTGGGAGTGAAATTGGGAGTGCCGCAACCCGGACAGGCACCCCCATTCATGCCATACCAAGTAAACTGATGGTATGGAATGGGCGGGTAATTGATGAACAGGCTCTCTCCGTAAAGCACCGTTGTATCGCTCCAGGTGGGGCGCGGAGGCTCAAAGATATAGTCGGCCTTCACATCCAGCAGCTGGCTACAGTCATTGGTATCGGTGATGAGCACCTGTAGCTCGTGGCTTTGTGTATCAAACACATAGGTGTCGGGAGAGGTGGGATTTGCCACCACTGCAGACGGAGTCCACTCATAGCTCTCTCCGCCAAAAGCGCTCAGAAAGATGGTATCGCCCAGGCAAGCCAAGCCATCCTCTGCGCCTGTCACCATTTCCGGAAAAATCTTCATCGGCTTGCTCAGGGTATCAGAGCAGCCTGTGAGCGGATTGCTGGCGTATAGTGTGACCAGCCAGTCCCCACCGAGCGGATAGGTGTAGGAAGGGCTCTCCGCTACGGAGCTTGCGCCATTGCCAAAATCCCATAGATAGCTTCCGGCATCGGTGCTGTAATTTGTGAAATGGTCTTGTATACCAAAGCAGTGGATGCTGTCTTCGCGGCTTAATTCCAGATTTCGGTCGAAGTCGGCAATCGTTCTGTTGAGGGTGAATGGATACTGCGTGGTGGCTGAGCACACAGAGTCTGATGACCAGAGGATGAGTTGTATGTGGGTGGAGCCGCTGTTGGGTATCACATCATACACATAGGTGACAGGGTCTACCATGGCCGAGTCCTGACCATTGCCAAAATCCCACATGAAATAGGCTACATCCGAGCTATCGATAATGGCCAGCTGCACCGAGTCGTAGAGGCATACTGCGTCTGTGCTCATGGCAAAATCGGCTGTCGGGCCCTCGATCACAAAGTCTTTCTCCACAGTGTTGACACAGCCAAAAGTGGTACCCACCTCAAGGCTCACTGTGTAAATACCTGGAGACTCGTAAATGGTGCCCACTGTGGGCGTACTTACCACGGGAAATCCTGTGCCAAGATCCCAATTCCTGTAGGCAAAAATGTTTGCATTGGTGGTATCTGTGAATTCAATCAAGATGGGATAACAGAGGTACTGCAAATCATCGGCACTGGTGCTGAAGCCTACATCGGGCACTGCTTGCACAGCGATGTAGTTATTGGCTGTAAAGCTATCGCTGCAGCCCGCAGCATTTTCCACCTCGAGACTGATGGTGTAGGTGCCGGGCAGGTCAAAACTGGTACTCGCTGAAGCTCCATCGGCCAGCTCTCCATTACCCAAATCCCAGTTGTAGGTGGGATAGCTTGAATTCACAGCATTGAAATTCACCAACTCACCGGTGCAGACCTGCTGGGTATTGGAGGCGAAGAGTGCAGATGGTATGTCGGGGCTGATGCTCTGGGAAGAGGTATTGGTGCAACCCAGAGAGTCAGTCACCGTGAGTGACATTGTAAATATCGAAGTTGCCGAGCCTTGAAAGGTATAGCTGGTATTTTGATTCGTGGAGCTCCCACCTCCTGAGAAGGTCCATGACCAGCTAGTGATGGGCACATCGGCAGTGGATTGATCGATCAGGTCTACCTCAAGCGGCAGGCATGGCGAATCATACTCCACATCAAAGGCAGATGCAATACTGGACACATTAAGCTCCACAAAACTGGTGTCCGTGCAGCCATTATAGTCTTCCACCACCAGAGCTATATCGTATTGGCCTCCGGGCAGTGTGCCTAAAGAGAGGAAGCCGACCTCATTCCTGTGAGGCGCAATTCCTATGGCCGGATCGATGAGCCAGAGGTAGCCCTCGTAACAGTCCTCCTCTACATCTTCAGAGGCCAGACCTGTGAGCAAAATCTCTTCGCCCTCACAAAAGGGTTCTTCGGCCCCTTCGAGAACAGCCACGATATTGCGGGTTGAGATCTCTACTTCATCTACATAATCCGGGCATCCTGTAGACCCGGAAGTAGTGAGTACAACGGTATAATCTTCTGATTCTGTAAAGCTGTGATGCACCTCCAGGGCATTGCTGCTGCTGTTTCCATCACCAAAGTCAATGGTCCAGGAATCGGCGCCACTGGCATCAACGCTAAAGAGCACAGTGTATGGATCATCGCAATTCATTTGCGCAGATAGGTGACCTACAGGGCCCTTGACCTCGATGGCATTTTCAAAAGTAGCTGTGCTTTCACAACCATTGTACACCACAAATACGGTCATATCATGCCAGCCTGCTTCGGAGCTCATGCTTCCGTTGATATCCGGGTTATCCGGACAGGTGGAAAACTGTAAGTTGTCCGTCTGAACTGTCCACATTTCCGGTTCATAGCCTCCCGGCATGCTGATGTTGATGGTAAACTCTTCGCCCGGGCACACCGAGGTGCTGGAGAGATCGAGCTCGGGCTCTCCATCCGCACCGACGCCGATAAGCACTGTGAAGGAGGTATCTGTACAGCCTTCCGCAGTATGAATTACCAGGTAGGGCTCAAAGTCTCCATGATCTACATAGGTGTGCTCATAGGCTTCATCCATATCATCGAGCCACACAGTATTGCCATCGCCAAATACCCACTCCCAGCCGGTAATGGGAGATGGCGCGCTGCTGGAATCAGAAAACATGACCGTCAAAGGCATGCAGCCCTTAGTGGTGTCAACACCAAAAGAAGCATGCGGCACCCAGATGGTATCGTTGAAGGCTGAAGCAGTGCCCAGACAGCCGCCATCGGTGATGATGTTGACGGTTGCCCCGTAAATGTCAGGACCTCCTTGGAAGTAGGGATCATTGGAAGCCGGACTTACATGGGTGTAATCAATGGTGCTACCGCTGTATTCATTTGTATCATTCAGAAAAGTCCAGAAAATCTCAGCAGCATTATCTGAAAAAGCCTCGTAGGTGACTGTGAGCTCTTGCAGGCAGGTGAAATTGGGTGATGAAGCTATGCTCACATCTGTATTGTCGATAGAGAGTTCAACTGTAGCGGAGCTCTCACAACCCGGAGATGAAACGGTAATGGTGACTTCATAATCACCGGACTGTTCATACACATTCATGAGGGTATCGACCGTGAGGGAAACGCCCTGATTGCCTCCGGTACCCCAATTGATCATGGTGGTAGCAGGATCGCTGTGGTTCACCACATAGACAGTGTCGCAAAAGTTGGGTCCGTCTAGCAGTTCTAGCGCTGCCTGAGGACTGCCAACGAAAACTGCTGTCGCGCTCGTACTGCTACACCCAACATCATCTGTCACCGTGACCGAGATGGGGTATTCGCCATTTTCAGTGTAAGTGATCGCGGCTGGGTTGGCTTGAGCGGAGGTGCTCCCATCGGCGAATGTCCATTCGTATGTGAGTGCATTGCTCTGAGGGGAAGAAGAAGTAGCTGCAGCGCTGAAATCGACCGTAAATGGTGGATTACAGGCCGAGGTATTGTCCGGATTGCTGTTGAGTGTGAGCTCAGGAGGCACAGATGTAACCACAGCTGCCGGCAAAGTCACAGAACCTGAGCAGCCATTGTTGTCCTGCACCACGAGCACCACATCGTTGATTCCGATCAGGGTATAGGTATGTGTGGGATTGGGCACCTCACCGGTGGCCACTCCTCCATCACCAAAATCCCATGACCAGGATACGATGGTGGCGCCATCGGCAGGCTGTGAATCGTCAGCAAATTGCACCTGAAGGGGAATGCAGCCTCCGGCATCGCTTAAAATCGAAATGCCTGCCTGCGGCCTGTCCAGGACATTGATCTCGATGGTCTCCTGAATGCCTCCTGCAGCGGTGAAGGTCACCGTGTAGGTTCCCGGAGTTTGATATGTGTGCGTGGGACTGTTGGAGGTGGAGCTCGCTCCATTGCCAAAGTCCCAATTCACGCCGGTAGCCCCTGCAAAGCTGTGGGTAAACTGAACCCCGATCAGTGGAGCGCAGCCCGAAGTTTGGCTGGCTTGAATCTGTGCCTTGAGATGCATGGATGCCGCTGAGCACAGGGCAACTGCAAGGATCATGATCCGTATTGATCGGTAAAAATGCGGCACGTCTCTAATAGCGTTGTTAAAGTTTACAAATATACCTTATTTTTGCATCGATGAAAGCATTCCATTGGTTTTTAGTCGCCATGTCTTTTGGGCTTGCCTCAAATGGGCTGGCACAATGCGGGGCTTTACCGCCAAAGGAAGCACTCCTTGTGGACGAGAGTGCCCGACTGGTGACGGAGTACAACCTGAACAAGACCCTTTCGGTGAATGTGTACATCCTCGCCGCCGCCTTCAATGTCTATGATATAGGCACAGGTGTAATAGAAGACGAATGGGAAGATCTCAACGAACTGTTCGAACCCATCGGCCTCAGCTTCCAAATCTGCGGTTGGCACTTCGTTCCCAATTACAATTGGAATGTAGTGGATAGGGAGCCCAATACGGAGACGGGAATGAATACGGAAGATGCCATTCTCTCTCAGTTTTACATTCCCAAGACCATCAATGTGTATTACGTGGGGGATATCATCAATCCGGAGATTGCAGGCTATGCCTATTTTCCCGGTGGGCCCGACGTCATCGTGGTTCGCAAAGGCGCCGGTTCCGGTGTTCTCGCTCATGAGATGGGTCACTTTTTTGGTTTGTACCACACTTTTGAGACCAGCTATGGTTTGGAATTGGCAAATGGCAGCAATTGCAGCAGCACTGGCGACCTGGTATGTGATACCCCCGCCGATAACAATGGAAGTTTCAATTTGGACGAGTGTGAGTACACAGATATGGCCACGGATGCCAATGGACAGCCCTACACCCCTTACCTGAGCAATATCATGGCTTATTACGGCGGTTGCGGTTGCAAATTCACAGTAGGACAATACAACCGCATGGCCTGGATGTACTTGAACCAGCGCAATTACCTATTTTAGTAGGAAACCAGACGGTCGGCTTCGGCCATCCGGCTTTTACAGGTGGTGATGATTCTTTGTCGATCTCAATTCTTCTGCTTTCGCAAAAAAGATTTAGCTCAGCACCTTTTCATCCAAAACATTACGACCGCGACGGGTCAGTTTGTAACCCTCCTTGTTTTCGATAAAACCCTGAATGTACAATCGGGCCACCCGCTCTCCCAGCTTGCCCTCATTGGAGCGCAAGGAAGCACGCGCGGCTACTTCCTGCCAAAACTTTGATTCCAATTGGCGCAATTTGATTCGATTCATTTTGTCACTCTGATTGTGCGTGGCAATAATTCTCAGTAAAAGTCTATCGTAAGTATCCATCTCTTTAGGTAATGTTTGATTTTCACAGCTTTTCAAAGGGATTCCACACCTCTCCACGCACCGAAATATGGCACCGGGAACCGGCCAATCCAAAAGCTGATCGTAAATTCAGGGATGTCTAAAGCTATGCATTTGCACTCAGTCCTGAAAGCCTTGTTGAAAAGTTGAAGCGTTCAGCAGGGCCGTGTAGGGTGTTTTGGGAATATTAAGCCTTGGTTAGAAAATCATTAAAGCTGCATGGCTATGAAATGGTCAAAATGACACTTTTGTGAAAAACCGGTTTTTATTCACAGGAAGGCCAGAATTGGCCTCGCTTCGGCAGGCAACAAGGGACATTTAATGTCCTGCTGTATACTGACTGTTTTCCGGAATTTTGGGAGTCATCCCGGCAAAAAAGCGGTGCATGATCTCAAAATCGGCTTCCTTGTCGCTTGTGGGCCAAAAGGGATCGGCCAAGACAACCTTGCGGGAAGCATAATCAAATCCCACCATAATAATGGGCACCTCCGCCAGCAAAGCCATATGGTAAAAGCCCGACTTCCACTTCGTCACCTTACTGCGGGTTCCTTCGGGTGTTACACAAATGGCAAAGTCTTCGATATTTCTGAAAAGTCCCACCACCTGATCCACAAAGCTATTGTTCTTGCTGCGGTCTACAGGATAGCCTCCCAACCGTATCAGCGTGCTTCGCAGCGGCCATATAAACAGTTCTTTCTTGGCTACATAGCGAACATTGAGGCCAAGAAGCTTGCGTGCAGCTACGCCAACCGGAAAATCCCAATTGCTCGTATGCGGAGCGACGATCAGTACATACTGCTTGATGGATTCCGGGATACTGTTTTGTATGCTCCAGCCATTTCTCTTGAACCAGCGAACACACCAGGCTTCAAATATCCTTGCAAACATGCTCCAAAGAAAGGCAAAATTGAAAGAAGCAAGTGTTATATCGGCATACGAAATGCCTTTAGCCTTCTTATCTTTGGGTAAGAAATGAACAAAAAGTTTTGTAAGCAGGCTGCTATGAACTGCATGCCCTGCAGGAGAAAATTGAGTCTTTATTTGCTGCTCTGCTTCTGCCTAGCTTATTCATGTGAGGGTGGGCCGGAAGGTGCTCATTCGGAAGAGCAAGTACCGGACGGAGCCGTATGGATATCGGGTGGTGTGTACCAAAGGGGCGCCAGTCAAGACGGTGAGTATCCGCGGGAATACCCGGCCCACATGGTCGAGGTGGGCTCCTTCTACATGGACAGCACGGAGGTGAGCAATGCACAGTATGCCGCTTTCGCAAAAGAGACAGGCTATATCACAATCGCTGAACGAAGCATTGACTGGACTAAGCTCAGCAAGCAGCTCCCACCCGGCGTTCCCAGACCTCACGATTCCTTACTCCTTCCGGGAAGCCTTGTTTTCGATCCTCCCTCAGAAATTGTCTCACTGAGCGATCACAGGCAGTGGTGGTCCTGGAAGGCGGGTGTAAATTGGCGACAGCCCGAAGGTGAAGGAAGCAGTCTCGAAGGCCGAATGGATCATCCCGTAGTACACATTGCCTACGACGATGCGAAAGCCTATTGTGATTGGAAAGGCGGACGACTGCCTACAGAAGCCGAATGGGAATATGCCGCGAGGGGAGGTCTCA
>SLDS01000191.1 GCA_007125175.1 Flavobacteriales bacterium
GTCAACCGCTTTTTGAGCCTGCAAGCCGGACATTTCAAGCATTTTGTGGGGCATGGCAGGCGCTCCCTGCTTCTGTCTGACAATGCCTTCAACTACCCTTTCGCCTCTTACGAGTTGAGCCTGTGGGGTGGAAGGGTGAAGTACAGACAGAGCATAGCCTTGCTGCAGAGCCTGGATCGATTGCCATTGGGCGCGACTCCCGAATCGCTCTTCAAGCGCAAATACATGTCGTATTCCTATTTGAGCGTGAAGCCTGTGCCATCACTCGAGATCGGTTTTTACGAGTCGGTGATGTGGCCGTATTTCCGGGAAGGGCAGGGTAGGGTGCCTTTCAATTTTGCTTCGCTGAACCCGCTGATCTACAGCAATAGCCTGGCCCTCGGCCTGGATGATTCCGAAAGAAATGCCATGGCGGGCCTCAACGCTTGCTGGCAGCCTCTAAAGCACCTCCGCATTTTCGGTCAGTTCATGCAAGATCGATCTTCGAGCGAAGGCAGGGCTTTTCAGGCCGGAACAGAAGTTTACGGAATATGGAAGCGCCTCTCCCTGATGCTGGAATACAATTCAGTGCCGGTATCCTCCTACCAATCAGAAATAGCTCTGCAGAGCTATACCCACTTCAACCAAGCGCTCGGCCACACATTGGGCAGCGGATTTGATGAACTTATGTTGACGATTACTTATTACCATCGCCGTATCTTTGCCCAAGCTCAATGGATGGAAGCAAGCCTGCACGAAGGCATGCGTGAAATAGCTCTCAGCCCGGGAAGTAACCCATCGAGCCAAGCTAGCGTATCGTTTCAGGATATCAATGTAGCATACATACTCAATGAGCGAAGCCTCTTACAGGTATATGCGGGTTACACCAATCGACTCCACAATACCACCGACGGACTGGACTTTGAGAACAATTTTTGGTACATTGGCCTGCGATCTCGTTTGCAACGTACGTATCGCAATTTTTAACCAGACTAAAGCCTTGAAGTGAAGGAAATTATACTTGGATGCGTGACGGCATTCTTTGTGGTACTCCTTGCCACACCGTCGCTCATAACTGTCGCCAAACTGAAGAAATTGGTCGACGAACCGAACGAAGATCGAAAAAAGCAAAAGGATAGTATCCCCACGATTGGCGGTATCATCATTTTTGCTGCGAGCATATTTGCCTACTCCATGTGGTTTCCCTGGGATGATTTATCCTACTACGGCAGTCCCTACCTTTTTGCGGAAGCGGTCAAGGAATTCAAGCTGCTCATGGCGGCGGCTATTCTCATCTTTTTTATTGGGGTAAAGGACGATATCATCGGTGTAGATCCATTGAAAAAACTGGTCGGACACGGTATCGTGGGCTTCATTCTGGTCATCATGGCCGACATCCGCATTACCGATATGCAGGGCATTTTTGGTATTGGTGAGCTGCCTTACATGGTGAGCATCGCCTTATCCATCTTCAGCTATATCGTGGTGGTCAATGCTTTCAACCTCATCGATGGCAGCGACGGACTGGCTGCCGGTACAGGGGTTATCACTTCCTTCTTTTTTGGCTTGTGGTTTTACTTCACCAAGCAGTATGACGACAGCCTGTTGGCCTTTGTTTTGGCAGGTTCGCTACTTGCCTTTTTGGTGTTCAACTTCATGCCTGCCAAGATTTATATGGGTGACTCCGGTTCCCTCTTTATCGGGGCGACCACCTTTGCCCTTACGGTAAAATGCATCGAAACAGATGCCAACCTCACACCAGCCATGCTCAAGCAATTGTCTCCTGCAGTATTTGCCCTGGCTGTGCTAGCCTACCCCTTGGTCGATACCTTGCGGGTGTTTACCATCCGAATCTTCAATGGTGTTTCGCCCTTTTCGGCCGATAGGAATCACCTGCACCACATGCTTATTGACTCCGGACAAACGCATCGCTATACAGCATTGGTGCTTTATGGCGTGAGTATTTGCATACCTTTGTTCATTGTCCTTACAAAGGAGATGAATGCCACAGTTGCTTTCCTCTTTATGCTCTTCGTTGCCGTGGGTCTTACCCACGCTGTCTGGTTTTTCAGAAAGCGCAAGAAGAAGGCCGCCCAGATGGTACCGCTTGCCGAGTAGCTTCTTTCGCTATTCGGTATTCACCACTTTCCTGTTTCTATTTCTAGAGCCTCTTGGAGCCCAGCCCGGCTTTATGCCTCTAAATGCTGAAGGTCAGATTGCACTTGAGCGCCATCAGTGGAAAGAGGCGGCTTATGCCCATCGCAGCCTTCTGCAGAGAAGGCTCGGGGAGATGCCTTCAATAGATTCCCTCAGGCAGTGGGAAGCTGCTGCACTATATGGCGGCATACGCGGAAAGATGGGTAAGGAGGAAAACTGGAGCTATAGCTTGCGCCCTGTGCTCGACATCTATGCCGGATACAGCTCTGAGGTGGGCGCCTTGTACCGCAGTGGCGGTGGGCTGGATGCCTCCCTAAGCTACAAGGACAAATGGAGCTTCTACATCGGCGCAGAAGGCGGCTTGGAAGAGGCTCCGGGATACATCCGGCAATTTGTTGATTCTACCGGGGTATTGCCATCGCTCGGGCCCTTGCGAGGTACATCATCCGCAGCCGCTGCCATGGCTTATTTTCGGCCGGGGGCTGAAATGAGCTACCGCCCCTCAAAGTATTTTCAGTTTGATCTGGGCTTTGGAAATCAACACTTGGGCAGCGGATACCGCTCTCTGCTGCTCAGTGAGGTGGGTTTTGCCTATCCCTACTTCAAGATTAGCACTGATGTATGGCGATTTCGCTATACCAATCTCTTCGCTGCCATGAATCATTATGATGATGGCGGCTTGCTGAACCGGGAGCCCAAATATTCAGCTACGCATTACCTCAGTTGGGCGGCTACGCCAAGGCTGAGCATCGCCATATTTGAGAACATCATGTGGCAGGGACGCGACAGCTTGAGCCAGCGTAGCTTCGACCCCCATTACCTCAATCCCGTTATCTTCTATCGGCCGGTTGAGTTTGATATGGGCTCCCCCGATCGCGTGTTGGTTGGTGCCGACATCTCCTACCTGCTTGTGGATGGATTGAAGCTCTACACCCAGATAGTCTTGGATGAATTTTTATTGCAAAATCTGAGAGATGGCAATGGTTGGTGGGCCAACAAGTGGGGCATACAGGCAGGCTTCACCGCTTGGGACATCCTCGGTTGGCGCGACTCTCGCTTGCAGATGGAGTACAATGTGGTGCGGCCCTTTACCTACAGCCATGGCAGCGAGATACAGAGTTATACCCACTTCAAGCAGCCCTTGGCACATCCATTGGGCAGCAATTTTCATGAGTTTCTCATCCGTTTCGATTGCGCTTTTGGAGAATGGTTTGTCGGCAGCCACACCGTGCTAAGTCGTTTCGGTCGCGATGGTGGGCCCAACCTCGGTGGCAACCTTTTTCGCTCCTACAACAACCCTGAGAGGCTCTTTGGAAACACCATCGCTCAGGGAGAGCTGCACGAGCTTTGGTTCCAACGACTCTCGCTGGGACGCATCGTATACGCTCCGCTCAATCTGAGGCTTGCGCTGCACTACACCATGCGGTTGGAGTCGATCGAGGGGCAAGCACAGGGGGAGCATTTTGGGGGCATTAGCCTGAGCACTTCACTGCGGCATCGCTACCGCGATTTTTGAGCTATATTGGCATTTCTCAGTGCCTTCATTGCTGGAAATATCCCTATCTTTGCAGCCAAATTATTTGGATGATCGCCGACACCACTTCCGTACATTGGAGCCTGCGCATTCGCAGCAAGTTGGCTGTGTACGCTGCCTTCATGAAGTTGCGTCTTACCTCCTTGGTTGTGATGTCTTCGCTCATTGGTTATGCCATCGGGGCGAGCAGCTTTTTGTGGATGGAGGCCCTGTGGCTGACCATTAGTGGAGTGCTGGTGACGGGAGCCAGCAATGGTTTTAATCAGATCATAGAAAAGGACTTCGATGCCTTGATGAAGCGCACTGCAAGCCGCCCCTTGCCCACAGGTAAGATGGAAGTGCTGGAAGGCCTTGTCCTGGCGACGGTTCTGGCTGTACTCGGACTCTTCACGCTCTATTTCGCCTTCAATAGCCTGGCGGCCTTGCTGGGCTTGCTCGCTTTGGTGAGCTATGTGGTGATTTACACTCCCCTGAAGCGCATCAGCAATCTCGCTGTTTTTGCAGGAGCATTTCCGGGTGCCATTCCCCCCATGTTGGGCTATGTGGCTGCCACCGGCAGCTTCGACCTTTTTGCCGGTTTGCTATTCGCCGTGCAGTTCATGTGGCAATTCCCGCACTTCTGGGCCATTGCCTGGGTGGCTCACGATGACTACAGCAAGGCCGGGTATCGCCTCTTGCCCTCACGCGGCGAGCGCGATGGCCATTCTGCCTTCCTCATTTTGCTCTACACGCTCTTTTTGATACCTGTTTCGCTCACACCATGGGCATTTGGCCTTACGGCAAACATGAGTGCGCTCATCGCTGTTGTATTGGGACTATTGTTCGCTTTGCCTGCTGTACGCCTTTTCGTGCAAAAGAAGGATGTAGCGGCGCGGCAGGTCATGTTTGCCTCCTTCCTCTACCTACCTCTTATCCTCGTGGCCTATCTGATGGACAAAGTGTAGTACCCAAAAAACGTTTGGAAGATGAGTAGTGAAGCAATTAGCAATACGGGATGGGATGGAGCCCATAGCGAGCGCACCAAGAAGATGGTGCTTTACCTGGGAATATTCAGCATTATCATGCTTTTTGCCGGGTTTTCGAGCGCCTATATCGTAACATCTTACAGTGAGCTGTGGGTAAGCATGAGCGTGCCCAAGGCATTTTACATCAGTACGGTACTGATACTCTTGAGCAGCCTCACCATACATCTTGCTGTGAAGGCTTCCAATGAAAACAATGAGGCACAGGCAAGGAGCTATCTGTGGATCACCTTAGCTCTGGGCCTTGGTTTTGGTGTGTCGCAGTATGTGGGTTGGGCCCAATTGGTGCAGCTTGGAGCTCATTTATCAGGTCATGTTGACTCCCTGGACGGAGCTTACGGTGAGGATTACACCATCACCTACAAAGGTCAAGAGCTCATTTACGAAAAGGGTGATTATTACTTTCCCGGTGACGACTTGAGGGAAAAGCCGCTCTACAACGAAATTGCCATTTTCAATAATGCATCGAGCAGCTACATCTACGTGCTCAGTTTCGTGCACCTGCTGCACGTCTTGGGCGGAATTCTCTTTTTTCTGGTTTTGCTATTTGCAGTGTATGTTTTGAAGCGCCCTCAAATCAACAATCTTCGATTGCGCCTTGGAGCTACCTATTGGCATTTCGTCGATATTCTATGGATTTACCTCCTGCTCTTTTTGGTATTTATTCACTAAACTTGCACAAAAATTCAGTTTATGGCATCTGAAGCTACACAAGCCGTTGACAGTTCAACCCTATGGGGTGGAGGTCGCTCCCCCTTCAGCGTGAGTTATGGTAAGATGATGATGTGGTTCTTCCTCGTCTCCGATGCACTTACCTTTTCGGGATTGTTGGTGGCCTATGGCTATGCGCGCCATGCATATACAGGTGATTGGCCCATCGGTGAGCAAGTATTTTACAGCTTACCTTTCCTTTCAGGCAAATATCCACTAATCTATGTGGCTTTGATGACCTTTATTTTGATCATCAGCTCGGTTACCATGGTACTCGCCGTAGAAGCCGGACACCGCAAGGACGACAGAGGCGTGATCAAATGGCTGGGATGGACCATCGTAGGCGGTTTTTTCTTTCTCGGCTCGCAAGCCTGGGAGTGGAGCCACTTTATCCACGGTACTGCAGGATACATCCTCACACCCGATAATGCCAAATATTACCTCACCGAAGAGATACCCCAGGGAATGGTGGCCGCTGATGTGGCCGACTTTGGGCTTATCGCCAACAAAGGAGCCGAGGACGAGACCAGAATCACGGGCCAAAGAGCCGTAGAAATTTACAATACCAAAACCATCCACGTGCAAGGGGCCAATATGACCATCAATGAGTATGGCCCGCCTCAGTACGGAAACTTTTTCTTCTTCATCACCGGCTTTCACGGCTTTCACGTGTTCAGCGGGGTGGTAATCAATATCATCATCTTCATGCAGGTATTGAAAGGGGTGTACCGCAGACGTGGCCACTACGAAATGGTAGAGAAAACAGGTCTCTACTGGCACTTTGTAGACCTCGTATGGGTATTTGTATTCACCTTCTTCTACCTAATCTGATTTCAAACTCGAGCAAATGGAACGCGACGACCTCATTGTCAACGACTCATACGCACTCAACAATACCCACTCCGAAGAACAGGGAGTAGAGATTCGCAAAAAGATCGTAAAGGTAACGGTGCTGCTCTCGGTGATCACAGCCATCGAGGTAGGCTTGGGTATCATGATCAAGCAGGGCACCACCCTTTGGCCTGTAGTGAAGTGGTCATTTATTGTGATGACGCTCATCAAGGCTTTCTATATCGTTGCGGTATTTATGCACTTGGGCGATGAACGAAAATCGCTGCGCTATGTTATCATTTTGCCATATGCGCTCTTTATCGCCTATCTGCTTTTCATCGGCATTACCGAGTCCAACTACCTGAACGACATATGGCTGAGATTTAAGCCATAAGTATGAAACGGAAATCTGAGCTTCGAAAGCTGCTGCTCCTGCTGGCACTTCTGGTGCTACCCGGAATAGCCTTGATATTGCTCTCCAAAGCTGAACACAATTTTGAGATATTGCCCTATCTGGGCGAAAAAGAGCTCGTCTTTGACAAAGAAAGCGGTGTCGTGGATACCTTGTACCACAGGGTGCCCGATTTCGAGCTTGTCAATCAGGAGGGAGAACAGGTGAGCTTTGCCGATTTTGAAGGAAAAATCATCGTGGCCGACTTCTTCTTCACCACCTGTCCCACCATTTGCCCCATCATGACCAAGCAGATGACACGGCTGCAGTGGATGCTGGAAGATCCTGCATACGATGACGTGCATTTTCTATCCTACACAGTCAATCCTACACATGATAGCCCGGAGGTGCTGAAAACTTATGCATTGCAGCAAGGCGCCGACCTCAGCCGATGGACATTTATTACCGGCGATCAAGAGAGCATCCATCGCCTTGGCTTTGACGGCTATCTCCTCAGCACCCAAGAGGACGATATGGCACCTGGAGGTTTTCTGCACTCCAGCATGTTTGTGCTGCTCGATCGCGAGCGCCACATCCGCGGATTTTACGATGGCACGAGCACCAAGGAGGTGGATGACCTTGTGACCGATATCAAGATGCTCAAGAAGCAAGAAGTCATGAAGCCCACCGAGATGGTGAGGAGATAAGTACAAGGCTATGGAAGTTCAAAGCGATATCGAGAGCAGATATAGAAAGTGGATCATTGGAGTATCCGTGGCCGTGCCACTGGCAGTTGCTTTGCTTTTTGGCGTAAGCATCGAAGGCTACGATACCAGCTTTCTCCCGCCCATATATGCCTCCATGAATGCCATAACCGCTGTGCTCCTGGTAGCGGCCCTCATTGCGATCAAAAACAAGCGCATCGACTGGCACAAGCGGCTTACCACTTCAGCCATAGTGTTTTCGGCCTTATTTCTCCTCATGTACGTGGTATACCACAGCACCAGCGAGAGTACCCCATACGGTGGCGAAGGCTGGATACGAATCTTTTACTTCTTTTTGCTCATCAGCCACATCCTCCTCTCCATAATCATTATTCCATTTGTGTTGTTTACATATGTGAGGGCCCTTTCGGGAAAATTTGACAAGCACAAGAAGCTGGCCCGAATTACCCTCCCATTGTGGCTCTACGTGGCAGTAAGTGGTGTGATCATCTACCTCATGATTTCGCCATACTACGCCTCGTGATGGCTTGCGATAAATGAATTGGATATGCGAATTAAGCACATAATCAGCCGGATATTAGGAAGCATTGCGATGCTTTACATCCTTGTGTATAGCCTGCCTGCCAATGCACAGTGTGCTATGTGTCGCGCTGTAGCTGAGGAGAATATGTATGACGAATCCTATGGCTATGCCATGGGCCTCAATACGGGAATCCTCATGCTCATGGCGGTTCCTTACATATTGCTGCTTTGCCTTGTAGGCTTCTTTTTTCGGCGACAGCTTGGGGGCTTTCTCCGCTCTTTCAATAATATCCATTAGTCTTGATGTCCAAGCCTTGCGGCAAATGGACAGCACCGTGTAAGAGATTCAGCCATGAGAACATTGAGACCTGATACAGAATTGATTTACCGCTGCTTGAACGAAAGGATTCTGGTGCTCGATGGTGCCATGGGAACCATGATACAGCAGCATGCCTTGGATGAATCAGATTTTCGCGGGGAGCGATTTCGGCAGCACAGTTTACCACTCAAAGGCAATAATGACCTCTTGAGCCTCACCCGCCCGGATATCATCTCCTCCATTCACGAAGCTTATTTCGATGCCGGAGCCGATATTGCCGAGACAAATACCTTCAGCAGCACCAGTATAGCCCAGGCAGACTATGGCCTGGAGTCGGCGGTGTATGACATGAATCTCGCTTCCGCAAAATTGGCTCGCGAAGCCGCTGACGCCTTCACCGCCCGGCAGCCCGACAAGCCGCGATTTGTGGCGGGATCAATTGGCCCTACCAACCGCACAGCCAGCATGTCGCCCGATGTAAACGATCCCGGATACAGGGCTGTAGACTTTGATACCCTGCGCGAAGCCTATGCCGAGCAGGCCCGCGCACTGATCGAAGGAGGTGTGCACATGCTCCTTGTCGAAACCGTATTCGACACGCTCAATGCCAAAGCAGCACTATTTGCCATTCAGGAAGTACTCGATGAGATGGAGCTCGAGATACCCATCATGGTATCGGGCACCATTACGGATGCCAGTGGGCGCACCTTGAGTGGTCAGACCACAGAAGCCTTTCTCGTCTCCATCGAGCATGTGGACTTGCTATCCATCGGTCTCAATTGTGCACTTGGCGCTGCTCAGCTGCGCCCTTATATCAAGGTATTGGCCGAGCAAGCTCCTTTTGCCGTAAGCGCCCACCCCAATGCGGGCCTGCCCAATGAATTTGGAGAGTACGATCAGAGCCCCGAAGAGATGGCCGAAGCCCTCGAAGACTTTCTCAAAGAAGGCTTTCTCAACATTGTAGGGGGTTGCTGCGGCACCAGTCCGGCCCACATAAAGCGCATCGCCGAGCTCTGCCAAAAGTATGAGCCTCGAAAACATTTTGCCGGAAGGCTCACCCAAAAGATGCTCAAATAAGCTGATAAAATGCTGAAGTTAAGCGGGCTTGAAACCCTTGTCATACGCCCAAAGAGCAATTTTATCAACGTAGGTGAACGCACCAATGTGACTGGTAGCCGTCGATTTTTGCGGCTCATACAAGAAGACAATTACGAGGAGGCGGTGGAAATAGCCCTCGAACAGGTGCGCGGGGGCGCACAGATACTCGATGTGAATATGGATGAGGGCATGCTCGATGGCGAAAAGGCCATGGTGCGCTTCCTCAATCTGATAGCAGCTGAGCCCGAAATAGCCCGGGTGCCCGTAATGATAGACAGTTCCAAGTGGAGCATCATCGAGGCCGGGCTGAAATGCGTGCAAGGCAAGGCCGTGGTTAATTCCATCAGCCTCAAAGGGGGTGAGGAAGAGTTTATTGCACAGGCTGACCGCCTGCGCCGCTACGGGGCAGCTGTGGTGGTCATGGCTTTTGATGAGAAGGGGCAGGCCGACAATTATGAGCGCCGCATCGAGATATGCCAACGCTCCTATGATTTGCTCACGAATAAAGTGGGCTTCCCGCCGGAGGATATCATCTTCGATCCCAATATCTTTCCTGTAGCCACAGGTATGGAAGAGCACCGCAGCAATGCCTTGGATTTTTTCAAAGCGACCAGCTGGATCAAATCACAGCTCCCCGGTGCCAAGGTAAGTGGCGGGGTGAGCAATGTGTCTTTTTCCTTTCGAGGCAATCAGTTGGTGCGCGAGGCCATGCACAGCGCCTTTCTCTACCACGGCATCAAGGCCGGGATGGACATGGGTATCGTCAATCCCACCATGCTGGGCGTATACGATGAGATAGAAGCCGAACTCCTGGAGCGGGTGGAAGACGTATTGCTCGATCGGCGCGATGACAGCACGGAGCGCTTGCTCGAATTTGCCGAAAGGCTTAAAGGTCAAAGCAATAAAACCGCTGAAAAAGAGGAGGAATGGCGAGGTCTGCCTGTGGGTCAAAGGTTGAGCCATGCCTTGGTGAAGGGCATAGACCGCTACATCGAAAGCGACACCGAAGAAGCACGCCTGCAGCACGATAGGCCCCTGCAAGTGATAGAGGGCCCGCTGATGGATGGCATGAACGTGGTGGGTGACCTCTTTGGCTCGGGCAAAATGTTTCTACCCCAAGTGGTGAAAAGTGCCCGGGTGATGAAAAAGGCTGTGGCCTACCTCCTGCCATACATAGAGGCCGATAAAGCCAAATATCAGGATCATTCTGCTGCGGGTAAGATACTGCTGGCCACCGTAAAAGGCGATGTACACGATATTGGCAAAAACATTGTCGGCGTGGTGCTTGCCTGCAATAATTACCAAGTGATCGACCTCGGTGTGATGGTGCCCGCCGAAAAAATCATCGAAAGAGCGCTTGAAGAAAAGGTGGATATCATCGGCCTGAGCGGCCTTATCACCCCCAGCCTGGAAGAGATGGTGAATGTGGCCCGTGAGATGGAACGCGTAGGGCTCGAGATTCCTCTGCTCATAGGCGGTGCCACCACCTCAAGGGTGCACACAGCCGTGAAAATTGAAAAGCACTACAGCCGCAGCCAGGCCGTACACGTGCTTGACGCCTCCCGATCGGTGACCGTGGTGGAGCGGCTCCTGAGCAAAGATCGCGGTGATTACATCGGCGAAATCCGCAAGGAATACGAGAAAATACGCTTTCACCACGCCAATAAGGAAGGCCGCAAGCAATACCTGAGCCTTGACGAGGCGCGCAAGAACCGCTACAAAATTGAATGGGAAAAGGAGCCCCCGGCCATGGAGCCAAAGCACTTGGGAATCTACACTTTTGATGATTATTCCCTCCGCGAGATTGCGGCCTATATCGATTGGACACCCTTCTTCCAGACTTGGGACCTGCACGGGCGCTTTCCGCGAATTCTCGATGATGAGGTGGTGGGCACAGAAGCCAGGAAACTCTACAAAGAGGCCGGAGAGATGCTCAAGGAGCTCATCACGAACAAATGGCTCAAGGCCAAGGCTGTAGTGGGTGTTTGGCCCGCCAATACCGTAGATCATGACAGCATTGAGGTCTATGATCCACAGAATCCGGAGCGGGTAGTCCACCGCTTTGAATGCATGCGGCAGCAGAGCAAAAAGGCGGCCGGCCAGCCCAATTATTGCCTGTCCGATTTTGTGGCGCCCAAGGCAAGCGGCCGCAGGGACTATATCGGCGGCTTTGCTGTAACGGCAGGCCTAGGCATCGAGCAGCATCTGGAGCGCTATAGAGCTGCCCACGATGACTATTCCATCATCATGCTCAAAGCCCTCGCCGATCGACTGGCAGAGGCCTATGCCGAGCTCATGCACGAGAAGGTGCGCAAAGATATTTGGGGATATGCACCCAGCGAAAATCTGAGCAATGATGAGCTCATTGCCGAGAAGTACAAGGGAATACGACCCGCGCCGGGATATCCCGCCTGCCCCGATCACACTGAGAAGCCCGGACTCTTTGGCATGCTCGAGGCCGAAAAGCAGACTGGAATTTCATTGACCGAGACCTATGCCATGCAACCGGCTGCTTCTGTGAGTGGTCTCTACTATGCCTCCGCCCATAGCCGCTACTTCGGTGTGGGTCGCATTGGCAAGGATCAGGTGGAAAGCATGGCCGCCCGCAAGCAAATGCCCTTTGAAGAGATGGAGCGCTGGCTGGCTAGCAATCTCAATTATTGAGCATAGAGATGGAATGCTTCGAGTTGCCCGGATTTTATGCACTTGAAGACCATCTTTGGAACGGTTGTTGAAATCAATGCCCGAGGATGGATGCTCTTAGCAAGCCTTTGGCTATTTTAGCGCCGCGATACGGTAGAGGTTTTATGCACATTTTTCTTCGTTTGCTCTTGATTGCTTGCCTCGTGCTGCCTTATGGGCTCTACGCACAGAATAAGCCCGTGCAGCTCGGCAAGACAGCTTCTGACTGCATAGGTGCTCTGATGATCAACGACACTGTGGTGGGGCCGGTGTACTCACCGCCGGGCTACGGCAACAAGCTCGAGATATATGGCTACGAGCTCGGAGATCCTTTTTTCATTCAGCGCGAGCACAATACTGTTTGGTATAAGTTTCGCGCGCCTTACGATGCCGTGTTTACCTTCGACCTCATACCCGAGGTGAAGGAGGATGATTTTGACTTCATGCTATTCCTCTACGACGGCCCCAACTTTTGCAAGGATGTAGCCGAAGGACGAAAAATACCCGTGCGCACCAATATTTCGAGGAAAAACATCTATGTGGATGGGCGCACCGGTCTTGCCGAGGATGCAGTCGAGGAGTACGTGCCATCGGGGCCGGGGAGCTCTTACAGTCGGGCCCTGCGGGTGCGCAAGGGTGATTTGCTCTATCTGCTGGTCGACAATCCCTTTCGGGAAAATAAGGGACACAGCGTCTATCTGCGTTGGCGCAGAACCAGTGAAAAGGAGGTGCCCCGAGAGGTGGAGGAACCAGAAAAGCCCTACCATTCGCCCATGCGAAAGCTTCGTGTGAATGTGATAGACAAGGAGAGCAAAGACCTCATCGCTGCCAATATTCAGGTAGAGGGATTGCCGGACTCAGTGCAGTCCAGTTTTCCAGCAGTAAGTGAGGTAATGATGGATGTGGTGAGCTACCGCACCTACCAAATCAATGTGGTGCGTAAAGGCTATTTGCTGGCATTTGAAACCTTTATCCCGAAGAATGACTCGCTCTACGAACTTGTCATTCCGATTAAGAAGATGGCGCTTGGAGATCGCATCAACTTGACCAATATCAAGTTTGACAGCGATAAAACCGATATTCTCGAAAAGAGTAAGCCCGCATTGGAGCAGCTGAGCAACTTCATGCGCGAAAACCCCAATGTACATATCGAAATACAGGGCCATGTGAATGGAGAGTCGAGACGGAATAAACGCAAGTACCGAAAGCTCTCTGCAGCCAGGGCCAAGGCGATATACAGCGAATTAATCGATAGGGGTATTGACAAGTCCCGACTTACTTTTCAGGGCTATGGCAATTCCAAAATGATCTTTCCCAATCCGGTAAACAATAGGCAGGCCGAGGCCAATCGGCGGGTGGAAGCTGAGGTCAGGAGCTTATAAAACCTTCTATACCTCGCAGCTTACCGCTTGTACTTTTCGATTCGCTGCCTTTTTGTCCTTAATCTATCTTTACCCTGCAAAGTATTCTCATGATGAAAGTATTTAGCTCCATCCTCTCTCTGCTCGCTCTGACGATGCTATGTAATGTTCATGCCCAGGATTACTGGGATTTGCAGCGTTGCATCGACTACGCTTTTCAAAACAATATTGTGGTACAACAGACCCGTGTAGGGATCGATCGCTCTGAAATCAATCGGGATCAAAGCCGCTACGAACTCCTGCCCACCTTCAATGCCGGCGCCAATCACGGTTACAATTGGGGCCAGCGTATCGACCCCTTTACCAACCAGTTTGCCTCCGAACGGGTGCGCAGTAACAACTTTTTCGTCGGCACCAATGTGGACGTTTTCAACGGCTTCAACCGCATGAAAACCATGAAGCAGACCGAGGAAGAGTTGGCGGCATCACGCTACGATTATGAGCGCATTCTCAATGACATTTCCATGCAAATAGCGCTGGCCTATCTGCAGGTATTGCTCAATAAGGAGAATGTAAAGATCAGCCAAAACCAGGTGGATATCACCAAAAAGCAGTCCGACCGAATGAAGCAATTGGTCGATGCGGGTGCCGAACCTCTGGGCAGTTACTACGACCTGCTGAGCCAGCAGGCCCAGGAGGAGCTCACTCTGGTGAACAATGAAAACGCCGTGATTCTCTCGAGGCTCAGCCTGATGCAGTTGCTCCAGCTTTCGCAAAATGAGGCTCCAGATTTTGAAGTGGTTACGCCAGAATTTGATGATGTGGGCATTGAATTGATCGCCAATACCTCGGAAGACATTTATCTGCGGGCGAAGAGCAGCATGCCCGAAGTGAAAGCCGCCGATAGCCGACGCAGGGCGGCCGAGTTTGCTCTGGATGCCAGCCGTGGCCTGCTCTACCCAACCATTTCCTTGAGCGGCGCCATAGGAACCGGATATTCGGGTATCAATCAGGAACCGGCGGGAGACCCCTCCTTCGATTTTATTCCCATTGGTACCGTAGTGGGCACCGGTCAGGTGGTGCAATCCATCATCCCGCAGCCCATCATCGACGACTTCCGCACCAAATCCTTTCAGGATCAAATGAGCGATAACTTCAACCAGAACGTTTTTGTGAACCTCTCCATACCCATCTTCAATGGTTTGGGAGCCCGCTCAAACATGAATAGGGCCAAGATCAATCAAATCGAAGCTGACCTCAACTACAGCGATGTTACCAACCAGTTGCGCTTCAATGTAGAGCAGGCTTATGCAGATGCCCGAGCTGCGCTCAATAGCTATATGGCTGCCAAAAAGGCCGTAGAAGCCCTTGCCGAATCTTTCAAGTATGCGGAGATTCGTTACCAGCAAAGTGTAATCAACGTGGTAGATTACAACAACATCAAAACCCAATATACCAACGCTCAGTCCAATTTGGTCAATGCCAAATACGACTTCGTTTTTCGTTCCAAAATACTCGATTTCTACCTCGGAAACCCTATCAGCTTCTGAGAAGGCTAGCCACCCGACAACAATATTTCAATGAAACCTACTCAAAAACGCCTCCTTTGGATCGCAGTAATCGCGATCGTGGTCATCGTGATTGCTGCCATTGTAAAAAACCGTTCTTCCAAGGCCGTGGAAGTATATACCGCCAAAGCCAGTGTGCGCACCATTGTTGAAACCGTGATCGCCAATGGCAAGATACAGCCCGAAACAGAGGTAGTAATTTCCTCGGAAGTATCTGGTAAAATCCTTGAACTTCCTTTCAAAGAAGGTGACAAGGTGGAAGAAGGCGATTTGCTGGTGAAGATCAATCCCGATTTGGCGCAAGCCGCTCTGGATCGGGCCATCGCCACCCTCAACAATGCCAAGGCGAATGAGGCCAACGCGGATGCGCGCCTCATCCAGGCCAAAGCCCAATTTCGCAACAGCAAGATCAACTATGAGCGCAATAAACGGCTCTACGAGAATGATGCCATCTCCCGCGCCGAATACGACAATATCCTTGCCAATTACGAATCGGCCGAGGGTGAAGTGTTGGCAGCAGAGCAGGCCCTCAAAGCCGCAGCCTACTCGGTGGAGTCGGCAGCTGCCACGGTAAAGGAATCGCGCGACTCTTACTCCCGCACCACGATCTATGCGCCCATGAGCGGCACAGTATCCAGCCTGAGCGCCGAAGTGGGTGAGCAGGTGGTGGGAGCCATGCAGATGACGGGTACCGAAATCATGCGGGTGGCCAATCTCGAGGTGATGGAGGTGCTGGTAGATGTGAACGAAAGTGATATTGTGCGCGTGAACTTTGGCGATACGGCCTTGATCGAAGTGGATGCTTATGTGAACCGCAAGTTTGAAGGTATCGTCACTGAGATTGCCAATTCTGCCAAATCTGCCGGGGTGGCTGCGGATCAAGTGACCAATTTTGAGGTGAAAGTCCGCATTTTGGAAGCCTCTTACAGTGATTTGATTGCCAAGTCGCGCAGTGGCCTTGCACCTTTTCGTCCGGGCATGAATGCCACCGTGGAGATACAGACAGAAAAGAAGGAAAATGTACTCAGTGTGCCGATCGAGAGCATAGCCAGCCGCACGGATACCAGCAGCCAGCGAAAGCGCTCAACCGTGGAGCAGATATTGGGCGACAGCGGCGATGACCGAGATGAGCGCTTTACTGTGGCCTTCGTGGTGCAAGGAGGAGAGGCCCAGGTGAGGGTGGTCACCACCGGCATTCAAGACGACCGATATATCGAAGTGATCGATGGCTTAGAGGTGGATGATGAAGTGATCGCAGGACCCTACGACCTCGTATCTCAAAAGCTCATTCCGGGAGAGGAGGTCAAAGTGACGACCCGATCGGAACTTTACGGGCAGAAGAAACGCTGAAGTGGCCTTGCTGCTTTGCATAGAGACCACGACCAAATCCTGCTCAGTATGCCTGGTGCAGGACAGAAAGCCCATTGCCCTGCACGAAGATCACAGTGATTCTTACTCCCATGCCGAGCAATTGCATGTATTTATCGAGCAATGCCTCAGCGAAGCCTCCTTGGGCTATTCCGATCTGCATGCCATTGCGGTGAGTGAGGGGCCGGGATCCTATACCGGCCTGCGCATCGGGGTTTCAGCGGCCAAGGGCTTGGCCTATGCGCTCTCCATTCCCATGATTGCCGTGAGCCCACTGCAATCGCTGGCCGCGCTGGTGCATAGCAAGATAGCAAATGAGGCCATGCTACTGCCCATGATTGATGCACGCCGCATGGAGGTGTATTGCGCGGGCTACAGGCAGGATTTGAAACCCATCTTTCCAACCAGGGCAGAGATTGTAGAGCCCGATAGCTTTCCGGAGGCTAAGGCTTTTCCGCTTTGCTATTTTTTTGGTGATGGAGCGGATAAGTGCGCTGCTCTCTTTGCCGAAAGGCCGGCTCTGCACCTCATCCCTGAGGTGAAGGCCTCGGCTGCGGGGATGGCGGCTCTGGCAGCAGATGCATTCGAGCGTGGGCAATTTGTCGACACAGCTTATTTCGAGCCCTTTTACCTCAAAGATTTTGTAGCGGGCAAAGCCAAGCAGAAGCCCTGAGGGGCAATGGACGCGCAGAATCCCGCCGCTTTTCCTCGACGGCATCGAGAATAGACTCAAATCGCTGTTGCAAAACGCTTTTGATCGGAGGCCTCGAGTAGGTCTTTGTCGATGGCGGCGCAGATATTGCGCACCAGGATTTTTCCGGCTTCCTTTACACGGATTCCCTCTGCATCCAGCTCAATTAATCCATCCAATTCCAGAGGTGTGAGGCGTTTGCGGCAGCTCTCCATATAGGCTTTTTCAGCCTCGTTATCATCCTTCCAAGAGCTGCGATGCAGGCACATGAGCGAAAGAATTTTGCCTGCGATGTATTTCTCCTGCTCGCTCAATAAGTGCCCCTTGGCAATGGGCAATTTGCCCTGTTTTATCCGATCGAGATAAGCTTCTACCGTTTTGACATTTTGCGCGTAAGCGCTGCCCGTCTCACTGATGGCTGAGACCCCCAATGCCAGTAGCATCTCCGAACGTACATCGTTGTAGCCCATGAAGTTTCGGTGAATGCTCTCATTTCGGTAGGCCTGGTAGAGGCTATCTTGAGGCAGGGCGAAGTGGTCGAGGCCAATTTGCTCATAGCCCGCATTGAGCAGGGCTATTCGCGCCATTTCAAAGAGATTGAGCCTTTCTGCTGCTCCCGGCAGATCGGATTCGCTGTAAGCGCGTTGGCCAGGATGCTTCCAGGGCACATGCGCATATCCGTAAAGCGCGATGCGGTCGGGCCGCATGCTGCACACTTGGGCCAGCGTTTCCGCAAAAGAGGTGCTGCTCTGAAAAGGCAAGCCATACACCAGATCAAAATTGATGGAGCGATATCCCTCGCTGCGGGCTGTATCACACACCCGCTGTACATCTTCCGGACTTTGCCATCTGTGTATGGCCTTTTGCACTACAGGGTCAAAATCTTGCACGCCGAGGCTGAGACGGTCAAAGCCGCATTTGCGCAGGGTCTTCAGGTGCTCGGGGCTGGTATTGGCAGGGTGGGCCTCAAAGCTGAATGAAGCACCTTCACCCGGATATCCACGACGCATCAGGCCTTTTATGAGGCGTTCTAACTGCTGCGGAGCAAAGAAGGTCGGTGTGCCTCCCCCAAGATGAATCTCCCGAATCGGGATTTTTGAAGCTTCGGCTTGGTTGGCAGTCAGAATTTCTGAGTACATGTCCCACTCCTTGATCAAGGCATCGATATAGGGGCCCTCTACAGCATGATTGACCGTGATGCGCGTATTGCAGGCACAATAGGTGCAAAGGCTCTCGCAGTAAGGCAAGTGTATATACAATGATAGGCCTTGTTCTGCAATTTTGCCGTAGGCTTGCACGAGTCGTTGGATGTAGGCCTCCTGTTCGAATGCGGCTTCATTCCAATGGGGTACTGTGGGATAACTGGTATACCGAGGTACCGGCAGGCTGTATTTTTCTATGAGCTTTTTCATGGTGTGCAAGCGCTGTCGCCCCCTATGAGGAGGCCGATTTCGGGGCTTAGGAAGGATAGGCCCAGGCCCAAGCCGCGGATGATGAATAGAATAGCGATGGCGCTGGCAACGATGGGTGCCGCCCTGAGGAGTTTGAGCCGATAGCGTTGGGGCAGGGCATTGCCGCCAAAAGCAAGCAGGAGCAAAGCAGGGATGGTGCCCAGTCCAAATACCGTCATAAAGAGGGCTCCATTGGCCGGGTGATAGCTGGCAATAGCTCCTGCCAGGGCGATGTAAACCATGCCACAAGGCAAGAATCCATTGAAAAATCCAAGACCCAAAATGGCTGCTGCCCTCTGATCGCGCAGGCGTGCAGCCATGAAGGCCTGAATTTTTGACTGCCAGCGGTAATAGGGCCCTTCCAGAGATCGAAAGCGCATCATTCGAGGGGCCCAGATGATCAGCAGCATGATAGAGCCTGCCAGTATGGACATGCCTTGCTGTATACTTGCCATCTGAAAGCCGTATCCGAGTACACCGAATAGGAATCCAAGCAGGGCATAGGCAGCTATCCTACCGAAATGGTAGAGGCCATAGCCCAGCAATTTCTGACTTGTGGCCGCGCTGCCAACGGGAACTGCCAGAGCGATGGGGCCGCACATGCCCAGGCAGTGCAGACTACCGGCCAAGCCCAATATGAGTGCAGCCAGCCACATGGCTCAGAGGAGAATGTCTTTGTGAACGTAATAGTCCGTGCCGTCAATCTCGAATCGGAGCTCGAGTTTGTAGCGGCCTTGCTTGCCCTTTGGCTCGATGCGCATGCGTCGGTCGGCGTCCAACACGAGTTCATGCTGCTCATCGAATGCGGCCTTATCGGGTTTGTACAGACTTAGCGTTCCCTCTGGTTGTTCATTTGCCGGAAGGCCTTCGAATTTCACTGATACTGCGCCTTGTTCGAGCGCGACGTTTACCTTGAAAGTGGCGGTAGCCATGTTGTCAAAGGCGTCTTTGCGCCCTTGAAAGCTCAGTTCATTTTCGTAGTAGTTTTCTGTAACAAGCTCGTGGTCAAATTGCATACTCATGATGAGCATTGCGGTCATACCGATGGCAAAGAGGGTGTATACGACAGCGATTTTGTGACCGAAATGGAATTTTTTCATGGCATTGGCTTTAGAGTGGTCCGGATATTTTGACTTTGACGCGATCGAGTCTTCGCCCATCTTCATCTACGACGATGATTTCGGCTTTGGCCCTGCCCAGATCAAACATCTCGGGTGGGGCGGCCAGGAAGAAAGCGCCCTGCGCAAGGGTATTGGCCTCTACGCTTGGTTGGCCTCCCACCATTTTCACTTCAATGGATTCATCGGGGCTCTGAAGCTGCAATACGAGGGCTCGATTGCTCTTATTGATTAGCTTGTAATTGTACAGGTTGCTGATCTTACCATCATCCTGTATTTGATAGCGTACGCCGGGGGTGCGCAGCACATTCAGCTCTATTTCGCCTCTTGTGGCGATCAGTATGGCCGATACACTCACAAGGGCAATGAGGAGTATGCTGTAGGCTTTTGCACGCATGCTGAATTTGAATGGTTTGCGGCTCTCAATTTGCTCCTCGCTGGTATAGCGTATCAGGCCTTTCGGCAAATTGACAGCCTCCATCATGTGGTCGCAGGCATCGATACAGGCCGTGCAATTCACGCATTCCAGTTGGGTGCCATTGCGGATATCAATGCCGGTGGGGCACACATGCACGCATTGCATGCAATCGATGCAGTCGCCCTTGCCTACCTCAGTGCGGTCTTCGTTTTTTCGGAATTTGCCCCGAGGCTCTCCACGGACGCGGTCGTATGCTACTACCACCGATTGCCGATCGAGCAATACGCCTTGCAAGCGTCCGTAAGGACATACATTGGTGCATACCTGCTCTCGGAAGAAGGCGAAAACTCCGTAGAAAACAGCTGAGAATACTGTAATCGCCGCCAGACCTGCCAAATGCTCTGATGGGGGTGAGCTGATGATATCAATGAGCTCCCTGCTGCCGATGATGTAGGCGAGAAAGGTGTTGGCGATGGTGAAAGAGATGGCAAAAAAGAGAATGTGTTTCGATCCCTTTTTGAGAAGTTTTTCCCTGCTCATCGGGGCCTTGTTGAGCTGCATTTGCTGCTTCCAGTCACCTTCTATCCAGTATTCAATTCTTCTGAATACTCCTTCCATGAAGATGGTTTGCGGGCAGATCCATCCACAGAAGATGCGTCCGTACACCACCGTAAACAGGATGATGAATACCAGGAAGCTCAGAACGACAATGACCAGGATAAAAAAGTCTTGCGGCCAGAAGATTTTGCCGAAGAGCACAAACTTGCGCTCGATGACATTGAGCATGAGAAGAGGCTCACCACCAATTCGAATAAAAGGGCCGGCAAAGAGAAAAGCGAGCAGAAAGAAATTGACCCTATAGCGCCATTTCGTATAAAAACCCGAAGGCTTTTTGGGGTATATCCACCTTCGCTTGCCCTGCTCATCGAGGGTGCTCAGATGGTCTCTGAAGCTCTCCTTATCGGATGCTTCTTGTGGTTTATTGTTCATTCCATCGCTGCTGTGGCGACATTGGATTCTTCAGTATCCTCAATTTCCTCTCTGTCACCGTTTGATTCCTCATCTTGAGGATCAGAATCCTTCTCTTCGCTTTCAGTGTCTTGCTCTCCTTCGCTCGCAGCTTCAGGATCTGCCTCCGGGACGTATTTTTCACCTTGTGGCTCTTTGGGAGCTGCCGGTGTAGTGCCCTGCAGGCTCAGGATATAGCTGGATACCTGAGCCATTTCCTTGGGCCGAAGTATATTGCTCCATGCCACCATTCCCTTGGTGGGAACGCCGTATTTCACAACTGAGAATACTTCTTTCATGGAGCCACCGTGTATCCAGTATTCATCGGTGAGGTTGGGACCTACACCTCCGCCACCATCGGCTGCGTGGCATGCCTGACAATGCTCCATGAATATTTTTCTACCCACTTTTAAATCTGCGGCATCTTCCAAAAACTCCACATTGGTCTCATCCACCATTTCACCGCGCATGGCGATGTAGGCAGCTTTTTCTTCCTCGGCCTGGAGAAGTTCAGCCACGTACTCTTCGTGCTGGTCTTTGCTGTAAGGCAATACGTGGTACCATGCCATGTATACGACGGAGAAGATAATGGTGACGTAAAACATCCACACCCACCAAGGCGGCAAGTTGTTATCGAGTTCACGAATGCCATCGTATTCGTGATCCATCAGTATTTCATGCTCCTGCTCCACAGGCACAGCATCGGTGAGTGCGGCCATGATACCTGCTCCTACCTCTTCGCTTTCTTCCGCAACTGTAGGTGCTTTCTCTGCCGGAGGCATCAACATGCCTATCACACCGCGTATGGTTGAGATGATATAGAGAAAGACGAACAAGAGCAATACATTTAGCGCGATAAGCAGGATGGTATTGTCATCCCTGAGAAACTCGGGATATTTCGGCACCTCCGCTCCTTGGGCCATTAAACTGCCCGCTGAGCCAAAGCATATCAAGGCGACAATTACGGCCTTCACCTCTTGACTTTCGGCGAGCTTTCTGAGTTTGGTAAATGCAGAGGCATTTGAAGTGAGCCGACGCAAGACGCCTGCCGCAGCTATGATAGCGATGATCTGCACCAAGGCCATGAGGCTCAAAGCCATATTGGGGCCTTCTATCATAAAGGCAAAGCTATTGCCACTATCCTGAGCCATTGCACTTGCCGGGGCGAGTGATGCCAGGGCAACACTGAAGATTGCGGTTTTTTTCATGGGTTCTTTTGATTGGAAGTGTCACTGCTGTAGGTTATTTCACCTTCGTGCATATCGTCGCTGAGGGGCATTTGTCCCATGGCTTCTACATGGCTTGACTTCATCTTCCACACGTAGAGTAGAAGACCTATGAAGAAACTGAAAAACAGGATGAATGCGATCAATGGGAAAATCTCAATGCCCAGAATCGACTCCATATTGTGCTTGATGAATTTGAGCATGGCTTATTGGTTTTGAGCGCTTTGATTTTCCATTTTTATGTCTGTGCCAAGCCGCTGTAAGTAGGCGATCAATGCGACCAGTTCCGTATTGGGCTTGGCGGTGATACCGTCTGAGGCCAGGCTTTGGACTATTGCATCTTGTTGCAAGCGCACATCCCCATTGGCGATATGTTCATAGCCTTCTTCATAAGGCACACCCAGGGTGCGCATGGCATTGATCTTTGCCACAGTTGTGGTGGTGTCGATCTCTTTATTTGCCATCCAGGCATAAGCCGGCATGATGGATCCCGCCGACATCTTATCCGGGTCGATCATGTGCTCATAGTGCCAGGAGTCGGAGTATTTGCCACCGACCCTGTGCAGGTCGGGCCCGGTGCGCTTTGATCCCCAAAGGAATGGATGATCGTAAACGAATTCCCCTGACTTGGAATATTCGCCCTGATATCTTTCCGTTTCATGGCGGAAGGGCCTCACCATTTGACTGTGGCAATTGTAGCAACCTTCTGCTATATAGACATCTCTGCCATGTAGCTCCAGAGGTGTGTAGGGCTTCACACTGGCTATGGTAGGTACATTGCTTTTCACAAGGAATGTAGGCACCATCTCGACAATACCCCCGATGAGAATGACCACCAGAGACACGACCAGCATCATCACAGGCTTGCGCTCTATGGGGCGGTGCCAGTGCTCCTTGCCATGGGCTTTGTGCTCTTTCTCAAGTGCAGGTGCCTCAGCGGCTTCATCGTTTTCGAAGCTGCCCTGCTTCACGGTCTTGTAGATGTTGTAGATCATTACCAGAGCACCGCTCAGGTAGAGCACCCCGCCTATGGCCCTCAGACCGTACATGGGCAGTATCTGAGTGACTGTTTCCAGAAAGTTGGGATATACCAGGAAGCCGTCGGGGCTGAACTGTCTCCACATGGCCCACTGTGTAATGGCGGCCCAATAGAGCGGGATGGCGTAGAAGAGAATTCCAAGCGTTCCCAGCCAGAAGTGGGTATTGGCAAGTTTGAGAGAGTACAGTTTTGTCTTGAACATGCGTGGTATCAGGAAGTAGAGCATCCCGAAGGTGAGGAAGCCATTCCAGCCCAATCCTCCGATGTGCACGTGGGCAATGGTCCAGTCGGTGTAGTGGCTGATGGCATTGAGGCTCTTAATGGAGAGCATCGGCCCTTCAAAAGTGCTCATACCGTAGGCCGTTACAGCTACCACCATGAATTTGAGGGTGGGGCTTTCACGCACCTTATCCCAGGCACCCCTTAGGGTGAGCAATCCGTTGAGCATACCTCCCCAACTGGGAGCGATGAGCATCACTGAAAAGACAGTTCCCAAACTTTGCGCCCATCCAGGCAGTGAAGTATACAAAAGGTGGTGTGGTCCAGCCCAAATGTAGAGGAATATGAGCGCCCAGAAGTGAATGATAGAGAGTCGATAAGAGTAGACGGGCCTATTGGCTGCCTTGGGAATGAAGTAATACATTAGCCCCAGATAGGGAGTGGTGAGAAAGAAGGCAACGGCATTGTGTCCGTACCACCATTGTACCAGGGCATCCTGCACACCGGCATACCAGCTGTATGATTTCATGAAGCCTATAGGCAATGCGAAGGAGTTCACAATGTGCAGAACGGCCACCGTAACGAAGGTGGCGATGTAGAACCAGATGGCCACGTAGAGGTGGCGCTCTCGTCGCTTGATGATGGTCATCATCATGTTGATACCAAATACTACCCATATCAGTGCGATGGCAATGTCAATGGGCCACTCCAGCTCAGCGTACTCCTTGCTCTGGGTGAAGCCCAATGGCAAGGTAATGGCCGCCGAAACGATGATAAGCTGCCATCCCCAGAAGTTGATACGCGATAGCATGTCACTCCACATGCGGGTTTTCAGCAGGCGCTGCAAGGAGTAATAAACCCCCATGAAGATACCATTGCCCACAAAAGCAAAAATCACCGCATTGGTATGCAGTGGTCTTATCCTTCCAAAACTTGTATACGGATTGTCAAAATTGAGCGCCGGAAACACGAATTGCAGAGCAACCAAGAGCCCAACCAACATACCCACAATGCCCCACAGCGCAGTGGCATAGGCAAAGTACTTTACGATTTGATTATCGTAATAAAACTTCTCAATCTTCATTGCTTGCTTTTTTTTGAACAGAGGTTTTTGATTCACTTAGACCTTCACTTCCAGCAGGCTGCTCAAATAGCATGCGAACGGATGGGGTGAAGTCGTCTTCAAATTGTTTGCTGCGCACCGCCCACACGAAGGCTGCGAGAAATCCCAGCGCGACGAGGAGACTTATGGCGATTAGCAAGAATAAAGCTTCCATGTTTTCTTGGCTTTGATCTATATGCTGTGCTCGTTCAAAGTGAGGTAGTAGGCTGCAAAGTAATGGGGATGCCACCGCGATTTACATGACTGCCGTCAATTCCAAACATGATTTTTATCAGTTTTTAATGTAGCTGCATCCCTATCAAGTCTTTGTCTTGATAGCCAACGGGTGCCCAACGCTACAAACCCCACCACACTGATGGAGCTTAGCGGCATCAGTATGGCCGCAATCACCGGCTCAAGCAGGCCCTGCACGGCAAAATAGATTCCGACAGCATTGTAAGCGAAGGAAAGCACAAAGCTCAGCTTGATGAGTTGAAGTACACCTTTCGAAAACCAGAAGAAACGCGGCAAGTCAGCGAAGCTCCGCGCATCGAGTATGGCATCGCTGGCCGGTGTGAAGCGAAATACATCATCGGCCACGGAGATGCCAAAATCGCTTTCGCTCAGGGCTCCGGCGTCATTGAGGCCATCGCCAATCATTGCACTTACCTCCGAGCGCTTTCGCAAATTTCTCAAGAATGCCTTTTTATCATGGGGGCTTTGATTGAAGTGCAGGCCCTCCTCTTGATCGAAGAGCTGCACCATTTCCGCGCGACTGCTGTCATTGTCGCCGCTCAGCAAGTACAATCTATGTCTTGGTTTGAGCGCAACAATGAGCTCCTTGGCGCCTTCTCTGAGTGATTTTCGAATGGCAAAGAAACCGATATAGTCACCGTCAATGCTCAGGTGAACCTCAGTGGCATGCGCCTGCGATTTGCGCCCTGTTGCTTCCGCGAAATGAGCTGCGCCCAGTTTGTATTCCTTTCCATTTACACGGCCAGCGATTCCCAAGCCACTTTCCTCGTGGTAATTCTGAACGCCCTGCGCCGATCCGTCTTCCTGGAGGTTACTTTCCAGAAAATGAGATATATGGCGACTCAGTGGATGCCCCGACTGCCTGGCAAGGGCGCGCAACTCTGCTTCTTGATTTGCGGTGAGCGGTGTACCGAAATATGAAACTTCAGCATTCTCAGGATGGGTGAGTGTACCTGTTTTGTCAAAAACGATGGTGCTCACTTCCGCCATTTTGCCGAGAGCATGACCATTCTTCAGATACAAACCTTTGCGCCCCAGGTATCGCACTGCGCTACCATAGGCAAAGGGGAAGCTCAGGGCCAGGGCACAGGGGCAGGCGATGATGAGTACCGCGCTGAGCACATTCCATGCTGTGGCCATATCGCGCGATATCCAGTACAGGGTGCTAAGCGTGGCAATGAGCAATACCGCGTATGTGAACTTTCGGCCTACACGATCCGCAAAGGCTTCGAGGCGGTGTGCTGCTGTTCCATCGCCTTCCTCGTTCCAGAGACTCGTGAGATAGCTTTGATCCACTGCTTTGAGCGCTTCCAGGGTGATGGCTGCGCCCATTTGTCGCCCTCCGGCAAATATCTTTTCACCCAAGGCTACCTTCATCGGGTCAGATTCACCAGTCACGAAGCTGTAGTCCAATGAGCCCTCACCTTCGCAAATGATGGCATCTGCGGGCACCAGTTCGCCACTTCGAATGCGGAAACGATCTCCGGACTTGATTTTTTCAATGGGTGTAGCCTGCTCCTTTCCATCGATGAGTTTTTGCACGGATATGGGAAAGTAGGATCTGAAATCACGCTCGAAGCTCAGGCTGTCGTAGGTGCGTTGCTGAAACCATTTGCCGATGAGCAAAAAGAAAACAAGAGCGGCCAGGCTATCCATGTAGGCTCCACCTCCCAGAAAGAGTATCTCATAGGCACTTCTAATCCAGAGGGCCAGTATTCCTAGACTGATGGGGACATCGAGATTTGCTCTGCCCCGCTTCACCGCCCTGAAGGCGCTGAGCAAATAGTCCTGAGCAGAAAAAAGAAGTACCGGCAAGCTGAGTACCAGATTCACCATTCCAAAAAAGTAACGGTACTGTGCCGTAGGTGCCATGCCCTCATTGAAGTATTCGGGGAGACTGAGGAGCATGATATTGCCAAAGCAAAAACCTGCAACACCAATCTGATTGATAATCCTCCTCGATGCTTTGGATTGGCTCTTTTTTTCGCCTTCTTTGGCTTGAATTTCGGGCGTGTAGGCTATTGCGGCCAATTGCTCGACCAGCCTGCGCAAGCTGAGCTTCCTGGGGTCGTAGCTGAATTGTGCCTGGCGCTTTACAAAGTTCACGCGTGAGCTGAGCACACCGGGTACGAGCTTCTGGAAGTTTTCGATAAGCCATATGCAGCTGGCGCAGTGCATGGCGGGAATTCTGAAGCGAACCTTATGGAGTTCATCACTCTTAAAGTCGAGAAGCTTCTCTACCACATCAGGGGCATCTAGATAGGCATATTCTTCTTTTTTAGGTGCTTTCAGCTGCTTGATGCCCGGATTGCTCGCGTACTGGTAGTAGCCATCCATGCCACAAGAGCTCAAGAGCTCATACACACTTAGGCAGCCCCTACAACAAAAATCTTTATCATCTTTGTGTATGGCTTCGCTGCCGCATCGGTCTCCACAATGGTAGCACTGGCCCTTGATGGACTCCTTCAACTCTACTGACACAGCATTCTTATTACTCATGAATAGGTGGCTGGTATGAAGAGAATGCTTTGCTCATCATAGAATGGTTTGAAGGTGGTATCAGGTCCACGCAGGGCCATAAGGACATCAAGATTGGCGACCACCAGGCTAGGTTGCGCCCGGGGAAGTGCCCGCAAATGCTTTTCGTTGATAGGTTTCTCAACTTTCAGTATTCCAATATTCTCACTAAATTGGCGCAGGTACTCTACTAGTAGAAGGTCTACATCTTCCGGGGCTGTAGTCGCTTCCTTATCAATGTGCAAAAGGGTGGCATCCAGTTTGCGAGCGTAGGGAGTGAAGTATTGGTAAAAGGACTTTACAGCTCTTGAGGCGCGGTGGCTGCCGTCGTACATGAGGAGCACTTGACGGATGCCATCGAATTGATCAGGGAGGGCTATGATAGCGCTGCATTCTTCAGGCAGTTCATCCTGGAGTGCGAGCTTTCGCAATACATCTTTTTCAATAATGATCAGATCCACGAATGCACCACGTCGGTGGATAGCTGTGGCCGCGTCGCTGTGCATTTCAGTGATGCGTAGAGGAATGGATCGTTCTGTGCATACGGTGCACAGTTGATCAAGGAGCTCTTCGTGTTGATCACTTTCATCGCTTTGATTGCAATCTTCTCCGTGCTCTTGGATCGTGATGAGGGTAAGGTCGATATTGCGACCTCTCACATAGTTGCTGAAGAAAGTATTGATGGCTGCATTCCTGCTGCTCGAGCCCAATAAGGCCAGTATTTTTTTGTCCTGCATAAGAGAAGCACTTCAGGGCTGCTAAGGTGAGAATGATTGCCCTGTGAAGGAATGACCGATATCAACCGATAAGCTGACATTTATCAGCTTTTCGAATAGGGGCCGTTTTTGAAGAAGCTTGACTTGGCCTGAAAAATGGGTCAACGCCGGGAGGCTTCAACGAGCTTGTCGGGATTCAAAACCCTTATCTTTCGACCACGGGTTTCGATGAGGCCATCTTTTTTGAATTCATTCAGCAGGCGAATCAGGCTTTCGGTGGCCGTGCCCACTATATTGGCGAGGTCTTCTCGGGTCAGATTGATTTCCACATCACCTTTTGTACCCTGCTCGATGCCATAGGTGTCTTTCAGCATAAGAAGGCTAATGGCAAGGCGCTGTCTCACACTTTGCTGTGCCATCTGGGTCATTTTGGCGGCCATGCTAGTGTTTTCATCGCAAATCGCTTTGAGCAAATCCATGTAGAAAGTGGTTTCAGGACGCAGCAAGGATAAGAAATCCTCCTTGGCGATAAAGCAAACGATGCAATCATCAAGTGCCTCAGCCGTCTGCTCGTAATGCTGCTCCGATATCAAGGCTTTGTACCCGAGTAGGTTACCGGCTGCAGACACCCTCGTGATTTGCTCTTTTCCGTCCATCCCAATTCTGTACACTTTAATTCGGCCAGAATTGACACAAAAAACTCCCATCGGTCGGGTACCTAAGTGGAATAGTACTTGCCCCTTTTTGTAGCGTGTACAAGTCTTATTGCGGCTTATCAGGTGCTGATCCTTCTCGTTGAGGGAGGAGAAGAGTGAACGATGCTGAGATTTGCAAAATTCGCAAAGCTGGCTGTTCTGCACATTGATTTGGGTGAGTGTAGACATTGGACAGTTTGTGCTTGACACAAAATTACATTTTTCTGTTTATTTTCAAATGTCTCCTGAGCAATATGGTAATAACTTGATAAAATGTGTGTTGAGGCTATTTGATTCGCTTGTGCAAAGATTAAGTCTATCTTCGTGGAAATGTGGAGTGAAGTATGGGCCATACTCGGCAAGGATTTGCGCATGGAATGGCGGCAGCGGCATGCCATTGGTAGTGTGTTTTTGTATGTTGCGGCAGCTGTGTTTGTGGCATATTTGGGCTTTCGCCAAATGGCGGATATTGCTTCCTGGAATGCCCTTTTTTGGATCATTGTGCTGTTTTCGGCTTTCAATGCTGCTGCGCGGAGCTTTTCTACAGAAGTGGCGGGACGCAGGCTGTACTTGTACACCCTGGCCCGGCCGGAGGCTGTTATCATTGCCAAGTTCATTTACAATGCCTTTGTCCTGCTCGTTATGGTCTTGGCTTCCTTTATCGTGTATACACTTACCCTTGGAAGTTTTGCCTTGGAGGAGGCCCACCTTCCAACACTCTGCGCAGTTTGGATACTCGGTTCCATTGGTCTCAGTGCAGTGCTCACTTTGGTCTCGGCACTCGCTGCTCAGAGCGATCAAAATATAGGCCTGATGGCCATCCTTGGCTTGCCGGTGATCCTACCTTTCCTGTTGCTTCTCATGCGCTTCAGCAAAAATGCGCTCGATGGAATCGCCTGGAGTGTGAATAGTACCTACGCCTGGCAGTTGCTCAGTGTATCCCTGCTCTCCCTCGCCTTGAGCTACATTTTATTTCCGTACCTTTGGCGCGAATAATTCGCGTCAATATGGCCCGTAACTGGTGGAAGATTCTTTCCGCTTTGCTGGCGATCTTCAGCCTCATAGCAGGCTTAAAGACCCCGCTGGCGCCCGGCATACACCGGGTTAGCCCCGATCGCCTTTCGTATGGAGTCAATCAGGTGGAAATTCTTGGCTACAATACCCGCTTTTCAGAGGCTGAAAGTAGCCTTCAGCTTTGGCTGCAAAATGGCTCCACCAGCATTTGCCCCTATGAACGGGTAGTGGTAGATGACCAGCGTATGCGCGTCACCTTCAGCATTCCCGAGAAGGTGGAAGATTCCTTCTTTCACCTCTACATCAACAATGACCTCGATGGTACCATGATGCTGGAGAGCGCTTTTCTTCACAAGAATCTCACAGTGGTGGAGTATGTAGAGAAAGATGCCCAATCATGCCTGCAGCCACTTTCCACTCAAGAAGCTGGAGGATTTCACTTCCCGAACCAAAGCATACTTAACGAGAGCATACGCAACCTCTTTTTTCACGTGCCCAGTTGGTTTGCAATGATGTTTTTGATGAGCGTATCCCTGTTTTACAGCATCAAGCACCTGAGGAGTGGAGGCCTACGCGAGGATGTCTTTGCAGAAAATGCAGCACGCGTAGGACTTGTATTTGCGGCAGCGGGCTTGCTCACCGGCTCAGTATGGGCCCGCTTTACTTGGGGCGCTTGGTGGGTGAGCGATCCCCGACTCAATGGTGCTGCTCTCGGAGTGCTGGTATACCTGGCTTATTTCGTGCTCAAATCCTCTGTTAATGATTCTCAAAAGTCAGGGCGTCTTGGAGCGGTGTACAATATCTTTGCATACACAATGATGATGCTGTTCATTATGGTATTGCCCAGACTCACCGATTCACTTCATCCGGGTGTAGGTGGTAACCCTGCCTTCAGCCAGTATGATCTCGACGACAATATGAGGTTGGTATTCTATCCGGCAGTATTGGCTTGGATCGGTATAGGAGTATGGATATTTCAGTTGCGCAATCGGATGGCAATGATCGAATTAAAGAGAAATTATGCCTGATTTTGGTAAACATTTTTATGTGCGGGCTGTCTATGTGGTAGCGCTGCTGCTGCTCCCCGCCGCGCTACTGGCCCAAGGGGAGTCTGGAGCAGAATGGATGTATGAAGCAGGTAAAATCAATGTGGTATTTGTGGTCGTGGCTGTTATGCTACTAGCACTGCTGCTCTACTTGCTCATGATGGACAGGAGATTGAGGAAGTTGGAAAATGAAGAAAAACTGTCGAAATGAGAAGATCACACATTATAGCCTTGCTGGTCATCGCCATAGTTGCGGCCTTTATGGTTGCATCCTTTAGCGATTCGAGTAGCTATGCCGATTTTGCGGAAGCCTTTGCCAATCCCGATAGGGAATACCACGTCGTAGGAACCCTCGACCGAAGTGAGGACATCATATACGACCCTGAGGTAAATGCCAACCTAACCCGCTTTACTATGATTGACAACAATGGTGAGCGCAGAGAGGTATTCCTCAACAAAAGCAAACCCCAAGACTTTGAACGCTCTGAGAGTTTGGTGCTCATCGGCAAGGCACGGGAAGAGTCCTTTTACGCTACTGACATGCTCATGAAGTGTCCGTCGAAGTACAAGGAAGAACAACGTTTCGAATACATCGAAACCTCAAGCCGCTAAGTACACAGGATGGAGTACGTCGGGGAGCATGTTTTGGCAGGGAGATTAGGCAATCTCCTGATCATCACAAGTTTTGTTGCCGCATTATTGTCGGCAGTGGCCTATGTAGTCGCACACAAGCGGGGTGATGACCTGATACAAAGAACCGCCCGATGGCTCTTTCGCCTTCACTCTGCTGCCCTTGCAGGTGCAGTACTCACCCTTTTTCTCATGCTTTTCAATCAGTACTTCGAGTACGATTACGTGTGGAAGCATGCGAACAAGGAGATGCCACTCCGCTATATTTTTTCCTGTTTTTGGGAAGGGCAGGAGGGCAGTTTTCTCCTGTGGAGTTTCTGGCATATGGTGCTGGGAAACATACTTATTCACACCGCAGGTCGCTGGGAATCGCTCACCCTGCCTGTGGTCGCTTCCATGCAGGCCCTCTTGGGGAGCATGCTCCTCGGGGTTTATGTCATGGATTTTCTCATTGGCAACAGCCCATTTATGCTCATCAGGGAGCTGCCGGAAAATATTGGTGCTCCATGGACCATGATGCCGAATTACCTGGAGCGCATACCATCCTTTGCAGATGGGCGGGGTCTCAATCCCCTGCTGCAAAACTACTGGATGACCATCCATCCACCCACTCTATTTCTGGGCTATGCCTCGGTAGTTGTGCCTTTTGCATTTGCCATAGGTGGCATTGCGAGCGGTCAGCTGCGAGAGTGGATTCGGCCCGCCATTCCCTGGGCCTTCTTCTCGGTTTCAGTGCTCGGAGTAGGCATCCTGATGGGTGGAGCCTGGGCTTATGAAGCCCTGAGCTTCGGAGGTTTTTGGGCCTGGGATCCAGTGGAAAATGCCAGTCTCGTCCCTTGGATCACGATCGTGGGTGCTGCCCATGTCATGGTGGTCAACCAACGAAAGAATCGTTCACTCTTCATGGCCATTTTTTTGGTGCTCACCAGTTTCATTATGGTGATGTACGCCTCATTTTTGGTGCACAGCGGGGTGCTCGGTGATTCTTCGGTGCATTCCTTCACCGATAGTGGCCTCATGCGGCAGCACTTGAGCCTGCTGCTTATCATCATCTTCTCCAGCACCATATTCTTGCTCCTGCACAAACGCCTCCGCTTGATTTTTGCGGCAGCTACTGCGGTGCTCATCCTTGCAGGCGCTCTGAGCAAGCAGCCGGTAGCCGCCATAGTAGCCTTTCTCTTTATGGCACTGGTGTTGCTTATCCTGTCATACAGAAAGGTATTCCCAAAACCGGAAAAGGAGGAGCCACTCTGGAGCCGCGAATTTTGGATATTCATTGGCTCGCTTGTGCTTTTGCTCTCGGCCGCTCAGGTAATGCTTGAGACTTCGAAGCCCATCTGGAACATTCTCGCCGAGCCCTTTGCCGGACCCCTGATGGATCTGTACTCCCTCACCGGTGTGGACGGCCTCAAGTCGCTCGCTGAGGGCAAGCTCGCCCCGCAAAGCGATGTGATCGCCCATTACAATAAGTGGCAGGTGCCTTTTGCCTTTCTGGTGACCTTTCTCATCGCCTGCACGCAGTTTTTCCGCTATGGCAAGAACCACCTCGGTACCTATCTGAGAAAGATCAGCCTGGCATTTTTCGCAGCGCTGGCTATCGCATTCTTTTGGTCATTGGCACTGGGCTACTCCGGCGATGAGTTTCCCTTGGCCATCCTGCTTTTCACCTGTCTCTTTGCTGTTTTTGCCAATCTCGACTACCTGATCCGCGTGCTCAAAGGCAAATGGGATTTTGCCGGTGCCTCCGTGGCTCATATTGGATTTGCACTTGTCTTGCTCGGAGCTCTGATTTCTACCTCCCGAAGCATCAAAATATCGGAGAACACCAGCCGCTTTGATATTGAGCGGCTCAACGAGGATTTCAGCAACAATGAAGATGTGCTCCTCTTCAAAGACGATACGGTGCAGATGGGGCCTTATTTTGTGACCTACGAGAGCAAATGGAAGGAAGGGGTAAATCTGTATTACACGGTACATTACTTCGATAAGAAGCCCCGGAGCTATCGGCAGGGTGAGCTCGCCATTGCGCGCGGTGCCATTTTTGCCGCAAGGGAAGACCACAAACCCTCCGCCGACTTCATAGCCGACCAAAAGAAGTGGGAGCTCGTAGAAGATCCCCGGCAGTTGGATCTCGATGCAATAGGGCGGTGGTCTCAGTTCAAGCCGGGAGAACAGTTATTTACACTAGAGCCGCGCATACAGCTCAATCCCGAATTTGGCAATGTGGCCGAGCCTGCCACCAAGCGCTACCTCAACCGCGACATCTACACGCACGTGCGCTGGGCTGAGCTCGAGGCCGATTCCAATGAGGCCGGTTTTCGCACGGCCGATACCCTGAAGCTGGCCGTAGGCGATACGGCTTTTGTGGGCTCCACCCTGGTGCGCCTCAATGGACTGTCGGTGATCAAGCCCGATGAAAGAGAGCGCTATATGGTGGGTGCCAACGACCTTGCTGTGAGGGCTATAATAGGCGTGAAAGACGATAGGGGAGAGGTGTTTGAGATCGAGCCCTTGTACATACTTCGCGATTCTGTGCTGCACATTCCCGATCCTGTGATTCAAGACGAAACGGGCCTGCAAATTTCCTTTATCAAGATAGACCCCATAAGCGGCAAGCATTCCTTTAGCATCGCTGAGCACTACAGCCGCCGCAAGGAGTTTATTGTAATGCAGGCCATTCAGTTTCCCTGGATCAATATTCTTTGGATAGGATGCGTCCTTATGTTCATCGGCACCATTATGGCCGTCCGGCACCGGATCAGGCAGTCCCGAAAACTGAAATTGTCATGAAAGAAATCAAAGAAATAGCCATAATAGGCTCGGGTCGTGTGGCCACCCATTTGGGTACGGCTTTCGCCAAAAATGATTTGACCATACGCGGTGTATACGATCGAGATGCCGATAAAGCGAAGGTGCTGGCCGATCGACTCAAGGCTACCGTGATCAGAAGTTTGGATTCGCGAATCAAAGCCGACCTCATCATCATAGCCGTGAGTGATGATGCCGTAGCAAGTGTGGCGCGAAAGCTCTCAGAAGACAATACCGCACTCGTGGTGCATACCTCCGGGGCTGTGGCCATGACAGTGATACCGAGCTACCTGCGCAGGGGGGTGCTTTATCCATTGCAGAGCTTTTCATACGATAAGAAAATCCTTTGGGAGAATGTGCCATTTTGCCTGGAGGCAGGAGCGGATAGCGATGTGAATTTGCTCGGCACATTGGCCCAAAGGCTGAGTACGCGGGTCTTTTTGCTCGACTCTGCTCAGCGCAAATCTTTGCATTTGGCAGCAGTTTTCGCGAATAATTTTGCAAATCTCATGTTCGAATTCGCTGAAGAATTGTTGGACAAGGCAGAAATCGAGCGCAGTATATTGCATCCTTTGATTCTGGAGACGGCCAATAAGGTGCTCATGCAGCGGGCTTCCGAAGCGCAGACAGGCCCGGCCCGAAGGGGGGATCTCGATACCATCCGGGCCCACCAAGACCTGCTCGGCGATGCCAATGGCCTGCGGCACATCTACGACCTGCTCACGGAAGAAATCTACAAGCGCAGCCAACATGGGTAGTTACAAGCAGCGGCTGAGCGAACTCAGTACATTGATTTTTGATGTAGACGGTGTATTTACCGATGGCACGGTGATGGTGATGCCCGACGGGCAGTTGCTTCGCCGGCTGAGCGCCAAAGACAGCTATGCCTTGCAGTACGCCATCAAGAAGGGCATGCGCGTGGCCATCATTACTGGCAGCAATTCAAAGATCGTTGCCGAGAGCCTGCGCCATCTCGGAGTGCGGCATGTATTCCTGGAAAGCAAAAATAAACTTGATGTATATGAGCGCTATATAGCCGATCAGCACATTCGTGATGAGGAGATTTTGTATATGGGCGATGACATTCCCGACTATACCGTACTTTCGCGGGTGGGCGTTTCCACCTGCCCGGCCGATGCCAGTGAAGAGGTAAAGCGCATATGCCACTATGTTTCCCACCGATCAGGGGGCAATGGCTGCGTGCGTGATGTGATTGAGCAAACGCTCAGGGCCAAGGGTTTGTGGTTTGATAAGGACGCTCTGATATGGTAAAGCATGGATACCCTGCTCAAAATCGTAAAGTTGACAAGGCCACTGAACCTTGCCATTATCGCCCTCACAATGTGGTTGATGATGGCCTTCGTACTTCGTCCCTTTGTCCAGGTAAATCAGTTTGAGCTCCAGCTGCCCGATCTTTATTTTTGGTTGCTCGTACTCTCCACTGTACTCATAGCCGCTGCGGGCAATGTGATCAACGATTACTTCGATCAACGCACCGACCGCATCAACAAGCCCCGGGATATTATTGTGGGCGTGCATGTGAAGCGTAGGGTAGCCATGTTCGTACACCAATTGTTCAACATTATCGGCCTCGGCATTGCTGTTTTTATTTCTTGGAAAGTAGGTATTTGGAAGCTGAGCATCATTCACTTCTTTGCTGCCGGCTCGTTGTGGTTTTACAGCGTGCAGTTCAAGCGGGAGCTCATTATAGGGAATGTGCTCGTGGCCTTGCTGGCCGCAATGGTGCCGGTATTGGTCGGTATTTATGAGATTCCTCTATTGATCCGTGAGTATGGTGCTGATGTGGCCCAACTCTTCAAGCACTTGTATCCGGGCGAAGATCCTGCAGTGTACTTCAAGTACATGTTCTACTTCATCTTTGGCTATGCAGCCTTCGCATTTATGCTCAACCTCATTCGGGAAATTCAGAAGGATATGGCCGATGTGAAGGGCGATAGGCGCATCGGATCACAAACCATACCCTTAGTTTTTGGCATCAAGAATGCAAAGCGCATCACTGCAGCTCTGATCGTGCTCAGCATGATTGGCCTGCTTATCATACAGCAAATGGTGGTGAATGATCTTGTATCTCTGATTTATCTCATCGTGGCAGTCTTTGTCCCGCTTTCTATAAGTCTGTACATCAATCATTATGCTGTGCGCCGACCCGAGTTTGTACGCGCGGGCAATGCCGTAAAGATTGCCATGCTCGGTGGCTTGCTGTACAGCATTGTGCATTACTACGTCTACTTCGCTGCTGATATTGCTTGATACCGGAACATATCGCCTCATTTTGGCCTCCAAATCGCCACGAAGACAGGACTTACTGCGCAGTATGGGATTTTCATTCGAAACGCGCAGTGCCGATACCGACGAAAGCTTCCCCGATCACTTGGGGGGCTCTGATGTCGCCGAGTTTCTCGCCCGTACCAAAGCAGAAGCATTTGCCGGAAGGCTCAAGCCTAATGAGATACTCATCACTGCTGATACCATTGTATGCCAAGACGATAATATCTTCAATAAGCCAGAAAATCGTGGGGAAGCACTGCAAATGCTCCGTGCATTGAATGCGAAAGAGCATACTGTGATCAGTGGCGTATGTCTGTGCTTGGGGAAGAATTACAGGGTGTTTCACGACAGCACCCAGGTGCATTTTGATGCGCTTGAAACGACCGAGATGGAGTATTACATTGATCGCTTCAAGCCCTATGATAAGGCAGGCGCTTACGGCATACAAGAGTGGATGGGCCTGGTGGGGATTCGGTGCATCGAAGGTTCGTTTTACAATGTGATGGGATTTCCTACGCATATGTTTTACAAGGAGTTGAAGCAATTTATAGCGCAATTATGAAACTCGATATCCTCGTAATCGTGGCCCACCCCGACGATGCTGAACTCAGTTGCGGTGGTACACTTATTCAAGCTGCCGCTCAAGGCAAAAAGACCGGTATAATCGATCTGACCCGTGGTGAATTGGGTACACGCGGCACACCCGAGCTCAGGGCCCTTGAGGCTGCCGAGGCTGCTAAGATTCTCAAGCTTGCTGTGCGCGACAATGCCGACCTTCCCGATGGCTTTATCGCAAATGTACGGGAACAACAAATGCGCGTCATACCCTATATCCGCCGCTATCGCCCCGATATCGTTATTACCAATGCCGTACACGACCGCCATCCCGATCACGCGAGGGCTTCCACTTTGGTAAGCGAGTCCTGTTTTTTGAGTGGTTTGAAAGCGATAGAAAGTCGGGATGCCGTGGGAGAAATCCAAGCTGCCTGGCGACCCCGTGCTGTGTACCACATCGTGCAAGATCGCTATCTCAAGCCCGATTTTATTGTGGATATTAGCCCCTCTTTTGAAGATAAGATGAGAGCGGTGAAAGCTTTTCGCAGCCAATTTTACACTGGAGAGGAGCAAAAGCCCGAGGAGACCACTCCGATCTCCACCAAGGGTTTTATGGAAGCTTTGCGGGCACGTGCATTGGAGTACGGCCGACTGATCAATGTAGAATATGGAGAAGGCTTTACAGTGGAGCGAGCAGCCGGACTGCACGATATTACCATATTGCTTTAGTTCCAATAGATCTTCATACAGAAATAAATCGCATTATGCGTGCTTTTTAGCTTGCGAATACCTGTTGTCTAGCTTATGCCGCATTGGAGGTATCAGGGGTGAGCTCTTTGGTCAATAGCCAATCCAGGAATGCACGGTAGGTGAGTTTGTTGTCAAAGCCCAAGTTTTTACGGAGTCTTTTGCGGTGATTTTTTACCGTGTTTTCAGCGATGTGGAGTTCCTTGCCGATTTGTCTTGAGCTGCGTCCTTTCGCAATGAGAAGAGCTACTTCACGCTCTCGGTGTGAAAGGCCCAAATATGGCCGAATGAATTCTTCACTGTCCATGCTCACGGAGCCATCATCAAGTATGCGATCAAAATGTGTTTTCAGCTTTTGCCAATCAAAAAGCATGCAAATACGCTTTCCTTGCTCTTGGTGGGCACAGGAAATGCACATTGCCGTCCTTGAGCGTTTTTGAGCCTCATACTGCACATCGAGTAGATCGATTCTCAGGGATATTGGGTCGCCATCTACTTGTGTTGAATCAGAGGTGGATTCGGTCACTTTGAGCTTCTCCATTGACTCGATGCTACGACTGGAGTGTAAAACTTCTGTGAGTTCTTCGTTGGCAATGACTACAACTGCCTGCATGGGCTTGAGCAATGGAGCCATATGTAAGAGGTCTTGGGGTACCATAGAAATAAATGCTTGGTTAGCGTTTTGGATGCTTCTAAACAAATATACTCTTCTCGATCCAAATAATCATATCAGGGCTAGTGCTGGCTGATTTTGTATGCCTCTTGTCGCAAGGCGATTATATCGGTATTTTTTGGGTCGTATATGCGCTGAATAGCCCTCTGGCAGCGCTTTTGAAGGGTTTTGGCCATCGCTGATTGCCCCTCAATCTTCGGAAAATCCGCTTGATTTTGAGCAATCGAATAGATTCTCATAAAAATCATGTAATCAGTCTAATAGAATAAGAGGCGGAAATTGGCATACTCAATATTAAGTATTTTTCGTGCTTTGGCGAATTTTCTGCTTTGGAAGGCCAGAAATAGACCCTGTAGCTAATAATTCCTGTCGCCTCTTTCATCTCATTTTGCCCAGAAGGCAAACAAACAAAAATCCACAGCCCTTATACAGGACTGTGGATTTTTTCAATTGTAGGCTTTCAGGCCTGTCGAAAAGCCCTTAACGGGCAATCATAAACTTATCAATCAGCACTTCGTCTTTGGTGGTGAGGCGGTATAGGTACACGCCATTGGGAAGCGCACTTCCGTCAAAATGGAAGCGGTAATCCAGACCACCTTCAGCCGAAGCGTTGAAAATGCTTCGAATCAATTTGCCGGAAAGGTCATAGACTTCCAGGCTGGCATGTCCGCTCTCGCTCAATGTAAAGCTCACATCCGATGGGCCGGGGCTGGGATTGGGTTGAGAGCTGAGGCTGGCAGCAGCACAGCTTGTAGCATTGACGATAATTCCGTTGGAATTGTCCAGACATCCGGTGATTTCGGAAATATTACTGATACCCTGCACATCTTGCGATACTGCATAGCTTGCGTGGAAGATGCGGTAAAGACCTGGTGCGCGGCCGTCAAGGTTGAAGAGACTGTTGTTTTGACGCACTTCGAGTACATTGAAGTCTTCATCGAGAAGACCCCAACCCTGTAGAGGCCCGAAGGCTCCGCTCACAGAGGCGTTTACGGTCACTGGACTTCCGGTACCGACACACACGGTAGTAGGATCTCCTGTAGTGATGGTACCACCATCTACCTCGGCCAGGGTGAAGAAAATTGAGTTTGAGAAGTCAAAGCAGCCTTCGAGTTGGCTGACGTTGGTTACACCGGCCAGACTTACATCATTGCCGAAGCTGAGGTGTGTGAGGCGGTAGGCACCGGGAGCAAGGGTGTCCAGATTGAAGTTGGGATTGCTCCTTGAAGCGATCACATTGCCGGTAACTTGCTCTGTGATGCCCCAGCGGCTCTTCGGGCCGAAGTTGTCAACCAAGGTTACGTTCAATACGGTAGGGCTACCGGTGTTCACACAGATAGAAGTCGGGTCGGTAGTGGTCAGAACTCCACCGTTCACGAGACATGGGCATGTAAGTGTAAGGCTGTAATTGCCTTCCGCACTACCAAATCCGTGTACCATGATGTAGTAGGTCATGCCTTCTACAGCTTCAAATTCCAGGTAAGACTGGAGTCCGCAAGAGTCGTCTTCCCTTTCATCATCATCATTGGCGCCGACGCAAATCAGTGCATCGCAGCTGCCTTCGAAAATGCTCACTTTTGTGTCGAAATCCGATCCACAAAGGTCTACAGCATAGATAGCGCTGGCTTCCGCCGTGAAGCTGTACCATATGCTACCTGCAGTATTTGTCTCTTCATCGCAAAGGAATTCTTCATCAAAGCTGGCGCCTACAGTGCTTCCGTTCTCTGTGATGCTGCACTCAATGGGCAAGGCAAAGCAAGGTTCATCACCGGGAATGAGTGGCAGCACAGTTACAGTGGAGAAGCAGCTGCTGCTATTACCTGCGGCATCCAGGAAGGTTACTTCGATGACATTATCACCGTAATCAGCTGTGCCAAAAGTGCTCTGGCTAAGCTGAATGTCTACTATGCCACAATTGTCAGTTGCGCCTCCGTCGAGATCGCTACCATCAATGCTGGCCGCTCCAGAAGAGTCGAGGGTGAGCGTGAGATCCACACAAGAAGGGCTTGGATCCTCAACATCAACTACAGTTACCGTAAAGGTGCAGGGCTCTGCATCGTTGCCATTGCCATCATTGGCAAAATATGTTACGGTGCTTTCCCCAACATTGAAGCTAAGTCCATCAACATTGCCAACACCGCTTGCTGTAGTAGCTCCGCTCACTTCGTAGCTCAAATTCGTATCGCAGTTGTCAGTGAAAATTTCTGGAGCGCTATCGCTGATTGTTGCACTGCATACACCCGCACTGTTGTCCACTACATAATCTGCAGGGCAAGTGAGCACAGGCGCTTCGATATCATCTTCAGGAAGGATGAAGGCACAATCTACCACAACTTGCATGTCTGTGAAGGCGAGCTCCAATCCATTTTCATCCTCTACTCGGACTACGAAATCGTACTGTCCGGCAGCGTAGGGGTCGAATGGCAGAATATTGGGCTCACCCAGGAGCTGCCAAAAATCGAATCCGAGATTTTGGGAATCCTGAATGCTCGATAATCCACCTAAGCCCTCGCCGATGAGGAAATCGCTTACATTAATCACGTAAGGCGGTACTGTGCTTGGCTCGGCCGGATCGAAGTCAATCTCGAGAAATACCTGCAGATCCTCAAAAGTAGCTGTACCGAGATCCACGCTGTATAGGTAGTTCCATCGTGCACGACCTGGATCGGTTTCTTCATTGGCAGCCGATTGGGGTGAGAGGCCGGTACCGGCTTGGTACACACTGCCACTCGGTGTGATATCGCCACGGAAGCGTCGGAAGGCCTTTATTCCAAGCTCGATGTCGCAATAATCTGTCACTGCCATGTTTTCATTGGAGATGCCAGAACCAACGGTAATAGGACCACTGAGTGTGTTGCCATAGCTGGGGCCTTTCGGCAAATCGATCTCATCGAATGAAGAGCAGGCATCATCACTGCACCATGGTGAAAATACCACATCGCCTGTCACTGCATTGCCAAGGGCACAGAGGTTTGCGAAGGTGTTTTGCGGACCGCTTTCATCTCCCCACCAGTTATTGCTGGCTTGTACTTCAGGGCCTAGTGAGCTCGCACCGGCAGCCACATTGTCAAATATCCTGTTGCCACTGGCGCTCACGATACTTCCATCTCCTTCTGAAAAGCCCACGACCATGCCACGGGTATTGTTGAAGAGATCAGAGTTGGTGATGGTGGCTTCTGTGCCCGTTCCGAAGAAGTCGGTAACCAAAATCCCTGCTGAGGTGGAATTGTCAGTAGAGGCCTGACCACGGCATTCAGAAGCGTTCAAGCCATCAACGCTACCTTGACCGCCACCACCAAATTCGACGGCGTAGTCGAGAAAGTCTCCATCACCCTTACCGGTATAGGTCACGTTGTTGATGCTCACCACGGGATTTGCCGCAAGGACATTACCGCGCACATGTATACCGATGCGCTGTATATTGCTCAGCGAGGAGTTGTTCACCTCATTGTTGCTTCCGCCAAAGAAGACGATGCCCCGACCTCGGTAGATGTTGGCATGGCTGATATTTTGTACATGCACATCGTCAACAATCAATTCACCTCGAGACTGTATACCGTGATGCACATCGAAGCCATCACCATCAAGGGTGAGATCGCTTATTTTCACCTCATTGCCCTCTTCTACAAGTACAAAGGCATCGCTGGCTGCATTGCCGGCTACGGTGGTGCTGCTTCCGGGGCGGAGTATGGTGCTCTCTTTGCCCAGGCCTTGTAGTGTGAGGTCTTTGTTGATTACAATCTGATCAGGCTCAGTATAGTCGGCTGCATTGATCAAAAGGGTGTCGCCGGGGCTGGCCTCGTCGATTGCTTCTTGTATGCTGCAGAATGCTGTCTCTGCTGTAATGTTTTCAATCACAGCGGGACAAGCTGGCTCTTCAGTGGTGATGAGGATGTTGTCAAGCCCAATTTCTGGCCGAGCTCCTCCTTCACCATCATTTTCTTGGTAATACACCCATCGCAGGTACACTTCTGGTTCATCCAATACCTCGGCAGGCAGCTCGAAGCTAAACTGAAGTGTATCGCCGGTGTCGAGACCTTCGGCGCTGAAGAGGGTTTCACTGCCGAAATCGGTATAGACGCCGCTTCCGCCAATGCGGTATTGCAAGCGCATCGCAAAGTTGCGGCTATTGCGATCCACAATACGGTTTACCCATTCCGCCCGTGCGTAGCTTACACCGGCAGTGTTCAGGCCGATGGCGGCTGATCCAACGTAGCGATCTGGATCGGCCGCTCCACCTACGCAGTCATTGCGTTGGGGGCTTCCGGTGGAGATCAATGAAATCCCATTGACTCCATTTCCATTGAAGCGTGGTCGGCTGGAAAGATCGTATCCACATTCGTATACACCTGTTCCATCTTCGCTCCGGTCGAATGATCCATCGCTTGGGTCATTGCTCCAATAGAAGCGCATATTGGCAGGGTAGGTGCCGGGGGCTTCGCTTGCATCCCACTGATCAAAGGTATAGTCTCCTGAAATCAATTCGAAAAGAGAAGGCAGGAATGGGGTAGGCTCAGGAAATACTTCTCCCGAAAGGGCTACATTAACATCTACTGCTCCACCGCCACTGTGCACCACATTTCCAAAGTAGGTGTCGATAGCAAGACCTTCTGCGAGACGTACGAAAAGTTGCTGCTCAAAGCTGGCATCGCTGTAGTTGATCTCTACGCTCGTGGCAAATACGTCTCCATCTAGCGATACTTCAAAATTGTCGGGAGCGAGCACATCAACGGTACCTGCTGAAGGTGAGAGATCTGTGCCTTCAAGTGTATAGCTCTGCACCGCACTCGGGCCATTATCTACAATGTAATCCAGATCGATCAAGTTTACCACACTGGCCGAAAGGATAGCATCTGGTAGTGGTTCGTTAGTGATGAAAATGTTATCGAGAGCGATCTCAGGACGCTGCCCTCCTGGAGAATCTTCCAACTCATAATATACCCATCGCAGGTAGACTTCTGCTTCATCCAGCAAAAGGCCCGGGAGCTCAACACTGAAGATCTCTGCATCACCATCGTCTTTGCCTACCACGCTAAATTCTGTTTCATCACCAAAGTCGGTAAAAGATCCGCTATCTCCCAAACGGTATTGCAAGCGAATGGCAAATTCGCGGGCATTGCGCGAAATGACCTCATTTTTCCACTCGACCCTGGTGTAAGTTTCACCGGTCGTACTTAAACCAACAAGAGCTGAGCCGACGTAGCGATCCTCATCAGCATCGTCGCCTGAGCAATTATTGAATTGTCCATTTCCGGTAGCAATGAAACTGATACCTTGTGCTCCGAGTCCATTGATTCGAGATCGTGAGGTAAGGTTATAACTGCAGTCGTATAAACCCGGCGCATCTTCTTCACGATCGAAACCTGAACCACTTGGGTTGTTGCTCCAGTAAAAACGCATGCTGGGAGGATAGGTGCCAGCTGGCTCCTCGCCGTCCCACTCATCAAAGCCGAAATCGCCCTCAGTAAATGACCAAAGCTCGGGCAAAAAGTTGGCGGGCTGCGGGAACACTTCACCAGATACCGATAAGTTGAGGCTTGCACCTCCACCATTGTGGCTAATTACACCACTATAGCTTCCTATGGAAAGGCCCTCCTCAAGGCGAACCAAAATTTCAGAATCGGCGATGAGGTCTCCACCATCGCTGTAGCTCAGGCTCAAGGTGCTGCTCCAGGTATCGCCATCCGTCGAAAGCTCAAAGTTAGCAGGTGCTTCGACTTCAATACTGCCGCTTGCAGGATCGAGATCCTGAGCGCTCAATGTATAGCTTTGGGAAGCCGAAGGCCCTTCACCTTCATTGTAATCTAATTCGCTCAAAGAGCCTGGAGATCCCGATAGAAGGGCCACTGGGGCACCGTCGAAATCCGTTAAGAGTAGGTCATCGATGTTGAGTCTGCGATTGGCGGTGCCGCTCTCGGATTCAGTGCGAATGCGGATGCGCGCGTCCCCCGGAACATTAACGGCTGCGCTAAAGGTAGCCGGGCTGGCACCCCCGCTAAAGGCATCGCCTACTTGTGTCCAGGTTGCACCAGCATCACTGCTGTACTCCACCACATGGTCTACTTGAGCATCAGTTCCGTAGCGGGCGTACTCGAAGGTGATGCTGCCTATCCCTCCGCTTTTGTCTTCAATCATGCTCATTACAGAGCTGCCGTAGCCCCTGCTTCGGGCGGAGCGCTCTCCGTTTTTGAAATCATTTGCAAGGTTTCCGATCAGGGCTTCTGTCATTTCCCAATCGATGCCGCTTAGGTTCACTGTACCAGTGGCGTAAGAGCTCTTTGTTTCGCCGGGGCCTTCGAAGTCTACAAAATAGCCGGGGGGGCTAACACTGCCAGATACGGCTACATCGAGCTCAGCACCGCCACCTACATGGTTGATCAGTGCGCTGTAATTGCCGAGGCCCTCACCTTCGCCAAGACGTACAAATACGCTTACCGGCTGGCCATCGAGCTCGCCGGCGGAGAAGTTGAGGCTAAGGGAACCGGCAAAACTGCTGCCATCGTCTGAAATTTCAAAGGGCGCATCAACGCTCACCTCAATCGTGCCGCTGCCATCCAGCGAGGAGGCGCTCAACTCATAACTCAGCACATCTGATGGGCCATTTCCCTCAGTGTAGTCCAGTGCACTAATAGCATTGGGGCTCGCCTCCAGCACAGGGGCTGAAGCACTTGTCAGAGAGAATTCTGCAAGCCGCCACGTCGCACAATCTCCGCTGTCGTAGTCAAACTTGAAGGCCACGTATACAGCCGTAGCGCTCAATCCATCCAGATCATCAAAGTCGCCAAATGTGGCCGAAGTATTGTTAGGAATGCTGTTGTCAGCGAAAAAGGCATTGGTAACTGTGGTAATGCTGGTCCATGTTGCTGTGTTGGGATCTCCACTGCCGCTGTAGTCCGTGCTGTAGAGCACCTCGAGGTCATTATCGCCGGCAAAGCCCCTCTGTATGTCAAAGCTCAATAGCTCATCACTGGATCCGCTCAGGTCAAAAGCCGGTGTGATAAGCCAATTTTCATTGACCTGGCATCCGCCCGCAAAGGCGCTGAATGCCACATTTTGAAAAGAAGCATTGTAGCTCCACGATTGACTCCCCACAACGCTTTCTTGGGTCCAATCATTATCGAATGGATTGCTGCTGAAGTCATCTGTGTAGGGGACGGTAACTTGCGCATGAAGCCCATCCTGAAAAGCCACAAGGGCAAGTAGCAAGAGAGAGCCTGCTAAGAATGGACTTCTGAGATGGTTTCTGAAATTTGGTTTTGAAGCCTGAGTGGATTTATACCACTTTTGTAAATACTGCATCATGGTTGGTGAAAATTGGAGAAGGTTACAATTTTTGGTTTGATCATTTGGTGATTGAATGAAGGGCTAGATTTTGTATTCATGAGCAATTCAAGCCCCGTCAAACGCAGCGCAAGGTACGATATTCAATACCCAAAGTAAAGAATTCTCAGTGTTAAGCTTCGATTAACAAGGAGTAAACTTCGTTCAATCGATTAAGATGCAGGATGAATCGAACTGTAAATGCTAGACTGCTTTTGACATGAAGTCTTTAATGTCCTATAACCAAACATTTAGATGTGATTCCTTGCTCACGTATATGTGATCAATGTGCAACTATCAGCTTTTTTACCTCAACGCTTGTCTCGCTTTCTACCCGAAGGAGGTAGACTCCGTTTGGCAAGTCGGATGTTTGCAAATCAATGATGAAGTGGTCTTTGGCCTGAATTTGTTGACTCGCGACCTGTCGGAGCAGTTTTCCACTCATATCGTACAAAGCAACATTGGCATAGGTGGCCTCTTCGCTTGAGATCTGAATTTGGGTTTGTATATCGGCCGGGTTGGGCTGCAAATCTACGGCCATGGCATTGCTGCAAGCGCTGATATTCACCGTTACGGGATTAGAAAGTGCATAGCAGCCCACAAGGTCGGCAGGGCTGCTCACGCCTTGCAGTTGCACGCCTTGTTCGTAGCTGATGCTCCATACCCGATAGGTGCCTGGATCATAGCCATTTAGATTGAAAAACGGCGCTTGCTGGCTGGCCAACACCTGATTTCCATCGCTTGGATCAACTAGGCCGTAAAGCTGAAAAGCTCCTGTATTTCCCGTAAGGTTGAGAGAAATAAATGTAGAAGCCCCCTGATTGGCACATACTGTGGCTGGGCTGCTGGCCAGGAGTGTGCCGCCATCGGGTTCTTCTCTGAGAAACACATTGATGCCATTTTCGGAAATGGAATAGCAACCTTCCACATTTTGTAGGTCGGACACTGTACTGACTTGAGCGAGGTTCACCCCCAGTTCAAAACGAATATGTCGAATACTGTAATTGCCTGGTGGATATTCGTCGAGATTGAAGAGAGAATTTGAAATTCTCACGTCGGCAATTTCTCCGTTAGACCGTATTAAGCCCCATCTCTGTAATGGCCCAAAAGCACCTTCGGCGATCACCTCTATACCCTTCGCTTCTCCGGTTCCTACACAAAAGCTGCGATTTGGGCCTGCACTGAGTATACCACCACTCAGGTTGCAGGCAGTGCTGTCGAAGGTGAATATGCTTAGGTCAAAATCACCGAAGGCTTCTCCATCTTCTTCCTGTCGCCAGTTGTCTGTGTTGTGAATGAGCGGCATATAGGCTTCGAAGCTCGTCAAGCCCTCTCGGGCGGCTTCATACTCAGCATTGAGTGCCATGATGACAATATTTTTGCCCAAGGAATCGAGCTCTTCAGGAAGGTAGGAGGTCGGGTTGCTCACCTCCCCTTCTGTAAGCCAGTCGCTAAGATAAGATAGTGCGTAGATCCAGTGCGGTTGGCTCAGGCTGCCTTGCAAGGCAAAAATGTTGTCTCCATTTTGCGAAAGCCCATCCAGGGTGCCGTCGATTATGCTGCCGATACTAGCACCTACTCCATCGCCCAGCTCGGGGCCACCAATTTTGATCACGGTACCCGCAGTGATTACATCATCCGAGTCATTGATCCAGGTCAGATCATTTTCATTGTCTTTCAGACTGTTGCCATCCCATCCCTTGTCGGTAAATATGATGATGGTCTCGGGATCCAGATCTTTCCATGGCACAAAAGAGATTCCATCATTTGCCACCGAGCGAAAGCCGATGATGCTCAGGTCTCCAGCCTCGAGGGTGATGGGATAGCCCACTTCACCACTCAATGGCACACTAAGCACACTGGCTCCGCCACCGCTGTGCAATATTGGGAGCAGGGTGTAGCTGCCGACCTGAGCCGAAGCAGATAAGCGAACCTTGATGTTTTGCAGTAAATTGCCTCCTGTGTAGGCTACTGTCAATTGATTGAAGAAGTTTTCGCCATCGATGGAGGCTTCAAAGGCAGGAGGCACAATGACGCTAATCACTCCCGCCTCGGGGCTGAGGTCATTTCCGCTTAGGGTATAGCTTTGGCTTGTACTACTCCCTTCGCCTTCTGCAGTATAGAAATTTTCAAGTGCTGCCGGGCTTGCGCTTAATACGGGCAGCTGAAAGGTCGATGCGGATATGAGGATATCATCGATCCCCATTTGCGGCCTGTTGCCGGATTCGCCCGACTCCTGAAAATAGACGAAGCGCAAATACACTTCGGCTTGTCCAATGAGGGTGTCAGGCAAGGTCAGGGAGAATACCTCGCTCTGGCCCGGTGCCTTGCCAAGCGATGAGAAAAGGCTGCCATCCACAATGTCCGAATAAGGACTGTCCTTGCCAATTCGGTATTGAAGACCGATGGCAAACTGACGGGATCCCAGGCTGATATGCCGGGCGATCCAGGTCATTTGAGCCTGGGTTATTCCCTCGGTATTGAGGGCAATTTCGGCAGTGCCCACATAGCGTGATGCCTGGGCACTGCCACTGCTACAGTCGTCAAATTGAGGATTGCCGGTGCTGATAAAGGCGAAGCCGTCGTCGCCCAAACCATTGATGCGCGGCCGACTGCTGAGATCGTAAGAGCAGTTGTATAGAGCTGTACCGGGCGCATTCAGGTCATATTCCTCACCGGATGGATCATCGCTCCAATAGAATCGCATGAAAGGGGGATAGGTGCCTGGTTCTGAATTTGCCTCCCAGGCGCTAAACTCAAAATCTTCATCGGAGAGTTGAAGGGCTGGAAATGCTGCACCATAGGTGCTCACCCCTGTAAGGCTTATGTTGTCCAGGCGATTGTTGCCTGAGCTGTTGGCTGCATTGTCGTCTATGTAGCGCAGTCTTATTGCAAAGGCCTCATTATCTTCAATTTCTTCAATGCCGGTGAGGTCGTATTCAAAAATTTGATAGTCTGTTTCTACACTGTCTGTGGCTATCACTGTCCAGCTTCCCTCA
>SLDS01000090.1 GCA_007125175.1 Flavobacteriales bacterium
GCCACAGCACACCCAGGGGGGAGTTGCCCCGCACCACGATGTCGTTCACGGCATCATTGGCCGTATTCACCCCGGCGAAGTTACCCGCCATGCGCGACACATCATTGCGCGCTCCGGCGAAGCGCTGGCTCTCCTCGATGGAGAAGGAGCGGGCGCTCACGGTGGCCATTTCATTGCGTACCTCGTCCTGATCATTGGCGGTGATCACCACCTCATCCAGGCGGCTTATGGATTCCACGAGTTCGATGTTGAGGATCAGCTCCTTCCCGGTAGTCAGCTCCAGGTTATTGAGTTCCTGTGGCTGGTAGCCAATGAAGCTGAAGCGCAGCCCCACTCGGCCTACGGACACATTCTCAATGCGGAAGCGCCCGTCCATATCGGTGGTGGCGCCGCGAAGAGGCTCTGAATTGGGGATGACCACGGTCACTCCGGGCAAGCTTTGGCGGCTGTCGCGGTCGATCACTCGGCCGCGGATGGTTTGGGTAAAGTCCTGGGCGTGCAATGCTGTGCCGAGGAGCAATGAGAGAAGAATGAGTGTGTTTCTGATCGATGGCATGGCCTGTAAATTTAAGAACAGTGCAAAATTGAGACACTGCAAGTGGCCATGAAATTTTTATATACGAACGGTGCTATCGCGTAGACGAATGGAAGGCAAATGTGCCTTTTAACTTTCCGCAGGGCGGATGCCCAGCGGAGCGTTGGGGATGCCGAGCGGAGTGGCTATAAAAGATTCCGCAGGGCGGATGCCCGGCGGAGCGGCTTAGAATCAGAAGTTCAATGGTGGTGTCAAACAAATCACATCCTCAAGGATGGCCTCTTCATCTATGTAATTTCTTGCTGAGCTGTATAACCAATCCTCCGGTTTTGAAACCCATCCGGCGCGCACGGGATTATTATGTATGTAGTTTATTTTTCTCCATGTAAACTTCTGATTCACTACTTCTATGGCGTGATTACCCGTTTGCCAAAGTTTTACTTTTTTGCTTTTACTGTCGTTTTCAGCTGCTGCTGTAAATATTGATTTCATCCATTTCCTTCTGCTTTCGGGATTGTTTTCAATCCACTCGAACATTTTAGTGGAGGTATGTCGCTTAAAGTCCCGAATGGTATCTTTAAGCACAAAAGGCTCGTTGCAATTTACAATGAGGTGAAGGTGATTTGACATAATGCAATAAGCAAAAATGTTGAGTCCTTTGTGCTGTTGGCAATACCTAAGCGCGTCTATAACAATATCCCGAATTTCTTTTCGCGTAAATATATCTACCCACCCAACAATAGTCGGTGTTATGAAGTAAGACGCATTCGTCTTAAGGTTGTGCTTTACGCCCTGACGCAAGGATGGTTTTTGTTCAAATATAGCATTAGTCTTATAAGAGTCAATTCTTTTTCCGCAGGGCGAATGCCCAGCGGAGCGGAGCGGATGGCGAGCCGGAGCGGTTGTAAAGGATTTCGCAGGGCGAATGCCTAGCGGAGTGGTCTTATAAGATTCAATTCTTTTTCCGCAGGGCGGATGCCCAGCGGAGCGGTTCAGTGAAACGGATATAAACGCTTGAAGCTTGAATAAGATAATTATTGAAGTTCCGCAGGGCGAATGCCCAGCGGAGCGGAGCGGATGGCGAGCGGAGCGGTTGTAAAGGATTCTGCAGGGCGGATGCCCTGCGTAGCGGATTCTACTGGCATAGGGTCATACGTCCCCAAGCCCGAAAACCTTTGTACCTTTGAAATTATGGAAGCAAAGGCCAAGCCTGAATTCGATCCCCGCCTTTTTTGGGATGTTGATTTTGAAAGCATCGATTATGACAAGTACTTCCGCTACGTCATAGAGCGGGTATTTGAGCGCGGCGATGTGCAGGACATCCGCAATTGCAGGCGCTACTACGGCGACGACAAAGTGAGGGAGGTACTTCTAAATGCCAAATTTTTGCCTGAAATCACCATGTACCTCGCGGCCGCAGTTGTGGACCGACCCGTAACCGATTTTCGATGCTACAAACTCAGACAGTTGAACCCGACACGCTTTCCATACTAAAGCGGCTGATGGAGGTGCCTGAATTGGGGAGTTTTTCCCTCGTTGGAGGAACTGCACTTTCGCTGCTTTACGGACATAGGATATCGGTAGACCTTGATTTGTTCACTACAAAAGACTTTGACTTGGATGGCATATCCGGTGGATTAATCAGAGAGTTTGGCGAAAGCTTCAAAATTCGAACTTCAAGCCCGGGGTTTGGAATATTTGGATACATCGATAAGGCTAAAATTGACATAGTGCGCAATCCATTTCCAATCATCAGGCCTGGCCAATTGATTGACGGCATCCGCTTCATTTCCACCGAAGACATTGTAGCCATGAAGGTACAAGCCGTGCTCAATCGGGCCCGGAAAAAGGATTTTTGGGATATTGCCACCCTGCTGGAGCACTACAGCGTGCCAGATTTTGCGCAGTTTCACAAGGAAAAGTACCAGGGACAGATGCTGATGATCAGCGTGCCCCAGGCCATGAGCTATTTTGCGGAAGCAGAAGACGATCTCGACCCCAGGAGCCTGCAAGGCCAAACCTGGGAATCGGTGAAGGCGAGCATCAGCGCGAGGGTGAGGGAGTTTTTGACTTAAACTTTTTCCGCAGGGCGGATGTCGAGCGGGGTGGCTAAGAAGGATTCCGCAGGGCGGATGCCCAGCGGAGCGGTGAAGAGGGTTTAAACGCTTGAATAAGATAATTATGCGCATTTAAAGTTCCGCAGGGCGGATGCCCAGCGGAGCGGTGATATCGCGTAGACGAATGGAGGGGAATTGTGCCTTATATACTTCAGCAGGGCGGATGCCCAGCGGAGCAGTTCAGTGAAGCGGGTTTAAACGCTTGAATAAGATTATTATGCGCATTTGATGTTCCGCAGGGCGGATGTCGAGCGGGGTGGCTATGAAGGATTCCGCAGGGCGAATGCCCTGCGGAGCAGTGTGGTGAAGAGGGTTTAAACGCTTGAATAAGATAATTATGCGTATTTGAGGTTCCGCAGGGCGGATGCCCAGCGGAGCGGGAAATTGTGCCTTTTATACTTCCGCAGGGCGGATGCCGAGCGGAGTGGCTACAAAGGATTCCGCAGGGCGGATGCCCAGCGGAGCGATGCATGACGCAATCGATCAAGCAAAGACGGTGAAACCCAATAGAACCACAAGGGCTGCCAGAAGTAACATGATCAGCGCAAAGGCATTGGCCGGGTCGCCGGTGGTGTGCATGGGTTCAGCAATAGGGGTTTTCGATAGCCTAATACTTTCATCTTCTGGCATCTGATCCGCATTTGGCTCCCCGCTGTATCCTGTCAAACGGTACTCCTCGGTATAAGCCCCTTTTACACCCCACTCTTTTTCATAGGGATTCTCCTTGCGGAGCAGTCCGCGATTGTATTCAAGACTTTTGCTTGCATGGAGCATGCTCCCTTCACCGCCCATTTCTTTCGATTTTACCGAAAGGTAAGAATTTCGCGCAGGCCACAATGAGCAAAAGCATGGGAATCAATACCGGAAGGGTATATCGCTCCTCTACACCGCGCTGCACAACGGCCAGATAGCCCAGATAACTCAGCAATGGCAGGCTCAGCATCCAAAAGAGCTCCACCCCTTTGCCCCGATAGGCCCTGAGGATCTGTAGCGCAGCACATGGCAAGAACAGCACGAAAATCCCCAAATGCAGCAAAAAGGATGAATGGCGCAGGAATTCGCAAAACCAATGCCCACGACAAGACTTCTGAAAAAGATACATATTGAGATTGCTGTGTGCCGCCATATCAACAAAATACACGCGCACAGGCAGCCACACTCCGGCATGCCACCACTGCCGGCGGAGGTACTCCCATTGCAATGATTCAAATCTTTGCATCAGCTCCAGCTCATCACCGGAGGGCTCCGAAGGCATTGGAATATTTTGGCGAACAGCCCCTTGCTGCCCAAGCAAAATGCGGTAATAGTCCACGTAAGCCTCCTGAAGCTGCAGGCTGTCCACGCTGCTTCTCACCCTTTCGGGAAAAGTGGCCATGAAGTCAGGCAAGTTCTCGCGAAGCTCCTCGGGAGAGCGGTCTTCCTGGGCCATATCCCAAAGCCAAAGCATCCTGGTATGAAAGCCATAGCCGCGCTGCCCCCAGAGCTTGTGAAAATCCCAAATGGCACCGTGAATGGGTCTGTAGAGGTCATTGCTATCCCACTGATAGATCGGGTGTATGCCCTGCCAAGAGCCGCTAATCCTGTAAGAGCGGAATTGCCAAATTGACAATGGCAGCCAGATCAAAATCAGCAAGAGCAGCACTTGAACTCGTCGGAGTCGCTGCGCTTGGGGCTTATCATGCTTTCGCCAAAAGGAGATAAAAACCGGAAGCAGGGCAAAAGCAAAGGGCAGAAGTGCAGGCCGCAGCAGGAGGATAAAAGCCATCAGTACGCATGCCGCCCAGAGGTAAATCCACAGCCCACTGCGCAGGGCCAAAACCACAAAAAGAAGGTAAGCGATCAGCAGGGCAGGACTCATCCCCTCCGTAAGGGTATAGCCCAAAAAACCTGAAAATGTGGGCATCAATGCTACCAATAGAGCCAAGAGGAAGCCCCGGCGAGCAGAAATACCCAAGCCAACAGCAAGCTCGGGAATACAAGCCACGGCCATTGCCCACAGGAGGACTTGAAAGCAGATCAAAAACCATACGGCGGCCTCTGCATCCAAAAAGCCCAGGAAAAGCCGATAAAGCCCTCCATAGCCCGGACTGCGCGTGAAATAGGCCGCAGTGCCCACTGCATTGCTTTTCCATACACCAGTCTCTTTGTGATTGATTGCGGGCTGCAGGTAGGAAGCATCATCGGCGGTGATCACCGCTACATCGGCCCGCAGGGTTATGCCATCAGCGCGAAGGGCTTGGCGATTGAGCTCGAGAAGCACGGCACTCTGCAGCGCACAAAGAAGAAAAAGAAAAAGAACCCTGCGGTTGAACAATGCCATGGCCTTGCGAATTAAATGAAATTGGGCAAATGACAAGCACCGTAAAACGCAATGGCTTATCTAAGCATTACCTTTGTGCCTTGCACAACTAGCAAGGCAGGCTTTTGAAATCGAGCATCCGAAAAATTCTTCTGGCCCTGTGGCTGATCATCAAGTGGCTTGTGATCAGCTCCGTAGTACTTTCTGTACTGCTCGCACTCGCTATCAACCTACCCCCGGTACAGCGCTATGCCATACGGCAGGGGGCCAAATGGCTCGAAAAGCAAACCGGAGCCCAAATAGAAGTGGGGCATTTCGAATTGCGCATACCCTACTACCTGAGCATCGGTGAAGTGCAACTAAACCGACCCGATGGAGAGGAGATACTGCGGCTGAGATCCCTGCGGGCAAAGCTGGCATGGCGAAAGGCACTCGATAAAAAAATACTCATTGAATACATTCACATTGAAGGCCTAAAAGGCACCGTATACAGCGATGATAAGGGTATCTGGAATTATGACTTCATGCTCGAAGGCCTGATGGGCGATGGCCCTCCCGATGCCGGGCAAGCCGAAACTGCAAATGGCATCGAAGTGGAGATGGCTAAGAGGGATCATGAAGAACAGGTTGATGCTGAGTGGGATATTGCTGTACAGGAGGTGCTTCTTGAGGAGGTCGACTTGAGCTATATGGATGCTGAAAGTGGGGCTTACATCTCAGGCATATTCGAGACCTTGCACTTGCGCATGCGCCGCATGTCAAGCTTGCACAGCATCTACCACGTCGAGTCCCTCGAGTTTAGCGGAAGCGAGAGCCGCATCGATCTCAGGCTGGAAGCCGATGAGGACAGGCAGGGAGAAGATGAGCTCCGTGAGGATGAGTATGCCGAAGGCGAAAGCGGGCTGCCCGATATTGCACTGGATCACCTCTTGCTGGAGCGACATTCCGTCACCTTCAATTCCCTCGGCGATGCGGCCCGATACCAAGCGAGATGGAAGGCCATAGAACTGGAAGGCGAGGCCCTCGATCTCGAAGAAATGCGC
>SLDS01000220.1 GCA_007125175.1 Flavobacteriales bacterium
GTTGGGTGTTGTTGGGTGCTGTTGGGTGCGACACTGGCGACACGGGCGACGCAGGTAGTGGGCGAACGTACTCGGCCAGGATGGTCTTCACGAAAAAGCTCCTGCTTGACCAGGCTAAGTAAGGTCTAATACACACAAAATAAGGCGATTTGTGCGCATTCGCTGTTAGCCCTGTTTGGTTTTTTCATTCCTCTATAGCTGGCCTACTACGGTACTCTTCAAAAACCTCAAAAAATCTCGGATCAAGCTCCCCATCCTCGATTTTGGCTATGATAAGCGGAATAAGTCGCTGCCACTGTTCAGAATCAGGGTAGCGGTCTCTTTGATGCCAGAGGATGAGAGCGGCGTAGGCAGCACCCGTCCCGGTGCTCCGGTAGCTGGGAAAGCCTTTCTCGGCGCTGAGCTGAATAAGCTCCTCAAAGACAAGACTGTCGTTGAGCAGCATGGCATGCGAACCATCGCGGATAGATTGATCCCTATCCTTCATTGCTTGCAGGGTCTTGCGGTAGTGGATATCAATGCTGCCAGAGTGTAAGGCCTCCAATGAGTCGCGTATTTCAAGATATTGCAGGCCCTCTTTTGTCTTGAAGAAGATGTCTTTCGCGTCACTGTAAAAGTTGGAAATATTGAGGCCTTTCTGTGTTCCCAGCACGAGGTAATGCTCCGCTTTGCCCATGTGGTCAGCCTTTACAGCCACTTCGAAGCAGGTGTAGTAATCATAAGGGTAGAAGTCGACCTGCTGAAGCATGGAGTCACAGAAAGCCATGGCAGTTTCATGTGCACCAGCCGCCGCTTCATCCAACATCTGATTCTTGAATGCATGGTACAGCGCGAAGGATGGTGACTGTGCGGTAAGCTTCGATATAGCGCTCAGGCAAAGCATAAGGCTTTTTGCTGTGAGGCGAAACAGGATCATGTGTGCGTCGTTTTTTGAACCTTTGATTTGGGCGAAATTATGAACGTTTTGCTCATTATCATGCTCCCTTTTGCAACCAAGTCTGTTCATTCTGAAGCTTAGGGACAGAGAAGGCAACATTGGCGTGAAGAAGTTTTTTGAAATCAAAGTAGTTCATTGAGTCAGGTTTAGCCTGTGCTTACAGCAGAGAAAGCCGTATTTGGCAGTGAACATGTGTAATGGACTTATGAGCGAGAGCCATACCGAGGCCATCAACCGTGAGTACCGCTTTTACTCGTATGGGGATGCGATGTTGGTGCTGTCTTGAGTGTTGTTATATCGTCTACCGAATATCGCTTACTACTACAGGATTGTCAATCTTCTCTTAGTATACTTTTGACCTCTGATTGAAGCTTTGGCAAATGATTTACAATGATGCTCCAAATATTTTCATCGGAGATGGCATCATAAGCGTGGATGATTTGGTTGCGCAAACCAACAATTTTTCTCGAATTTTCAATCGGAAAATCAGGTTGTAAGTCCAAAATACGGCGCATTGCCTCACCAATGATTTCAAGATTGCGCTCGATAGCCCTTTTGATCAGAATATTCTGTCGGTATTGTCCGAAGCTGCTTGTGCCGGAATCCTGAAGGAATTCATTGATTTCGTTGATTGACATTTGTATGTCAACCAGAAGTTTACGCAGCTTTTGATCCATATATCAAGCGCTTCTCCCTATCCACCACCTCCCGAAACACCGGATTGCGGATGGCTTGGTCTTCCACCAAATCCACCGTCCTTTGAAACAAATCTTCGAGGGCAAATTTGAAATCCATGAAATTGTCAAAGTAAACTTCAAGCTCCATGGGCTTGAAGCGCACCAGCAAGTCGATGTCGCTCTTTTCGGTGAAAGCGGTACCCAACACGGAACCAAAAGCGTGCAGGGATTCAACCCTGTGCTTGTGGCACAGTGCTGAAAGGTGCTCTTGATGATGCTGCAGGGGGTTCACAAGTCAAATTTAAATAAAAGCAAAGAGTTTTTTGGGCATATCCTGTTTTGTCAATCGGAATCTGGTAGCAGTGTATCGTTGTTGAAAATTCATGCCGATCCTATATTAATCGACTACTTGCAGCTGCTTGTTTACCATTAGAATGGGTGGTATTTTGTATCAGTAATACTGCTCGACTTATTGATTTCATAAGCCGAAGAGTCGTCAAGCCAACACTTCATAGGGCGCAAACACCGGCAAAGAACTCATCGCAAAATCTTTGGTATTGCGCGTAATGATGCCGTCTAGCCTGTCAATTTTGAGGGCGCAGCTGTGCTGTACGGCATCTTCGTAGTCTTTGAATTTGGAATAGATGGCTCCTTCGAGGTCTTCTTTCTCGATGGCTTGGATGTGCAGGTAGCGCAGCAACTTGGCGAGCTTGGCCCGGGCCGCTTCCTCACCTACGGATTGTTGGATTACGTAATAGGTTGTGGTCACGGCATTGTCGGAAGTCAAAAGCTCCCACTTGCCCTCAAGGGCTTTGTTGAAGATGCCCAAGACATGCACCCCAAATTCCGCCCTTTCGGCAAGGAAGTCGATAAGGATATTGGTATCCAGAAAGTACCTTTTCATCCCCTGTGCTTTTCGCGCATGATGGCACGTATGGCCGCCTTATCGTCCACATTCGGGGGGAGGGGCACACTTCCGTAAAGGTCCTTGAATGCTTCGGGTACTGCCGCACCTTGCTGCGCATCGGCACTCGTGATGCGTTCCAGGTAGGCTTGCACAAGGTCAGAGAGGCTCCGGCCCGATTTGCGCGCGTATGCCTTTGCTTTCGCAATGACTTCTTCCTCTATGCTAAGTGTAAGCTTGGAGGTCATGATACGTAGCTTTTTTTCAAAGATACGTAAATCGGATGAATTAGTGGTAGAACTGCCTTTTGAGGAGGCCTTGGACAATGATTTTGATTCCTCCGGGCTTCGGAGCTCTGTAAGGTTTCCAAAACCTGACAGGTCTAATCCCTCACAGAATCATGCGCTTGAATCCAATTCGATCCCGCTTTCGCCAGATGCCCTCACACCGCCTTTCTCACAGCTTGCGCTCCCTTCCGGTAAAAGCAGCGTCCCGCGCGCTGTACATGTGCCAGCAGCGATGCATCGCGCAGCAAGTGATGTACCGACAAATCGACGAGGTAGGGGGTGTTGAGTGCATCGAGTTCCAGCCATACCCTGCGACGAAGCGCTTCACTGAGATCACGGCCCTTCATGCACAGGTCAATGTCGCTGCCCTCGCGGTGTGTTCCGAGCGCCCTCGATCCGTATATCAGCACTTCTTCCACTTGCGGATACCGGGCGAAAACCGATTGGAAGGCTTCAAGGGTTTGGTTATCGAGGCCAAAGTGCTTCACAAGGATTGCATTTTGTTGAGAAAGGATTCCAAAGCAGGGAAGTAGCGATTCACTATAAGGGCGTATTCGTGCTCCAGGATATCCGCGTCATAGGTATGCACCGTTCTGTTCCTGCTTTCAATCATGTCCATCCACACCTGCCCCTCTGTATTACGGGTCTGTCAATACAGTCAAGTGACTGGATCAGACTGTTCGATAGCAAGGCGCGCGTGGTTCTAAAAATCAAGGAGTTGACTTAAGTCAATGACTGTTTTTAGAACGAGTGCAACGCCGCTAGCGGACAGTATGGACAGGCACTAATGAGGCCCTTGTTAAAAGCCTGCCGCGTAGCCGAACGCGAACCCATGATTCCCGTGATGCCCTCGTATTCCAGAAAATCCTTCATCACCTTCCACGCCAATTCATGGGTAAATTCAAACCTTTGGATCGTACCCTCCTTTTCGAGTTGTGAAGGGTCGGCAACCTCTTTCACAGCTTTTCGCAATTGGTCGAAGACTTTTGCATAATGTTCGAGGCGCTGCTGCCAGCGGATGTCTTCATTCATGGGTCAGGCTTCTCCTTCAAAGGTAGAATTTTTCCGAGTGGCATGCCTTGCCCGTGTTATATCTTATAGCAGATCGTTTGCTTTTGCCCCGACCTGTAAGGTTTCCAAAACCTGACAGGCCTGAATATTTCAAAAACAAGTTTTGCGTGTTGCCGCCTTCCGTTTCCACCTTGGGCAATGGTGCGCGCATCCACAACGGCCCTTCCTACTGCAAGCTCTTTTTCACTTCCACCAAGAAAGTCCGAATATCCTGCAGCTTTTCGATAATGGCCACGTTTTCGGCCACGTCGTTCTTGTTGTCGCGCAGCTTCTCACGGGCTCCTTGCAGGGTATAGCCGCGCTCCTTTACCAGATGGTAAATGATCTTGAGGTTCTCCACATCCTCCGGGCTGAAGAGGCGGTTGCCCTTCTTGTTCTTTCGTGGCTGCAAGATGTCAAATTCCTTCTCCCAAAAGCGAATCAGAGAAGCGTTTACATCAAACATCCGGGTGACTTCCCCCATGCTGTAGTATAGCTTTTCAACGGGTTTCTCCTTGTAGGGCATCAGTCAAAACTTTGGTTGGCATTGGAGGATATCTCAATCATCAGGTCGTACTGCTCCGGGGTGAGGTCATTGAAATAAAAATTGGCGGGATTGACCTTTTGTCCATCCTTGATCACCTCATAGTGCAGGTGGGGGCCGCTGCTCTTGCCAGTATTGCCCACCTTGCCAATGACGTCTCCGCGCTTCACTTTCTGTCCGCGCTTCACATCTATCTGGCTCATGTGTGCGTAGAGGGTTTGATAGCCAAAGCCGTGATCTATTACCACATGCTTGCCGTATCCACCACGGGCCTGTACCACCTTCTGAATACGCCCATCGCCCGTGGCAAAAATATCGGTGCCCACAGGTGCCGAAAAGTCCATACCCCAGTGCATTTTCCGCACTTTGTAAATGGGGTCGATGCGGTAACCGTATCCGCTGGCCAGGCGCTTGAGGTCTTTGTTGGCTACAGGTTGTATGGCGGGAATGGCAGCGAGAAGGGCCTCTTTATTCCGGGCCATCTCGATCACATCGTCAAAGGATTTGCTCTGTATGTACATGCGCTTGGCTATCTTGTCCAAGCGTTGGGTAGTCTCGATCAAGAGCTCCGAATTGCTGAAGCCTTTGAGATGGGTATAGCGGTTTACCCCGCCTACCCCGCTTTGGCGCACCCCATCGCTGATGGGCTCCGCCTCAAAGATGACGCGGTATATATTGTCATCCCTGCGCTCTATATCAGCCAAGACGCGTTCCATATGCGCCATGTCCTTGTTGAGCAAGGCGTATTGTTGCTTGAGCTTTTCATTTTCACGCTTTAGCGAAAGCTCTTTTGGCGAATCGATAAAGGTGTAGGCAAAAGCGATGATGATTCCGGCAAAAAACAATCCCACCAATAGGTATACAGCGAGGCTTTTGAGCCTATCTTTTAGCGTAAGCTGTATTTTTTCATAATTCAGCGTCTTGGGATTGTACTTGTATTTTATTTTTGCCATTGCTTAAGGGAAATCAAGCCTAAAGGTATTAAAATCCACGCTTGGACAAGGCCTACAAACGAAAGCTTTGCCTACGATAGCGCACAAACTCTTGCGATGAATTCTTCCGATATCCGCCACAAATTTCTGCATTTCTTTTCAACCAAGGGCCATGACATCGTCCCTTCTGCCCCACTTGTGGTCAAAGACGACCCCACGCTCATGTTTACGAATGCGGGCATGAATCAGTTCAAGGACTATTTTCTCGGCAATGAGCATCCAAGCAATCGCAGACTTGCCGACACGCAAAAGTGCCTCAGGGTGAGTGGAAAACACAATGACCTTGAGGAGGTGGGAGTGGATACCTACCACCATACAATGTTTGAAATGCTCGGCAATTGGTCCTTTGGCGATTACTACAAGAAGGAAGCCATTGCATGGGCCTGGGAATTGCTCACCGAGGTGTATGGCATCGATAAGGACAGACTCTACGTGACCGTATTCGGAGGTGATAAGTCCGATAATCTCCCTTTCGATCAGGAGGCATTTGATTGCTGGAAAGCATGGGTGCCCGAGGATCGGATTATCGCCGCCGACAAAAAAGACAATTTCTGGGAGATGGGCGATGTGGGACCCTGCGGCCCATGCAGCGAGATCCACGTCGACATGCGCCCCGAGGCCGAGCGCAAAGCCTTTCCCGGCAAGGACTTGGTAAACGCCGATCACCCTCAGGTTATTGAAATTTGGAACTTGGTATTCATGGAGATGCAGCGCCGTGCTGATGGCTCCCTCATTCCGCTTTCCGCAAAACATATCGACACCGGCATGGGCTTCGAGCGCCTGTGCATGGTGCTACAAAACAAGGAAGCCACTTACGATACGGATGTTTTTACAGCTTTGCTGAAAAGCGTCGAAGCGCACACCTCGCATCAATACACCCGCAGCGGCAGCAAGCGCGATATCGCCTTCAGGGTATTGGTCGATCATGTGCGCGCCGTGTCCTTTGCCATAGCCGATGGGCAAATGCCCTCCAACAGCGGTGCCGGCTATGTGATACGCCGTATCCTAAGGCGTGCCGTACGCTATGCATACAGTTTTCTAGACCGCAGGGAGCCTTTGCTCTGCCTGCTCAGCGCAGTGCTGGTGGAAGAGATGGGCGAATTCTTCAAGGAGTTGGAAAACAACAAGAAGCTCATAGCCGATGTGATCCGGGAGGAGGAAGAAGCCTTCCTGCGAACCCTCGACAAAGGCATGCAACGCATTGAAGAGCTTGTGCAGGCTGCCAAAAGCAAGGTTCTGGACGGCGAGCTGGTATTCGAGCTCTACGATACCTTCGGCTTTCCGGCCGATCTTACCGCGCTCATCCTCTCTGAGCACAGTATGAGCTACGAGCGGGAGGCTTTTGAGCTTGCACTCGAAAAGCAGAAAGAGCGTTCGCGCAAAGATGCAGCTCAGGATACCGGCGACTGGATTCAACTGCAGGACATGCCCGCTACAGAGTTTGTAGGCTACGATAGCCTGGAGGCCGAGGTGAGGCTCGCACGCTATCGGCGTGTTAAGCAGAAGGGTAAGGAGCTCTATCAGCTCGTTTTCGACCGCACTCCATTTTATCCCGAGGGTGGCGGTCAGGTGGGCGACCGCGGCTACCTTCGCTCGGGCGGGGAGCAGTGGCCCATATTGGCTACCTCAAGGGAAAACAAGCTCATCGTGCACTTGAGCCCCAAGTCGCCGGAGGGCATTTCGGGTCCATTGCAGGCGGTGGTAGATGCTGAGCGCAGGAGCCTTACGGCAAAAAATCACAGCGCAACCCATCTGCTGCATCACGCTCTGCGAAGTGTATTGGGCACCCATGTAGAGCAAAAAGGGAGCTTGGTGGAGAAGGATTATCTCCGCTTTGACTTTTCTCACTATGCCAAATTGAGCGATGAAGAGATCCGCGAGGTGGAGCGCAGCGTCAATGCCATGGTACGACGCGACATCCCCCTGGAAGAATTTCGATCTATACCCATGGGTGAAGCCCGATCCATGGGCGCTCTGGCCCTCTTTGGCGAAAAGTACGGCGACAAGGTTCGCGCCATTCGGTTTGGAGAGTCCATAGAGCTCTGCGGAGGCACGCATGTAAAGGCTACCGGCGAAATCGGCTTTTTCAAAATTGTAGCTGAGGGCTCTGTGGCCGCAGGGGTGCGCCGTGTAGAGGCCCTGACCGCCATCGCAGCCGAAGACTACCTCTACTCCCGCCTCGACCTTGCCGATGAACTCGCCGAAAAGCTCAGAAATACAAGGGAACCCATGGTGGCCCTGGACAAACTCCTCGCCGAGCACGCCTCCCTCAGCAAGGAGGTGGAGCACCTGCGCCGCGAAAAATCCCGGAGCATGAAGCGGGAGCTGCTCGCAGCAGTTGAGGAAGGTGATGGCGTGAACTTTATTTCCGCTCAGGTCGATCTCGACCCGGCAAGCATCAAGGACATTGCCTTTCAGCTCCGCTCTGAGCTGGATGCTCTCTTTCTCGTCATTGGCAGCGCAGCCAATGAAAAAGCCACCCTAACGGTGGCCTTGAGCGATAATCTGGTCAAAGAAAAAGGCTGGAATGCCGGCAAAATAATCCGCGATCTCTCCCGGCACATACAAGGAGGTGGCGGTGGACAGCCCTTTTTTGCGACAGCGGGAGGAAAAAATCCCGCCGGCATAGGAGCGGCGCTTACTGCCGCTCGCGAACTGGCTTTTGCACAGGCTTAAGCAAATGCGGTCGAGGCATTCGCCTTGGCAGTGCCGTACACAGGCCCTTCATACTTGGCTTCGTAAGAGAGGCCAAGGTTGAGGATGTAAAATCCATTGAAGACGATGACCAGCACATAGTCGAGTATGCTCCGCTTTCCAAAGCTATTGCACAGCTCGATGTACACCTTGGGTAAGAGGTAGAGCTGTCCGTATACGGGGATGAGGAAGAGGAACATGTGATGAGCGGGCCTGCCCACAATGCGCAAAAAGACGATGAAGTTCCAGATGGGAACAATGCTGGCAATTCCGGGTTGATTGGCCTTCTCGTAGAGCATCCACTGCGCTACCACACCTACAAAGAACAAAATCACGAGCAAGAGATACAGGCTGTCGCCAATGGAGGCGTACACCGTGTCGTGTAAATCTTTCAAAAACAGTAAAACTTTTTCCATAACATTCTTATTTGGCTAAACAATTTGGTTCTCAGCAGGCGCCCTACCCGCAGTCTTAAGACGGGGATTTTCACTTGGGGTTGCCTTTTCCAAGCTTCAAACATCATGAAATCAGTTTTTTGCGTTTGGGCCTATTGCCACAAGCGCCTAAAAGCGCCGCCTTTGTATGAGGATTGAGAGGTTTTTATGCCCGAGTTTTCCTCATTGCCTGTCGAAAACTATTGCGAAAGCTTGCCGCTCTCATTATGAATTTGATTGAAACTTTCAGTAATTTGTCTTTTGAATTATTTAGTTCATGCCTCCTTTTTTGCGATTCGTATTTGTGGGCTTGCTATTCTGCATGCCTTGGCATACGCCGTGTCTGGCGCAGGAGGTCAATGTGATTCACTTCTATCCGGGCGATGCTGATGGCAATCAACGCGAGCACTACGTGTTGAAAAATGTGCGCAGCCACACCTATATCGTCAATGAGTACGAGCCCGCGCAGTCTTCCCTGCAAGCACAGATTATGCAGCTTATTACCTACAATCTGCGCTCATACACCGATCGGCAGTACCACAGTCAGGGTGGGGAGATTGTGGCCTTGGAGCGCGGAAACGAATTTGCGGAAGCAGCTGCCGGTATGGTACGCAATGCACTGTGGATACACGACCTCGCATGGCATGATGATTTCGAAAAGTTTAGTTCAGAGATAGCCGAGCAAGCCGAGAGTCTCTACCGCATTGGAGGTTTCAGACTTTCTCAGGATGTCGATCAAGGTGTCAATCGTTCTACTCGGCGTGTCGAGCTTTATCATTTTCAAAAAATGGTTTACGACCTCAAGCGCTATATGGAGAGGGAGGTTTTTCGCTTCATTGATGGCAGGCTGCCCGTGATCGGCGCATATGCAGATGCTTACGATCTAAGTGATCCGGAGATTGGCGAGGATGACTCAAAGCTGCTCGAACCTTTGGATATCACCCTTGACCCCATGGAAGAACCACTGCCCGGTGCGGCTGATCTCAAGCCGTACATACCTCAGGAGGTGCTCGCTCCACCGAAGAGATTGAGGGGGCGAAGGGCCCGTCAGGAAGCTTACAATGAGCAAATGCTGTCTCTCATGGCCGAAAACAACAAGCTCCTGGCCAATTACGCCTCGCGGTTTGAGAATGTGCAGGAGCAAATTGATGCGGAGCGGTCTGAACGGCTGGCAAGTACCGATATGCTGCGCGAAGATTTTGCCACCTTGCGCGAATTGGTCACTGCGGCACTTCAGGGGGAAAGCGCAGGCCGCCCATCCCTCGATTTGGATATTATCTTCGATCGCAATGCCCATAGGCTCAAGGATTCTCACAAAGCCATGCTCAACAGCGTCATTCTCGCTATGAAAGAGCAGCAATCGCTGCGAGCCACCCTCATCGGTCATGCCGATCGCATAGGCGATCCCGATTTCAATGCATGGATATCCCGACAGCGGGCACAGGCTGTAGAGGCCTATTTGCTGGAGCAGGGCATCGGCAAGGAGCGCTTGAGCATCAGCTATCTCGGAGATTCACAAAGCCTTGCGGCAAATCCTGCCGACAGAAGGGTTGAGGTGAAGGTGCGCTGAGGATTCGAAATACATCAAGGCAGAGTGCCGATTAGCGGGCACTCAACGTATCAGGCTCACCGAACCCACATAGCGGTGATTTACACTGTCGTAATCGGTAGCAATAATCACGTATTGGTATAGCCCCGCTTGCGCAAAATAAGCGCTGCCCATCACGCCACCATCCCATCCGAGTTGGGCGTCTTTTTCCAGATAAATCTCTCGCCCCCAGCGGTCGTAGATGTACAGATCATAGCTTACTATACCGGTGGTCTCGGCTTTGAAGCGTTCATTGACTCCGTCGCCATTGGGGCTAAAGGCATTCGGCACATACATCAGGTGGTCGCTCACCGATATGCGCTGACGCAGCTCAGCCGTGCAGCCATCGCCATTGCTCACTATTTGCGTGATGACCTGGGGCTCCACCCGCCGAAGGGTATGCACAAAGTCGCAGGCGCTAAACTCCTGATCGTCGAAAAGGTAGAGGCAAGCGTTATCAACTGAGCTCAGGTTCCTGATCTCGATCTGGGGATCGAAAGAAGACACCGTGTTTGGCTCAATCACAAATCCCGCCTGCGGAGTCGGAAGCACCTCGATATAGGCCTGTTTGACCATTTCGCTGCTCTCCATGCATCCGTCCAGATTGGTCATACGCAGGCTCAGGGTATATATGCCCGGCTGGTTGAATACATGTGAATTCACCCATGGCCGAGGCCCATTCCCGTCGCCCAAATCCCACTCGTAGGCCACATTGCCACTCTGGCTTACACTCTTATTCAGAAATTCCACAGTCAGGGGCATACAACCGCGGCGCACTGAAGCTTCGAAATCGGCCATGGGGTTCACATGCACCCGGACTGTGCTGCTCAAGGTGCGTGTGCAGCCCCGGTCTTCCACTTGCAAGAGTACCTCGTGATTGCCCGGCTCCAGGAAGATCACCTCATCTACCTGAGTCCCGGAGGCCGTGGCAGGCAGTCCATTCTCGAATTGCCAGCTCAGTGTGGCATCAGCAGTGAAGTTGCCGGAGGCCGCAAAGGAAAATAGGTGCTCCTCGTAGCATTGGGTTTCCTGATCGGGCAGATCTACGTCGATAGTTTCCGCAATATGAAATTCTTCAGATACGCTCACAGGGCAAGCGCCTACATTGCTTGCAGTGAGGCTCACCGTGTAGCTTCCTTCCCCGGGAAAGGTGAATATGGGATTGGTCTGCGTGCTCACCCCACCATCACCTTCAATACCAAAATCCCAAAGCAGAGCATCGGCAAAACTGCTTTCGCTGGCAAACTGGTAGGTGAGACCTGTACAAAATTCCGTTTGGGGCTCAATGCTCACCTCTATGTCGGGTGGTACCGGCACTTCTATTACGTCGGTGGCCGTGCAATTATTGTTGCTAATGGTTGCTGACACCTCCTGCCACCCCGACTGGTTAAAGCTGATGCCGCTTACACTCTCGCCGGGTGCGACGGTTAAGTTGGCATTCGGGCCAAAGTTCCATTCGATCTCTCCATTTTCGGGGCTACCCGTGGAGGTAAAATTGAACAGCTGCTCACCGTCTATGCAATCGAAGCCTTCCAGCATCGCCGTAATTTGGGCAGCGTAGTATATCTGCACATTGATGGTCGCAGTGTCACTGCAAAAGAATCCGGGATTGGTCACCAGTGTGACCACGTACACGCCTGTATCTGAAAATGTGTGGCTTGGAAAGTATTGTGAGCTGAAGTTATTGGGATTGTCCGGATCTCCAAAATTCCACTCGAGTACATTGCTCGGGTCACTGCTGCTGCTGAAATCCACGGTGAGGCCGGCGCAGAGGGCCTCTACGTCCGGGCTGTCGATGATGGCCGCCGAAGGGGGCTCGCAAGGGGCCACGTTAAATTGAAAATCCCGTCTGTTGACGCTGAGCAGCTGTCCATCCCTCCACTCCTCCACACATACGCCAAATACATAGCGCCCCAATTGAGTAGGCACACCTGTGAGCAAACCAGTCACGGGGTCAATGCTCAACTGTGGATTGGCCGGAAGCGGGTTCAATGGGTTTGCCGGAAAGTTCCAGATCACTTCTGCATAAGGGGGAGGGCTGGGCGGCAGCGGCAGCGGATTAAATGGCGTGCCACCCTGGAAAGGCGCACAGAGGGAATAGGCGAGGGAGTCTCCATCAGCATCGGTAGCGCTGTGGTCGAACTCCAGGTTTTCCATGGCGCAGAGTACCGGTGGTGGGAAGTTGTTGAAGGAAGGGCTGCTATTGCAACCCACCTCATCATAAGGCGGAATCTCAGCAGCAATGGTCAGGCCTTGCGAGGCCGGATCGGATAGGTTTTGGATGGTGCCGCTGCGGCAGCAGCGCTGGTATACCACGGTATAGCCTTGGCTGGTATTGGGCACGTTTACCGTAAAGGTATAGATGCCTTTTTCCACGCATACATTCGGAGGGATCACCATACAAGGCGAGGCCACGCTGGTATTGATGGGGTTGATGGCAACAATGCTGCTTTGTATGGTTTGCACCAATTGATTGTTCTCATCAAAAACTGCAAAATTGCCAGGGGCATCAAAGCCGGCACCTGTAGCGAGGCAATCGCGGTAGAGCTTCATCGTGAAGCTGTACACCCCCGGGCCGGTGCATTCATAGGACAATTCTCCGCCGATGATGTGGTCGGCCTTGGCATGGCTACAGATGAGCAGCAATACCATCGCAAGGAGCACATGCTTGCATGGCTGCAATGCCCGTCCTAAATAGGCCTTGAAGGTGCTAGATGGATATTCCTCTTCCCAATGCACGGTCTCTTTGCAGGATTGATTAGCAAGCGCGGTCGACTAAAGTAATCAATTCATGGCATTTTGCCTCCAATTTCCCGGCAAGCTTTGAGGGCTTTCTCGTATTCCCATGCTTCGATCGCCACCCAAAATCCGCCTTCCAGCCCTATCATATCGGCGATGTAATTCCTATCGGGCAGTATCTTCGCCTCGTGAAGGCTTAGGTTGTAGTGGCTTCCCATGATGCGCAGCTCTTCAAAGGTCTGCTCATCCAACACTTTGAAATAGGATTTGTTATTTGGATACTTGCGGTATATTGGAAATTCCATTTACGGCCTCTTGAATGAATTACATCATGAGCGACAAAGATACATTTGCCGAAAAGGCACGCAAAAAATACGCTGATGCTCACTACAAAGAAGCGGTCTATTGGTACAGCCGGGTCTTGAGCCTGGACGATGGCGATGCCGAGATTTTCAGTGAGCGCGGGGTGGCCTTCTACCACATGGGGGAGCTGGAGCAGGCCCTGGCCGATCACAACCGCGCCAAAGAGCTGGAGCCCCATAATCCCTATCGATACTCGAGCAGGGCTTACATCCGCGACTCTATGGGCGACCTGGAGGGGGCAATCGAAGACTACCAGCAGGCGATAACCCTCGACCCGGAAGATGCTGTGGCCCACAACAATTTGGGCCTGCTGCAGGAAAAACTCGGCTACCACAAGCAGGCCAAGGTGCTCTTCGAATTTGCTGATCAACTCGATAAGGATGCTGCAAAAGAAGGCGGCATGCCACAGCGCCCTACCAATATGCAAAGAGAAATAGACCGGGAAAAGCCGAAGGGTTTCTGGCCCCTGGTCAAAAGTGTCTTTACCGAGGGCAGTACCTTTCGCGAATTCCTTACCTTTATCCGAAAGGGATTCAGGTAGCATGCATCACCCATTTTTGCGGAAGCTGGCCACCCTAATCGGTAGCAGCGACAAGGATATGCGCCACTGCACAGTGGTGCTGCCCAGCAGGCGATCAGCGTATTACCTGGGGCGCTTGATCGCTGAAGAGAGCCGTGGAAGCCTGTGGATGCCCGCATTTACCACCATGAATGAATGGTGTGCCCACATCAGTGGCCTTCGCCCCATCGACAGGCTCGAACTCCGCTTTGCCGCTTATCGCGCTTATGCAAATGTACTCGGGGAGCAGGCGCAAGATATCTCTACATTCTTTTCCTGGTGTGATGCCCTGCTCGACGACTTCAATGAACTGGAAGCCCATGGCTTGGATCACAATTCTGTGTACCGAGATCTGGAAGCCTACACCGAGATAGACTCCTTCAGTTTTCTCAATCAAAGCCTTACCGAGCGACAAAAGAGCTATCGGAACCTCTGGCATTCCCTCAAAATGATACACGAGAAGCTCAATGCCTCTTTGCTCGAGCAGGGCAAGGCCTATTCGGGATTGCTCAGCCGCAAGGCCGCTGAGCGATGGCCTGAATACCGCCTGCAATATCCGGAGCAGAAGCACTATGTGGCAGGATTCAATGCCTTGAGCAGAAGCGAAAAAGACCTGCTGAAGCAGGTGCTGGATGCCGGGGATGGGGAGCTCTATTTCGATGCTGACCCGGCATGGCTGCAGGACTTGGAAAATCCCGCAGGCATGTTCATCCGCAATGCACTGGCCGAAAAGCTCGGCTCGTCGCTCACAGGCGCTCAAGCCATGCGGGAAAGGCAGCTGGATATCACCCATAGCAGGGCCGCTTACAAGTCCTCACAGGTGGATGTGATCGCGGCGATCTTGGCTGAGCTCAGCCCTGACGAGCTGAACGATACCTCCTTGGTACTGGCCGACGAGTCCATGCTCATACCCTTGCTGCAGCGCCTTCCGGCAAATGTGCAGGAGGCCAACGTGAGCATGGGAGTACCCCTTTCATCCGGCGCATTGAGCGACTGGCTCGATAAGCTTTTTGTGCTCAAGCAAAGGAATGTGCAGCGCGGGGCGGAGCTGTGGGCTCCTTTGGATCAGCTGCGACGCCTCTGCCGGCACAAGCTGATGGAGCTCCTGTCTGCACAGGGATGGGATGAGGAGCTCTTGGCTTTCACGCGCGGTCAGCAAGTAGACCTTCAAGCCTGGCTGCAGGCCCTGATTGAGAAGGGGCAGCCGACTTTTTTGCATGGACTTTTGGAAGATTGGGAGGGCAGCGCTGCAGCGGCCTTGCGCGCGCTCAAGCATTTTGCCGAAAGGGCTGCTATGGCCCTCGCCGAAAGCTCCCAAGGCGGCATCGAAGCGCGGATGCTGGGAGATTCCCTGCATTGCCTCGGCTCCTTTGTGCAGCAGCTGCAGAGCTTTCCGCAGGCTGGCGAGTTGAGCCTCGAGGATGTGAGACAGCTCTTGAGCTCGGCCTTCAGGGCGGCAAAGCTCGACCTGATTGGAGAGCCTGCCCACGGCCTACAGATCATGGGCTTGCTCGAGACCAGAGCCCTGTCCTACAAGTGCATCATTCTCTGTGATGCCACCCACGAATTCCTGCCGGGTACCTCCTCGCCTGAGCGTTTTTTTCCCTTCGAAGTGCGTCAGTTTCACCAGTTGCCGGGGCGCCGCGAGCGCGATGCGGTATTTGGCTACTACTTCTACCGCTTGCTGCAAGATGCGGAGAAGGTGCACTTGGTGTACTACTACAATTTTGAGGGATTGAGCAGTGGTGCTGAGCCCAGTCCTTTTTTGCTGCAGCTCGAGCACCGCTACAGCCAGCTCATGCCAGGCCTGAGCTACCGTGAATTGCCCGCTGCCAAATTTTCCGGCGGCAGGGAGCAGGGGCCATCCGGTCTGGAGAAGAGCCCTGAGGTGATGCAAGATATCCGTCGATATGTGCAAGAGCGCATATCTGCCTCGGGGATCAATCGCTATCTGGAAAGCAGCCTTGAGTGGTATTATGAGAATGTGCTGGGCCTGGCAGAGCCCGATGAGCAGGATGGGATTGACGAGGCTCAGTTTGGCTCGGTGGTGCACGATTGCCTGGAGCAGCTATTCGCCACCAAGGTAGATCGCGGAGCCTTGAGCGCGTATGATCTCGATGGCTGGATGCGAGAGATCGATGGGCACCTGAGCCGTAGCTTTCGCAAAATCTGTCAGGGTACCCACTTCGACAGGGGCCTGGAGCGCCTGCAATACGCATCGGCCAAGCATATGATACTCGACTACCTGGGCAGTGAGCAGGACTTGCTGAGCAAGGGAGATACAGTGGAAGTGCTGCAGCCGGAATTGCGACTCAAGCGCTCCCTGAAGATCGAGCCAGCCGATGGCACTGAAGCTCTGCCTGCGATGATCAAGGGCTCGGCCGACCTGGTGCTGCGCAGGAATGGAAAGCTGCAAGTAATCGACTTCAAAACAGGGAAGGTGGAAGGCTCAGACCTTAAACTCGCCGCATTCGACCTGGACTCCGTGAGGAAAAAGCCCAAAGCCTTGCAATTGATGCTCTATGCCTGGATGCTGCGCGAGGTATATCCGGATGAGCAAGCTGAGGCCATGATCATATCCATGCCACGCCCTGCCGATAGAAAGCTACTCCTGCAACCGGCCTTGGAGAGGGATGAAGATGTGCAGGACTGTGAGGCGCTTCTCGCGCAAATCATTCGCGAAATGCTCGACCCGGCTGTGCCACTTGCCGCCAATCCGGATTTTGAGTATGCGCGCTTTGAGCCCTTGTGATCCCTTTGCACTGTGGAAGGGATATAAAAAATTAAAGCGCTCCGTAGAGCGCTTTAAAACCTGCAAGGAAAATTTGAAACCATTAAGCAGTTTGAACACTGCACACTAAAGACGCAGGCTTTTGGGGTGGTTGCCTTTGACGAAATAAAAAGTCGAAAAAAATGCATTTACACGGGATAAGTGTCAATAGGACAGGGAGAAAAAAAATTGAGAAATCTGATATTGAGCACTGCTGGCCAGGTATTCTAATCATTTCCGAAGGAAGTTTTGGCCCCTGTGATCAGCCTATGCCAGGCAAATGGCTCCATTTCGTCGGCAGCAAGTTCAGGTCATTTTGCGGCAAGCAGGTGCAGGACAGGCTTATACCTTATACCTTTCCGGAAAGCATTCGGCCAGCAGGATTTTTATTTCCTCCCGCAGCCGGCTGATGTCTCTCGGGTCGGTGCCATCGTAGAAGCCCCTTAGGCGGCCCTTGGTATCGACCAGAACAAAATTTTCGGTGTGAATGAAGTCTTGCACGCCGCCATCGCCCTCGTCGAGTACGGCAAAATAGCTCTTTCTGGCCAGTTCGTATATGGTCTTCTTATCGCCGGTGAGCAGCCACCACACATCGTGGCGGGCACCGTAGCGCTCGGCGTACTCGTAGAGCACAGGTACGGAATCCATATCGGGGGTTACGCTATGCGATAAGAAGGCCACTTCAGGAAAATCGGCAAAATCGTTTTGAAGGGAAGCGATATTGCTGCTCATGGTGGGACAAATGGTGGGGCAGGTGGCAAAGAAAAAGTCGGCTACGTAAATTTTTCCCTCCATATCTGATCGCCGGATGGTGTCGCCCAATTGATTGATCAATTCAAAATCGGCTATGCTGTGGTTTTCTCTCACCCCGCGCTTGCTCTCATCTACCAGCTTTGGGTTGATCTCATGTGGTTGAAATACCTTGAGCTTCTTTTGTGGTTGCAGCAGTGGGAATGCCACAATCATGCCGATGAGCAGCAATACCGCAAAGGCCACTAGAGTAAATATCCATTTTCCGGGTTTCATGTTTTCTCTGTCTTTGTTGCAGTCATGCTCCTTATGCGCTTCCGGGCCGCCGCTGTATTTCAGGGATCCCCCGCTGTAAAATTAACCCATAGTTGGTACGAAGGTTCTCATACTTGGATCTTTTGACACAATGCCATCAGTCCACAACCTTTCGGCGCTTCAACTCCCGGATGATCAGGCTGAGTTCACGGTTGGTCTGCCCGCCTACCGAGGTATTTTCTTCGGCGCGGCGTATGAGGTAGGGCATCACCTCCCTCACCGGCCCATAGGGTACATACTTGGCGATATTGTATCCTGCTGAGCTGAGATTGAAGCTGATGTGGTCGCTCATGCCAAATAGCTGAGCAGAGTACACCCTGGGATCGTCCTTATCGAGGCCACGATCAATCATTTCTCTGGCCAGCAATGCACTGCTCTCTTCATTGTGGGTGCCGGCACAAAAGGAGACCCGATCCAAGTGGTCGAGGCAGTATATCAAGGCCTTGTTGAAATCAGCATCGGTCGCGGCCTTATTGGCCTGAATGGGCGAGGGGTATCCCATTTCTTCAGCCCGATCCCTCTCTTTCTCCATGTAGGCACCGCGCACCAACTTCACCCCATACTGATAGCCTTCATCTTCTGCCGTGGCGACCTCTCTATTCAAGTGCTCCATCCGGTCGTGGCGGTACATTTGCAGGGTATTGTACACCACGCAGCGCTCGCGGTTGTAGCGGCGCATCATATCGCGGGCCAGATTATCGATGGCATCCTGAATCCAGCTCTCCTCAGCATCGACAAACACCCTGCCTCCTGTCTCATAGCCCTTTCGGCAAATGCTGTCCACGCGCTCCTGCACGCGCTCCCAAGCTTTGGCTTCCTTGTCGGAGAGCGCTTGCTTCTTGCTCACCTTAGCGAGCAATTTATTTGGCGAAAGCCCCGTAGTCTTGAACACGCTAAAGGGTATGTAATCCTCCTCGCCTGCGGCCACAACTGTTCTGAGTATCTCATCGCGGGTGCGGTCAAAATCGGCTTCGGCTTCCTTGCCCTCCACGGAGTAATCGAGTATGGTGCCAATATTGTGAGAGCGAAGCATAAGGCTGGTTTCCTTGCTTTTTTCAATGCTCTCTCCGCCCACGAATTGCTGATAAATGGTGGCCCGCACAAAGGGAGTGATAGGTAGCCTGAGTGCAAGGGCCAGCCTGGTGGCGTGCTTGCCGATGGTGCTCAGGAATCGATTGCCGATAATCCTGAATAACAAATAAGCCCTTCGCAGGTCTTTTTTGCTTTTGCTGGCAAAGGCTACCTCAGTATTGTCAAAGGAAATTGCGGCCTCTGGAATCTGGATTGGAGTAGCGTCTCCGGTCGCGATATCACTTGGTTTCATTCGAAAAATCCCTCCTATATTAGCGGCTTCATTTTCGCCCATGACCAAGCCAGCCCTCCATCATATCAAATGCGAGGATCATCCGCTCATCGTAGGAAGGCAGAGCCTTGCCTCCTTGGCAGAAATTTTAGCAGGTGGGGCTTTCGCCGGTGCAAAATTATTCATTTTATGCGATGAAAATACACTGCACCATTGCCTGCCAACGCTCATACAAAGGGTGGAGTCGCTGCGCAGCGCAGAGGTGATCGAA
>SLDS01000193.1 GCA_007125175.1 Flavobacteriales bacterium
CCTTGTCATCATTTTTGCAGAAGCAAAAATGCCGCCAAGGCCTTCTACTTGGCTCGATACATACCCCAGGGTTAGCACCCTGGGCTAATGTATTGCCGCCCTTTCAGGGCTCATTCTCGTGGCGCCTCTGGCCTTTCTTCACCCAGGCTGCGTCATTGCAGTCTCCCGTGACGTGGTTTTATCTCTGGTTGCGACATTGCTTCGCTCCGCCTCAGGCCTGCCCGAATACAAAACGTAGGCGGGCCTGCCCGCTGTGCCCGCTTGCCCGAACGCGCAGCGGGCGGGTAAGCGTAGCGGGGGTAAGTGAATCCAGAAGGCCCTGCCCGTCTGGGACTCCCTGCGGTACAGACGCAATCCTTGCTGTCGTCGAAAGGGACGAGTGATGAAAAACCAGCCTCCGGCTTCATCGTTCAATTTTGGCAAACTCTAAATGCTTAGCGCTTTTCCGCCCAGCTTCCTTTCAACGCCTTCGCCCATTATCCCACGGCTAAAGCCATGGGCTACGCCCTTGTCATCCACGTGGGCTCAATCCATGGCCACGCGGTGGTGCAGGAGCACATCGCCGGTCATCTCAGAGGGGATGTCGATGCCCAAGAGTTGCAGGATGGTGGGGGCAAGGTCGCCGAGTTTGCCATCCTTTACCGGCAGCTCCTCCCTCCCATCGATCAGGATGCAGGGCACCAGATTGGTGGTATGGGCTGTATTGGGGCTGCCATCGGGATTGATCATCATGTCGCTATTGCCGTGATCGGCGATAAGGATGCTGGTGTAGCCCGCCTCCAGAGCAGCTTCGATCACCCGGCGGGCCTGTGTATCTACAGCTTCGCAGGCCTTCACGGCCGCTTCCCACACACCGGTATGCCCCACCATATCGGGATTGGCAAAGTTGAGGCAAATGAAATCGGCACTCTGCTGCTTGAGCTCCGGGATAATGGCATCAGCGATGTCGGCGGCGCTCATCTCGGGCTGCAGGTCGTATGTGGGCACCTTGGGCGAGGGACAGAGTATGCGCCTTTCCCCGTCAAACTCCACCTCCCGACCGCCGCTGAAGAAAAAGGTAACGTGGGGGTATTTTTCAGTTTCGGCGATGCGTATCTGCTTGCGCCCGTGGGCGGCCAGCACTTCGCCAAGGGTGTTGTTGAGCTTGTCTTTGTCAAAGACCACATGCACATTGCTGAAGGTGTCGTCGTACTTGGTGAAGGTGACATAGTGCAGCTTCATGGCTTGCATCCCCTGTTCGGGAAAATCCTTTTGCGTAAGCGCCTCTGTGATCTGCCTACCGCGATCGGTGCGAAAGTTGAAGCAGATGACCACATCGCCGGATGAGATGCTTCCGATAGGCTCGCCCTGATCGTCGATGGCTACAATGGGCTTGATGAATTCATCGCTTACACCCTCTTCATAGCTCTGCCTCACCGATGCCAACAAATCCCTGCTGTGCACAGCCTTGCCGTGTACCATGGCATCGTAGGCCAGCTTGACCCGCTCCCACCGCTTGTCGCGGTCCATGGCGTAGTAGCGCCCCGTGATGCTGGCGATGCTTCCGGTGCTGTGCTCGAGGTGCTTCTGCAAATCGCTAAGGTAAGCCACCCCGCTCTTGGGGTCGGTATCGCGGCCGTCGGTAAAGGCGTGGATATAGGCCTGCTGCAGCCCATTGGCCCGGGCTGCATCGCAGAGTCCTTTCAAGTGGTCAATATGGGCATGTACTCCTCCATCGCTTAGCAGGCCTATGAAGTGCACCTTGCGCCCCTCTTTTTTGGCGTAAGCAAAAGCATCGACCAGCACGGGATGGGTATTGAGCTCTCCCTCAGCCACTGACTTGTTGATCTTCACCAAATCCTGATACACCACGCGTCCCGCACCGATGTTCATATGGCCCACTTCGCTATTGCCCATTTGCCCCTCCGGCAAGCCTACAGCCATACCACTGGCATCGAGCTTACTATGAGGATATTTGCCGTAAAGGCTATCCACAAATGGGGTGTGGGCGGCATCGATGGCCGATACCTTAGTATTGGTGGCGAGGCCCCAGCCGTCGAGAATCATCAGAAGTACCCGTCTCTGCCTTGTGCTCATGTCTTGAATTTTGAAAGCTTTGCTCCTGCAAAGATGCCCATTTTGAAAGGTATGGACAAGATGAGCCGCAAAAAGACCAAAGCTGCACAGGAGGCTTGCTGCCCGCAAAATCGCAGGGGCCTGTTGAACCCGGTTAAAATCCAAACATTCCTGAGATTTGCAGGTTTTTGCAGGGTGTGAAGCACCACGCATAGACCCTCATAGCGTGAAAAGCCAAGCAGATGCTCAAAGTAGCTTACAATGAATATTATGCCCACCCATTGCCGGAAGGCCACCGCTTTCCGATGGACAAGTACCGCCTGCTACCGGAGCAATTGCGCTATGAAGGTACCCTGAGCGATCAAAACTTCTTTGAGCCCGAACGCGCCAGTGAGGCCCGCATACTGAGGATACACTGCCCGCAATACCTCAAGCGACTCAAAGAGCAGAAGCTGAGCAAAAAAGATGAGCGCGCCAGTGGATTTCCACTCAGTGAGCGCTTGGTGGAGCGGGAACTTTATATCACCGGCGGCAGCATACAGGCAGTGGACTTTGCCCTGCAGCACGGCGTAGCGGGCAATATAGCCGGGGGCACCCATCACGCCTTCCGCGATCGGCCTGAGGGATTCTGCCTGCTCAACGACATTGCAGTGGCTTCGGCATATGCCTTGGCGGAAAAGCGCATTCGGCGCATACTCGTAGTCGACTTGGATGTGCATCAGGGCAATGGCACCGCCCACATTTTTCGCGGTGAGGAGCGCGTATTCACCTTCAGCATGCACGGAGCGCGCAATTACCCCCTGCACAAGGAGCAATCCGATCTGGACATAGGGCTGCCCGATGGCTGTGGCGATGATGAATACCTGGGCACCCTTGAGCATCACCTGCCCGGGCTGATCGAGCTACAGCGGCCCCAACTCATCTTCTTTCAGAGCGGTGTAGATGTGCTCGGCACGGACAAGCTGGGTAGGCTCAAGCTGAGCCTTGGGGCCTGTCGGGAGCGGGATGCCATGGTTTTTGGCAGGGCATACGGGGCGGGCATTCCGGTGGTATTCAACATGGGAGGGGGCTACTCAGAGCGCCTTGCACACATCGTAGATGCGCATGCCAATACCTTCCGCACAGCGCAGTCGGTTTACTTTTGAGGCAAGTGCCCTTTCTAATCGACTCGGAAGCGTGCGAGGATCTTGTCGGCCAGCACCTCTGAAAGCTTGACATAGCTCTCGTGGGTCCATCCGGCGATGTGGGGAGTCACGATGACCTGCTCCATCTCCAGCAAGCGCCTCAGCACTCCCGGGCCACCTTCATCGCTGAGCCCTTCGAGAGAGCGCTTCTCATACTCGAGTACATCGAGGCAGGCCCCGAGCACCTTGCCGGCACGGATACCTGAGTAGAGGGCAGCGGTGTCCACATGAGCGCCGCGGGCGGTATTGATCAGGTAGAAAGGTTTGCGCATGCTCTTGATGAGCTCGGCATTTACGAAGTAGCGGCTCTCATCGCTCTGCGGCAAATGTATGCTCAGCACGTCGGCTTCGCGCTGCAGGTCTTCCAGTTTGCAAGCTTCTACATAGGCATTGCCATAGTGCTCCTTGTACTTATCGTATGCGAGGATGCGGCAGCCAAAACTCCGCAACCGCTCGGCCACAGCACTGCCCATGTGGCCATAGCCCACAATGCCGAAGCAGAGACTCTTGAGCTCCCGGCCACGATTGGCTTCGCGTCGCCATAGGCCTTGCTGCACCTCGCGGTGGGCGATGTGCAGGCGGTGCAAGAGCTGCAAGAGCATGCCAAGGCAGTGCTCCGCGAGTGCATCGCGGTTGCCTTCGGGCGAGCTGAATACCTCAATGCCCTTTTCTTTGGCGGCTATCAGGTCTATGTTTTCCAAACCCGAACCCGATCGGGCGATCCACTGCAATGACTCAGCTTGCTCCAGAAGCGGGCGATCAATGGGCAGGCGGCTGCGCAATACCAATCCCTGATAGCCTCCCATTTTTGCCGAAAGGCCCTCCCGGCTGCAATCCAAATCCTCCTCACAATGCATGCCTGCAGCCTCGAGTCGCTGGCGGAGTACGGGGTGTACGCGATCGATGAAGAGAACCCGCATCAGATACCGAAGAAATATTTGGCGAAAGTGAAATAGACCGTCAGCCCGATGATGTCATTGCTCGTGGTGATGAAGGGCCCGGTGGCGAGCGCCGGATCGATGCGCAGCTTCTCAAGGGTGAGTGGCACGAGGGTGCCGAAGAGGGCAGCGATGATGATAACGGTAAGCAATGAAATACCAACGGTATAGCTCAGGGCCAGGTTGCGCTCGAAGATCACGCTGTAGGCAAAAATGGTCACCCCGCAGATGGTACCATTGAGCAGGGCTACCGAAAACTCCTTGAGCAGCCGATTGAAAACCGAGGATGAGGAGAGGCTCTTATTGGCGAGACCCTGAACGACGATGGCCGATGACTGCACGCCCACATTGCCGGCCATGGCCGCGATGAGCGGCATGAAAATCACAAGTATGGCTACCTCTTCGAGCTGGGCTTCGAAGGTGCCGATCACCTTGGAAACGATCATACCACCGAATAGTCCGATAAGCAGCCAAGGCAGGCGCGCACGGGAGAGCAACCACACATTGTCGGAGGCCTCCACCGATTCTGAGATACCAGAAGCCAGTTGATAGTCTTTTTCAGCTTCTTCCTTGATGAAGTCCACCACATCGTCGATGGTGATGCGCCCGAGCAGGCGCATGTCGGTATCGACCACAGGAAGAGCCACGAGATCATACTTTTCCATCATCTTGGCGCATTGCTCACCCGTGGTATCGGGATGCACATAATGCATGGGAGCATCATCGAAGATTTCGGAAATACGCGTCTTGATGGATGAAGAGCTGAAGAGCAGCTTTTTGAGCGGAAGCACCCCCACAAGTCGGTCATCCTCATCGACCACGTAGATGGTGTATACCTGATCGACCTCTTCGGCTTGCTTGCGCATCTCGCGTATGCCGCGCGCGATGGTCCAGCTGCCCCTCACCTTAACCAACTCGGTGGCCATCATCCCCCCGGCGCTGTCTTCTTCATAACGCAGTAGGTCGAAAATATCGCTTTTCTGCTCCTCGTCGCTGATCAAGGCCAGCACCTCCGACTTTTTCTCTTCGGGGAGCTCGGAGAGCACATCGGCGGCATCATCGCTGTCGATGAAGTCGATGACCTGCTCGGCAATCTCCCTGGAGGTAAGGGTGGCGAGCAGCTTCTCGCGGTCTACCTCATTGAGCTCGATCATCACTTCGGCTGCAATGTCGCTCGGCAAGAGCTTGAAGATATAGCTCGCCTCGGCAGCCTTGAGGCTATCAAAGAGTTCGGCGATATCAGCGGGGTGCAGGCCCGAGAGCTCAGATTGCAAGTGGCTATCCCGACCCTCTGCGACCGAATCGCGGATCTCGTCTACAAATTCCTTGCTGATTTCAAACTGCATGAGGCGCCAAAAGTATGAAAAAGCCGCTTGGGCACCACGCTCCTGCCCTGCTTATTGCCGGGATAGCTCCGCATCGCGGATTTCCTTCGCCATTTGGGCAAAGCGCTCCGGCGACAAGGCTTCCGGCCTCAGGCCCAGAATTTCTTCCCCGAGTCGAGCTCCGCTTTGCTGCAGCAGGGGCTTGAGGCTGTTGCGCAGGGTTTTTCGCCTTTGCCCAAAGGCCATTTTCACCACCTTCTTCAGGTAAGGATATGGCAGTGCCGGGTCTTGCTCCGGTCGTCGCCGCAGGCGTATCACCGCGCTCTTGACCTTTGGAGGTGGAGCAAAACATTGTTCGGAAACGGTAAAGAGGTACTCACAGCGATAATAGCTCTGTAAGAGCACACTTAGTATACCGTACACCTTGGTGCCCGGCTCGGAGACCACGCGCTCGGCCACCTCCTTTTGAAACATGCCGACCAAGACCGGAATTTGATCCCGATGATCCAGGGCTTTGAAGAGTATTTGCGAAGAGATATTGTAGGGAAAATTGCCCACGAGCCCAAAGGAACTTTCGCCGATCAGCTGAGGCAGATCGCATTTGAGAAAATCGCCTTCCGCAATGCGCCCTTGCCAGTCGGGATGCCGATCGAGAAGGTATTCCACCGACTCGCTATCAAGCTCAATCATGCGCAGACGCTCGCTGTAGATGGCATCGAGTTTCCGGCTCAATATGCCTGTGCCGGGCCCAATTTCGAGTACGCTGATCGATTCATCCTGCAGCTCCACGGCTTGCGCAATACGCTCTGCAATGGCCTGCTCCTTGAGAAAGTGCTGCCCCAGATGCTTTTTGGCCCTGACGGGCTTCATGGCTTCGGCGCGTCTTGGTGTATGAGGTCGAGCAGGGTGCGAAAGGCGGCCGTGTGGGCCCCAAAACGGTCTTGATGCTCCTTGCGCAAGCGGGGGGCATAGTCCTTCTCGTAGCGCTCGTAGTGGCTGCGGCTGTATGCGTAGTACTGCACGCTGTAGGCCATACCTCCGGACTCCTCGGCCAGTATGCGGGCGATCTTTGCTTCCGCAAAAAGGCCGGTCGCGAGCACATCGGGTATGTGCACCGACTTCATCCACTCCAGCCACTCGGGGGCCACGGGTGCATCCACGCTCACGGTGACATTGTACATTATCATGCTCCAAAGGTCAGAAAATTATTGGGACGGAAATTGTGTATAAGTCCGTATCTGCGTAATTTTGATACTTACGATTTACAAGTGGACAATCTCAATCCCGTCATCCTCGCCATACCGGTTTTTTTCATCCTCATGGCGGCCGAATTCATTTACGATCACGTAAAGCAGAAGAAGCTCTACCGGGTCAATGATGCTGTGAGCAATATCAGCTGCGGCATCGTAGAGCAGCTCAGTGGTCTCTTTGCCAAGATTTTCACAGTAGCGGCATACCATTTCATCTTCGTTCATTTCGCCATCTTCGAGCTGGAGAATACCTGGTATTGGATACTGCTCTGCTTCATCGGCGTTGACTTTTTCTATTACTGGGCCCACCGCTTGAGCCATGAGGTCAATCTCTTTTGGCTGGGGCATGTGGTGCACCATCAGAGTGAGGATTACAATTTGTCGGTGGCCTTGCGGCAAAGCACCTTTCAGAAGATGTTCACCTTTTACTTCTACTTTCCGCTGGCATTTTTGGGCTTCAAGACGGAGTGGTTCGTGATGATGGGCGCCTTCAATCTGCTCTATCAGTTTTGGATACACACCGAAGTAATCAAGCGCTTGCCGGCCTGGTACGAGTACCTCTTCAACACACCTTCGCATCACAGGGTACACCATGCGCGCGACCCGCGATACATCGATAAAAACCACGCCGGCACCTTGATGGTTTGGGACCGCATGTTTGGCACTTTCGCAGAAGAGGAAGACAAGCCCACCTATGGCATTACGACGCCGCTCAACACTTTTAATCCCATCATGGCCAATGTGCGGCCCTTCATCAATCTCTGGAATGAGGTGAAAAGGGTGCCGGGCCTGCTCAACAAGTGGAAGCTCATCTGGAAACCTCCCGGTTGGTATCCCGCAGAGCTGGGTGGATTCAGGCCGCCAAAGGAGGTCGATAAAAGGAGCTACCGCAAATACGATGTTGTACTCTCCACCGGGCTCAATGTATACCTTCTGCTGCACTACCTCATCATCCTGCTTATCACCTCCCTTTTTCTCTTCAATGCAGGCGGGCTAGATTTGCTTTTGCAGATTTCGATTTCTGTTTTCATCGTGCTTTCGATAGCCTTTCTCGGTATTATATTCGATGACCGTGAGAAAGCCCTGCGTCTGGAGCTCAGCCGATTTTCATTGAGCCTCATCGCCGGTATTTATCTGTACTACATTGGCATTGTAGCCCTGTGGGTGCCCCTGCTCACCTTGCTGATTGCTCTGACATCATTTTTCGTGCTGCGGCGCCTCACCTTTCATCAGCTTTTCGCTGCCGAATGAGGCCGCTATTTGCCCTGAGCTACTTCCTGCTGCTGGCCTTCCACCTCTATGCCGGTGAGTGGGCCGGTGATCACAGCACTTATGCCGATGCCTGGCAGTATGCTGCATGGGGGAGCAAGCCCTTATTGCTCATCTCCCTCATTGTGTACTTCTTGAGCTCAGGACGCAACATGGCTCCTTTCAGTTTCGATTTCTGGATACTGCTGGCACTGCTGTTCTCATTGGGTGGCGATGTGGCTCTGATCTTCCAAAGGATTTCTTCCGCATACTTCATCCTTGGGCTGGGCTCATTTCTGCTCGCCCACTTGGCCTATAGTGCAGCTTTCGCAAAAAATGTATTGACCCGGCCACTGAGAGATACACGCAGCCGGCATCAGCTTGCCCATATCTGGGGGCCCGTAGTCATTTTGGGGATCGCCATCGCATTCTACCTCAAGCTCTACCCTCATTTACTGAGCATGTCAATCCCTGTAGCCTGCTACACAGCTGCCATCGCCACCATGGTAATTCTCGCACTCAAACGGTCAGGAAGGGTCACTCCTGCTTCTTTTCTGCCCATTGCCATTGGAGCCTTCTGCTTCTTTGCGAGTGATGCTGTCCTCGCCTGGAACAAGTTTGTGTCTCCGGTGGCCCTAAGCCATTTCTGGATCATGCTCAGCTATGGTGCAGCGCAATTTTTCATTGTATGGGGAGCGCTGCAGTACAAAATAGATCCGATCCGATAGCTTTGAATATTCTACCGAGATTGGCATCACCTTACCTGATCAGGAGCATTGAACCCGGAAAATGAAAGGCAGAAAAATTGTGCTAAAGCAATTGCGAGTACTGTTCAATTATTTGATTTTCTGATCTAAAAACAAAATGTTCCGTCTCCGGGATCATTCAAATTGATTGCAAAAAATTACCTTACAGCCCGAGGAGATCGGGAATGTAGCCGCTTTCATAGTGAGGCCTGCACTGAGAGAGAACCAAAGATATTGTGATCACAGCACACATTTGATTGCAAAGGGCATAGACCATTGCTGAAAGGCCGGTATGGGATTCAGAGTATAGCTTCTCAGAGCAGATGAGATCCCAGTTGTTAACACCTTGTTCAATTGACTTTTACGTCATCAAGTTTAAATTATTGTTGATTAAACTTTATTTAAGTGTTAAATTTGGGGTTTGCCTTTTCTCTTCTTATTCTCAGCTTGAATGAAAAGAAATACTAAAACATGGATTATTTTTTCGCTATTGATTGTGGCCATTATTGTCATTGCCACTCAAGTGGAAATCTATTATTCGATCAGGGCACAGGGAGTTTTTGGAACTCCGCAGGAGTACAGACTCTCGCGCACCCTGGAAGGCAATTTGGTGGCAACCATGAAAAACAATGTGGACAACCGCATATACCAATACGATGTAACCGAATTTCAGCGTGGCGATGTGGTGGCATTCAGACTCAATCCCGAAATAGCCAATCGAAGCCATGTGGGAGTTGGTGATACCTTGGGCTTCATCGTATCAAATGAAGAGCAGAGAAACCTCATCAAGTTGAGAGGTGATTTGGAAATACTCCGCGCGGAATTGGAATTTTTTACCACAGGACAAAAGCCGGAGGATGTGCTTTTAGCTCAAGAACAGTGGGATCTGGCCAAACAGGATCTCGAAACCCAGCGAAAGCTAATGGCCCGGACGGAAGTACTGATTCAGGATGGGGTAATATCAGAGCAGGAATATGAAATTGAGGAAAACAAACTTCGGCTCAAGGAGCTGTCAGAGAAAATAGCAGAGGCGAATTACCTCTCAGTAACAACGGGCGAAAAGCCGGAACAGGAACTGCTCATCCGCACAAAGATTGAAGCCCTGAGCTGGCAAATAGCTCAAATCGAAGACAGGGTAAGCTACTTCAACATCACCTCTCCCATCGCCGGTAGATTGTACTTTCCGCGCTCGTCATCGGCTGAGGGCAAAATATTGAGCATACGCGATACCACCAGCACCATAGCCTTGGTGCCCATACAGCTTTTCGAGTTCGCCTACGTCAAAGAAGGTGACAGGGCGATCTATCAGGATGAGGAAGGGGCTATAGTGAATCTGGATGAGGAAGTGAAGTACCTCGACAGCCGCCAAGCGATATACGCAACCGCCCAGTGGCCATATAATGCGCGGATGAAACACGGCACCATGATCGAGACCACCCTGAAATGCGATCGCGTGAGCATATGGGACTACTTCATGCGAAGATTTCGCCTCGGCAAAACCAGAGTGGCATGAAGTTTCGATACGAGCGCAAATACCTGGTGAGAAACGAGCAGATCGACGCACTGCGGAAGCGGCTGGATCCCTTTTTGCGTCCGGATCATTACGCTCCGAAACTCGAATCGGGCCTGCATCAATACACCGTGCGCAGCGTATACCTTGACACCATACATTTCGATGCCTTGTTGGACAAAATCGAAGGCCTTGAAATCCGAAAAAAACTCCGTGTGCGCGGCTACGACCGCCCCAATGATGGTTGCAAGGTATTTCTGGAAATTAAGCGGAAACTCGGCGATCGCATTTGGAAAAACCGTGCTTCAGTGGCCTATAAAGATCTGGGAGAACTCTTCACCTTCGGTCTCTCCAATGGACTGGGCAAAAATTTTGAGGGACAAAATGAAGAAGAGACACGCAAATTTCTATTTAATTTGCACCGCTACGGCTACCGCCCGGTAAATCTGGTGACCTACGATCGAGAGCCATTTCACGGGAAGTTTGATCCCGGGGTTCGGATAACGTTTGATAAAAATATTCGTAGCAAACTCTGGCCAAGCTTCGAACAATTGTACAGCGAGTCTGGATTGCGCTTGGTATGGAAAGATCATTTTATTTTGGAAATCAAATACTTTGAAGATAAAATGCCCGTTTGGGCACGCTCCATTGTGCAGGAGTTTGGATTGAGGCATGAAGCCCTCTCCAAGTATGCCACCCCCTTTAGCAAAACCGATGTATCCATCTACAATCAGCGAATGATCTAAGTAGGATGGAAAGCGATTTTCAAAATTTCTTTCAATTCGCGCTAAGTCCCGAAGACGCGCTGGTGAATCTCATCGCAGCCCTGCTCTGCGGCATTTTTATCGCCATACTGTACAGAACCACATACAGCGGCATTAGCTATTCCGGCAATTACGTGGTATCGCTGGTCATGCTCACCATGATCACAGCATTGGTCATCATGGTGATTGGCAACAACCTGGCCCGGGCATTCGGACTGGTGGGAGCCATGTCCATCATTCGTTTTCGCACGGCGGTAAAAGACACCCAGGATATCATGTTCATCTTCTTTGCCCTCGCTGCGGGTCTGGCATCCGGGGCGGGCATGCACCTCATATCGGGGGTGGGTACCCTCTTTATCGGATTGGTTATCTTTGTGGCATCGGTACTCAATGAGGCCACGCCCGCCAAAAAGGAGTACCTCGTGCAATTGGTTTATAAGAATGCCGTGGAACCAGAAAAGGAATTGTTTCGGGTGTTTAGGAAGTATTGTTCGAAGTACAAATTAGTCAATATCAAATCTGTGGGTGAACCTGGTGAAAACCTGAAGGAATATGCCTACTACATCGTGCTCAAGCACCAACGTCGCAGCGGAGTATTTAGCGAAAAGCTCAACGAACTTCCTCAGGTACACAGCATCAATGTTTTCTTTGATGAGGCTTAGGCCGCTGATCCTTTTGAGCATGCTGATCCTGACGGGGCTTTTCACAGCCTGCAGGGATGATGATGAGGGCGTAGCCTGCAATGACAGCTTTGCCGAAAACTACAATCCCGGCTCAGTCAACAACCTCGACTGCAGCTATCCAAACAGCTTCAAGAGCATCGAGACTATAGCCGAACTGCCTGCCACCTTGCAGGAAATTTCTGGTCTGGCCCGCTACGGTGAGCTACTCATCGGGCACAATGACCGCGGAAACCCGGCAAGGCTGCATGCCTTCAGCCCCGAAGATGGCAGCGTACAGCACAGCTTCAATGTGACCAATGTTCCCAATATTGACTGGGAGGATCTCGCTCAGAACGAGGATTATCTTTTCGTGGGAGATTTTGGCAACAATGAAGGTGATCGCCAGGATCTCGCTATACACCTCATTCCATGGAGCAGCATCGACCCCGCACAGAGCCTGGCCCTGGAGGTCGATACCAGCATTTTTTTTCGCTACCCGGAGCAGACCCGCTTTGATGTAGAGAGGCACAACTTTGATTGTGAAGCCATGATTTATTGGCAAGGGATGCTCTACCTCTTCACCAAGCACCGGGCTGACGACCGCAGCAATCTGTACCGCGTGCCCATGGTACCCGGTGTGGTGCACGATGCCCAATTGCTGGGAGGCTTCAATGCCGGTGGCCGTATCACGGGGGCCGACATCAGCGCCGATGGCGGTATTGTGGCCCTGGTGGGATACAAGCGAAGCGGCAATTGTTTTGTCTGGAAATTGACCGAATTTCAGGAGGGCTCATTCCTAAGCGGTCGCAAGGAGCAATACACCTTTGGGCCCTACAGCGTATTTGGTCAGATGGAGAGCATAATCTTCGCAAGCGATACCGAGCTCTACATTGGCAGTGAGGAAGATTCAAACTTCAATTTGCCACCACGTCTCTACCGGGTGAGCGATTTTTGAGCTATCGAGACAGGAAATTGAGCTCAATCAAAGGCTGCAAGCTCTTCGGAGCACTCTTCCCATTCCCTCATTTTAGCATCGAGTTTTTTCTCCAATTGGGCCGATCGCTGTTGGAAGGTCTGTACGGCTTGGGCATCGGTATAGTCGAGATCTGCTCCATCGCTGCGGTGGGTGTTCAGATCAGCTTCCAGTTTTTCGATATCGCGCTCCAGCGCTCCCACCCTCTTGCTGAGCTGCCACTTGCGCTTCTCATCCTGTTTGTTGCTCTTCTGAGCAGTCGGCTTGGCAGCAGCGACTTTTTGGGCGTACTCGAAGGCCTTGATGCTATCGGCCTTCTTGGCCTCCAGAAATTCTGTGATACTACCGGGGTACACCGACATCTCCCCATTTCTGATCTCCATCACCTTACTGGTAAGCCCTCTCAAAAAGTCCCTATCGTGCGATACGATGAGCAGGGTTCCGTTAAACTGCTTCAAGGCATTCTTGAGAACATCTTTGGCCCGCATATCAAGGTGATTGGTAGGCTCATCAAGCACGATGAAGTTGTACTCGTGAAGCAGGAGCTTGCAGAGGGCCAACCTTGCCCGCTCCCCACCTGAGAGCACCTTCACTTTCTTGAAAACATCGTCGCCAGTAAACATGAAAGCCCCGAGCAGGCTTCGTATGTGCTTGCGCTGTTCGCCCACAGCTTCCTGATCGATGATATCGTGTACAGTGAGATCTCGAGGAAGTTCTTCACTTTGATTTTGGCTGTAATAGCCCATACTTACATTGTGGCCCAGCTCGCATTCACCCTGATAGGTGCAGAGTCCGGCTAGCACTTTCGTAAAAGTGGTTTTGCCGGCTCCATTTTTGCCGACAAGGGCCACCCGATCACCCCTCGCAATCTCAAAAGATACGTTCTCGAAAACGCGCTTCGGGCCGTAGTGCTTGGCCAAATCTTGTCCTTCAGCCACAATTTTTCCCGAACGGGGAGCTGGCCTGAAGCGAAAACTGAAATCGCTGCTCTCCTCGTCATCCACCTCGATGATTTCCATCTTGTCGAGTTTCTTGATAAGGCTTTGCGCAAATGCGGCCTTGCTGCTCTTGGCGCGAAACTTATTGATGAGCAATTCCGCCTGTCGTATTTCACGGTCCTGATTTTTTTTGGCTTCAAGCTGCCGCTCGATCACCTCCTTGCGCAGCTCCACAAAGCGGCTGTAGGAGGCGGGATAGTCGTAGGCCTTGCCATTGACCAATTCAAGGGTGCGCTCGGTTACCTTATCCAAAAACTCCCGATCGTGTGAGATGAGGAGGATGGATTTACTCTGCTTTTGCAAATAGCCCTCCAGCCACTGTACCGACTCAATGTCGAGGTGGTTTGTCGGTTCATCGAGCAGAATGAGATCGGGGCCTGTGAGAAGTATCTTGGCCAGGGCGACGCGCATCTGCCAGCCTCCGCTGAAACTCTGCAGTGCTTTGTCGAAGTCACTTTTCTCAAAACCCAGGCCGAGCAAGACTTTTTCAATCTCCTCATCCTGTGCATTGATGTCGTGCATACCGAGTTGGGTGGACACGGTGTTGAGCTCTTCTGCCAGCTCCATGTAGGAATCCGACTCGTAATCGTCGCGGCGTTCAAGCTCCTGTGCCAGCATGTCGATTTTGCTCTCCAGGGAGCGCACTTCGCCAAAAGCCGATAGCACTTCTTCGTGTACCGTCAATTGGGAATCGAAACGCAAATCTTGGGGCAGATACCCGATACTGAATTCCTTTGGCTTACTTACACTTCCTTCCTGCGGCTTTACCGTGCCCATGATTATTTTGAGCAGTGTGGATTTGCCAGCACCATTTTTGCCGACAAGGCCCACCTTATCGCCCACACCTATGAATACATCAATGCCATCGAAGAGGCTGCGCTCTCCATAGCTCAAGTGTATGTTTTCAGCTTTGATCATTCTTTCTCACCCATAGCAGCCACAAACGGCCTTTGCAAGCGGCCGCAAAGGTACAAAGCTGAGTTGATTCTTGCTCGTGTTGGGATCAAATCAAAAACAAAGTCAGCGGGCTTGTATGATGCCTGCAACTAAGCGAAGCCAGGATTGCATAATTGGCTGTGCTGCAATTTCGCAATCCTGACACTGAAGCTGGGCATCGCCTCTGGCAAAGTCCACTCTGGGAATATCCGAATTTGCCGAAAGGAATACTGCTCAGCTTACAAAAGCAAAAAAGGGGGAAAGCCTACAGCGATCCCCCTTTTTTGAATGTATCTATCAGCTTAGAAGCTCCACAAATCGTGTTCGAGAATGAAGAGCTGTTCCTTTACCTCTTCCGCTTTCATCAAGGCATCGAGCCCTGTATACACATCGTCGATGCGGCGGTTGTACACGTTGCTCTCCTTAATGATGGTGGAGGCAAACATGCGTTTTTGGAAAAGGTCATCGAAGGAGCGCTTTTCGGAATCGTTGAAGCGGTTGAAAGAGTCCCAATTGGCAAAGACGTACCGGCATTCCGGGAAGTATAGCCAAAAGAGGGTTTCATAGGCTCCGGTGGGCTCGCCATCCTCAGAGATTCTCTCCTTAAGTGGGGCCAGGCCAATGATCCGAATGTAGCGTTCCGAACGTTGCTTGTCAAAAAACCAATCTTCCTTGATTCGGTAGCGCGTCACATCTTGTGGGTTGATGTCGATGGTTTGGATTACCTCGACCATTTCACCGGTGTCCGGATCCATGGTACTGGTGGTATCCTGCCTGGACAGTATGCCCTTGACATCGCTTACCAGAAGTGGGGTACGAAAATCGTCCTCTTGACCGGTAACACCCACACTGTAGGCGGTAATTGAACCCTCTACGAGCAGTGCATCGCGGATGATGGAAAAAAGGCTTTTCATTCCACTGTATTCATCCAGCGGGTAGTAGAGAGGCAGGTTCATCTTCTCTCTCAAATCGATGTCTTGCCATACCCTCCTCGCCCAAAGCACATCGGCCTCACGGATGAAGGGGTACTGAATTACCTTCTTGGTCTTATTGTTTTCACGGATATAAGCTCCGTCGAGCACAGTTTGTGCCTGTAGCTTTACCGATACCAATAGCGACAGCAGAAGGCCTGCCGAAGCGAGAAAGATGGTGATGCTTGGTCCTCTCATGATGCTAGACTTATATCACACGCAGGTTGATGCTACCCAAAGAGCGGATAGAGCCATCAGGGGCCTGCGCACGAATGTTTTCAATGATTACTTGCTGGTTTCTCCTGGTTTGACGCAGCAGTTCCTGCATTTCCGGTGTCAAGCGGTTGCTGTTGGACTTCAGTGTGCGCACATCCCCTCCCATGATCACTGTCATGTCAAAGGATTTCACCGGAAACTTCAGGTCAAATACAAAGTCTTCCAGATCGGCGATCACACCGAGGGCAGCAGTGAGCTCTGACTTCTGAGCGCTGTTGTCGGAAGGTGACTTACCCGCAAACTTGGCTACAGGGTCTGGCACCGACTTCACACGAAACTCGAAAGTACCCATTTGCTTGGTCGATCCGTCAAAGTCGGCCGACACAGATACGGTGGCTTTCGTGCCGCTCTTGATATCGCGTGCGATGTAGGAGCCATCAGATTGTTTCACCAACTGTCCATTGTCGATGCGGGCCGTCAGGGCATCCTGACTGATACCTGGTACCGAAATGGCCACAGGATTGTCCACACCGCGATAGAGCACATTCATCTTGGTAGGAGACACTACAAGGGCTGGCTTAGCCACCTCGTAATTCGCCTCATACTTTCTGTAAATGTACTCCCCACGTGAACCCGGCTTGCGAAATTTGATGATCCCTTGCCAAGATTTATCCCCTATTGAAGTGGCAGGCAAGCGCAGCTTTCCAAATCCATCGTCTGCGATTTTAACCTGCTTCAATTGGGATTCATCAACATTTTCCAACACACTGTCGATCTTCATGCCTTGAGGCACGAGGAAAATCTCAGGCAAGTTGGTATTGTCATAGGCTGCGAGGAATACATCCGCACGGAATGAGTCATTCTCAAGGATATATGTTTTCTCGGGAATCACCATGGCTTCCAACTCTGTAAATTTGAAGGAGGCGGCATCCACATCCGAAAACAAATACTTCAAGACGTCAAACTCTGCATTGCGCACATCATTTTGCAATTTGGACAAAATGGTAGTTGTAGCCGCAAGAGGCACGTGGTAGAAATTCAATGACTCCCAATTCGTAGTAGTTCCCGACGCATCCTTCACCTTGGTAGGATAGCTAAAAAGGCTATCAATGGCCTGGGTGAGGCCGACATTTGCTGCCGTCATTACCTTGAGTTCCTCACCAAATGCTTCCAACTTCTCACGCAGCACAGCAGCTCGATAGTTATTGCCATCTGCGTGGTCATCAGTTTTAGGGCGATCCGGCTCAGCACCAATCATAATGGTGGTGTTGGCATCGTAATTGTCCTTGCTCTTTACGTGTAGCAAGTTCAATACGGTGTCTCGACCGAATTGATCCTTACCCATCACCTCTTCCAGGCTTTTGCCCTCTGTCATGGCGATGGTTTTGGCTTTGATCAAGTCTATGTGGTGTACCAGCTCATTGGCACGGGCCTTGAGCTGCTCCGCTTGAGACCATGCTTCACCGTACTTTTCAGGATTCTCCAGGTAAGACGCCTTGAAGTCGGCGTATTCCTGTTCCAATTTGCTGTCGAAGGTCATCTTCGTCGTATGCAAACCATTGTTGATGGTGATAAATGCATCGAGAATTTCCTTTGACACGTTTAGGGCCAGAAGAGCGGTGAGTACAAGGTACATCATACCGATCATCTTCTGCCGCGGTGTTTCTTTACCTCCAGCCATTCAATTCTTGAATTTAATGCTTTTGCTAATTTTCAAAAAAGTGAACAGGGATTAGGCACGTGTGCCGCTCGGTACATTCATAGCCGAGAGCATGTTGCCATACACCGTGTTGAGATCAGAGAGGTTCTGCGCCAATTCAGAAATATTCTCCTTATAGCGCTTGGTATCCTCTACAGAGTCGTTAAGATTCTGCATGAGCTGTGTAATACCAGAGTACAACTGAGAAGAAGTTTGTAGCTCGGTAAGTTGCACTTCGTACATCTTATTGAGCTCAGACAGATTGCTTGACATGCGCTGTAGGTGTTGTCCAGCAGCTTCACCAGCTTCCTGATGTTCGGTAAGGCCGGTGAGGGCTTCAGAGGCACGAGAATAGGTTTCAGTAAGTTCACCCACCTTCGCAGAAGCTCCCTTGAGCGACTCTGCATATTCATTGGTAGCCACGGAGGCATCGGCAATTTCATTGAGTTTGCTGGCCTGGGTGCTCAGGTTGCGCATGCCTTCTCCAAGACTTGCGATGAGTTCAGGCTCAATTTTAGCTTCCTCCAGCATGTGGTCAAGTTGCTCGGTGATGGATTCCTCATCACTGATTTTGGCCACTTCGGCATGAGCGGGCTCTCCTGAGCGCAATTCGGGATACACAAGTGACCAATCGATCTCTTCGTGTACTGGCTCAAAGGCTGAGAAGAAGAAGATAATCGCTTCAGTACTCAAACCAATTGTCAGCATCAAACCGGCGCCAGGCCAGTGTTGAATCTTAAAGAGTGCTCCCAAAATTACGATTGCAGCTCCCCAGCCATAAAGCTTGGCCATGAATTTTTTCCATCCTTTACTTCCTGGTTTCATTTTTTCCTTTTTTAGTTTGTCCTTTGATTTTCCTTTGGTGCAAGCTTCTTAATTCCAATCGGAAGGGTTACCGGTTTTTCCACGTCCGAGATAACTCATCACAGAGCGGAAGCCAATATAACACTTGGCGGTGTCCTGGAATTCATAACTACGTGTGCCGTTTTGCAGGTAATAGGCCACGTCTTTCCAAGAGCCTCCACGCACCACCTTTCGCTTGAGCGAGGGCGGGTCGTCGGCCAGAGCATCGTATTGGTATTCAGCATTCAAATCGTGAGCAAATTCATATACGCTTTCATCGTAGGCGGTATTGGTCCATTCGGCCACATTACCCGACATGCAGAAGAGGCCAAAACCATTGGGCTCATAAGAGCGCACATCCACGGTTTGCACACCGTCATCATCGATGTAATCACCGCGTTGGGGCTTGAAGTTGGCCAATGGACAACCAAGAATGTTTCGAATGTAAGGGCCTCCCCAAGGATAGGGGCTCTTCTCCAAACCTCCACGTGCAGCGTACTCCCATTCTGACTCTGTGGGCAGGCGGAAGCGCTGTACAAATGTTTCACCATTCTGCAATTTGTAGTCGCTGAGCAACTGCGTACGCCATACATTGAAGGCTTTGGCCTGGGTCCAGGTCACGCCAACAACGGGATAGTTGTCATAGGCCGGATGCCAGAAATACATCTCTGTCATTGGCTCATTGAAGGCGTAGGTATAATCGTGCACCCAAACCAAGGTATCGGGATAAACATTGATCACCTCGCGGATAATGAACTTGCTCCTGTCGGAGTGGCCCTGAATGGCATTGTTCTGACCTTTCACGTTGGTGTAGGACAG
>SLDS01000107.1 GCA_007125175.1 Flavobacteriales bacterium
GCCCTGCGCCCATTCCACGGAAGCCATGCTCCCGCTCATTGCCGAACCTCCGCCTATTTGCAAATTGAAGAGGCCGTATTCATTTGTAAGCACATCGGGATGTTCCTCTTGATAAACGATGCTTCCGTTGGGGCCATTTTGGCGAATGATGGCCTGCAGGTACACGTTTTGATTGGCAATTTCCTGTCCGCTCTGTACATTTCTGGCCACAGCCTGATAGTTGATCAGCTGCGGGCTCTGGGCAAATACATCGCTGTATGACAATGCCATAAAAGCAAGAAAGGCCAGCGTATGAAAGCTTGTGCACCTCATAAGCGGATATGCGAATACCAATGATTGAATCAAAGCATTAAGATATGGGGTGCTATAGAGGAAAAACCCCCTGCTTCAAAGAGATGCTAACAAGGCAGCGTGGACTTCCCGCAGCAGCGAATGCATAGCCCTTCCGACTCCAATCCATTGACAACTGACGAGAGTAATCACTTCCCGTAATGGCTGGCAAAGCGGGCAATATCGACCTCAGGATCCAGCTGTTCTCCTTCGAGCATGTGCTTTGCAAAATGAGCTGCAAGGAAGGGGGCTAGCATCACTCCTTTGGCTCCGAGACCGTTGAAAATCCAAAGCTGCGGGATCTCAGGATGCCTTCCCAGCATGGCTCTGCGGTCTACAGTGGTTGGCCTCACCCCTGCCTTCTGCTCGAGCACCTCACAGGGGTGGTCGATGTGCTTGCTGAAGCGCTCCAAGAGGTTTTCCCGCGCCCAGCTTTCGCATTGTTCATCCTGCCGATCCCAGCTAAAGGTTGCACCCAGCTGATAATTGTTGGGCTCATCAAGTGGCTTGAGGAAAAAACCCGCATTAAAGGTTTCGGACATATCCAGGCCGGCACAGCGTACCTTGAGCACCTCTCCCTTGGCCAAGCCGAAGGGAAGGTAGGTGAAAAAGCCCTCCAAACCAGCGCGATAGCCCCGGCAATCGATGAGCATATCGGCGTGAAAGCCAAGAAAGTGCAAAGGATTGGTTCTGGGAGGCTCCGTCGGGAAGTCCACATCCATAGTGCGAAGCAGGGAGTGCTGCTCAAAGTAGCGGCGAGCAGCTTCAAGGAATAGAGGCACATTGAGGTGGCCCGCCTGATGCACCCGTCCACATCCATACGGAAAGGGCTTGAAATGCGGGGCTTCTGGTGGCTGCACCTCCTCGAGATAGGGCGCAAAGGCCTCCTCAGGCATCTTTTCTAGCCACAATTTCTTCTCCAGCTCGCTGGAGTGCTTCCGCAAAAGGGTGCCCGGATGATAGAATCGCTCCCACAACAGGTTTTCGGCCCGGAGATAAAAATCCTCCATGGCAGCAATAAGGTCATCCGCCCTCCAGGTTTTATTGATCCGTCGAAATACGATGGGATTCCACATGCCTGCCGCCACCATAGAGCTGGAACTCCGATGGTTATTATCAACAATCACGAATGTCTCACCTCTTCGCTGCAGCTCCAGCGCCAAAACCGTCCCTGCCAAGCCCTGCCCAAGTATTGCTATCACTGTGCAAAGGTAAAATCTGATTCGCTAAATGGTAAAAGGCTCACTATTTGTCAAGCTTGCAATAAAGCCACGAGTGCAGCGACCACCAGCAAGAAGAGTGAGATGAGAAAATGGGCCGGGATGAGCAAGGAGATGCGCAAGGCAGTGCGCAGAAAGCTACTTTTGTAAAAATGCATGAATGACAGCTGCATGTAGAAAAGCGAACAAAGGATGCCAAGCAAGAACAGTCCGGAAAACGATCCCGGTCGGGAAAATGATAAAAACAAGGTGAACAATGCCGGGATCAGCAGCAACCAATGCATGATAGCACTAAAGCGCAAAGCCCGTGCAGAATGAAGTGCCGATCGCAGCAAGCGGTATGCATACCACAGGCCGAGCAGGGCGAGCAAAGCGTGCAAGAAGTACGGGGACAACTTGTATGCAACAAGGGCCACGCTGAAGAGCACAAACAAAAATGCGTGCAAATGGGTGCTCTGCACAAGGTGGCTCAGCATATAAGGTGCCCGGCGATGATAGAATAGATACAGCAGGAGAGCGAAGAGTGGCAGCAGAAAAAACAGGCCGACAGAAAGTGACTTTAGAAGCACTCTCTTGTACATTTCCGGATACTCTGCAATCTTTCTGGAGCCCTGTTCAAAACGGTGGCTTAGGTAAGCGCTGAGGCCGGCTTTATTCGCACCATCGCTCATTACAAACATGGAGTCGAACTGCATAAGGCTTTCATTGAAGTCTTGCCTCAAGCTGTCATAGCGCAGGACAAATTCATCGAAGTCACTGCTGCGCTTCACATCGAGGACCAAACTGTCCAATTCTAGCAGATGATTATCTGCTTTGGGCTTGAGCCCTGTAAAGGAAGGATCATCGCCCATGCCAGTAAAAAGTGCCAGAAGCAGAAAATAGACGAAACTGACGAAAATATACATCCTCAAGGGAGGTATGTACTTCCTTCGTTTACCATTATCAAATACCCTGCTCAGCTCTCCGGGCTTGAGCAAGAGCATAGCGAAGCTTGCAAAAAACTTATTGTCGACGGTGAAGTAATCCCGAAAGAAGTCGCCAATAAATACCGACACAGGAAGGGGATTTGGCCGATTGCGCTGCCCGCATTCAGGGCAATATGCTGCCTCCTGACCTAGTTCATGCCCGCAGTTGAGGCAATTAGCAGATTTAGGTATTGGCTTGGCCACGGCGGAGCACTGAATGTGGCCCAAGATAAGAAAGGCAAAGGAATCAGACCTCAGCCAGAATTTCTTTTACGATACCCGGCAGGTAATTGAACTCCCTCTCTTTGCTCACAAAACGCTTGGCGCCTATATTGTAGGCCTCCTCGATGGTCCACTCATTGTCATTATTGCTGAGGAAGATCACCGGCACAGTGTAGTCAAAGCTCTGCATGAGTTGGATAAGATCAAACCCGCTTATCGATGGCATGGTAATGTCCACTATCACCAAGTTGTAACGCGTCTTGGAAAGGAGCTTCATGGCCTCGGATGAGCTGGCGGCAATGTCCACCTCATAGCCGTTCTCCATGAGCAGCTTTCGGGTGATCTTCAAGGTGATGATCTCATCATCTACCAAGAGAATACGTTCTTTTTTGGAAGCCATTACCGCTTAAGGGGTGAGTGTAGTTAAAGGGCTAATTTAAGCAGTTGCCATCTTAGTTCGTGCATCCTCCAGAGCAGATCGTGCTATTCGGGATATCTCATTAAGCCGGGTATCGACTTCTTCCATCTCATCTTCACGAAGTTGATTCTCGACTTTGCGCAAAAGTACAACCAAATCTTTTAGTCCCAATGGAACAGCAGCCGAACGCATGCGGTGTACGATAAATCGCACACCATTCCAATCCTGGATGCTGCGGGCATTTTCGAGCTCCTGAATATCCTTGACCGTTCGCTCGGTGTAGAGCTTCAGAATCTCGGCCACGAAGCCGTGGTCATTTCCCGAAAGGCGCTTGAGGCCTTCAATATCGATTACTTCAGTGCTCATGTTTAAGGGTCTTTGCACGAATTACGAAATCACGAGGTTCCGGGTTACACGGCCACCTATCCATTCCCAAACAATCTAAACACATCCATTCCATTCGCATACAAAATCAACAAGAGCAAAATAAAGAGACCTACGAGCTGGGCGTACTCCATAAACTTCTGTGGAGCCTGCCTTCCGGCGATCATCTCGTAGAGCAAGAACATCACATGCCCTCCATCGAGGGCCGGTATAGGCAATATGTTCATTACAGCCAAGATAATCGACAGCAAGGCGGTCATATTCCAAAATCTGTACCAATTCCACGATTCATCAAATAGCTTGCCGATTGTGATGAAGCCTCCCACCTGTTTGGCTCCCTCCTGACTGAACAATAACTTCAGCGATCGCACATAGTTTACAAGTATGTCGACTCCTTCCCTAACGCCTGCGGGAATGCTTTCCAGAAAGCCGTACTCAAAGCGTGCAGTATCAAAGAAATGCAAATAATGCTTCGGGCCAAAACCCAAAGTGCCTTGCTCACTGACGGTGGCTTGCAATACGAGCTCCTCACCATCGCGCTCCACACGAATATCTCTCTCTTCGTTCTTGCTCTGCTGCAGCTTGGAGACAAGCCCGTAAAAGGAGGGTGTATCTGTATCGCCTATCGCGATGATTCGATCCCCCTTTTTCAATCCCGCTCTTTGAGCCGGGCTATCCGGCAGCACTGTATCTACCACTGTCGGGAAGCTCTCCTGAAAAAAAGGTCGCTGCCTCTGATTGCCCGCCCGTAGCATGGCTTGGTCTATATCATCATCAAGCTGAATGAGCATCCGGCGACCGTCGCGTTCCACCTCCACGCGCCGGGCATCATCAAAGAGAATGCGTTGGCTGAGCTCGCCCAAAACAGTTATGGGTTTGCCCTCCACTTGGAGAATCCTATCACCGTGCATAAAACCCTGATCGATCATCAGACTATCTGCATAGACGCCATAGATGAGATTGTCATTTGGAATGTATTCCTTGCCCCAGGTATAGAGCATCATGGCGTAGATGCCAAAAGCGAGAATCACATTGACAGTGACGCCCCCTATCATGATGATAAGCCGCTGCCATGCCGGCTTGGAGCGAAATTCCCAGTCCTTTGGCTCCTCCTTCATCTGCTCGGTATCCATGCTTTCATCGATCATCCCGGCTATTTTCACATAGCCCCCTAGAGGCAACCAGCCGATACCGTATTCTGTTTCTCCCACCTTCTTTTTGAACAGTGAAAACCACGGATCAAAGAAGAGGTAGAATTTTTCCACTTTGGTTTTAAAAAACTTAGCTGGAATAAAATGTCCGAGTTCGTGCAGGACGATGAGCAGCGAAAGGCTCAACACAAATTGGCTAACCTGAATGAATAATTCCATGGGCAGGGCTTAATGAATGTTGGTGATACTATTACTCACCTCTACAGATGCGGCTTCCCTTGCTCGTGCATCGCTTTCCAAATAGGCCTGTATTCCATCGGCCTCGGAGGGCTTGACACTTTCAAGGCAGGCCCTGATTACCTCGGGGATGCGCCCAAAGGGAATCAAGCCATCGAGGTAGGCTTGCACGGCCACCTCATTGGCGGCATTGAGTATGCATGGAGCGTGACCCCCTCGGCGCATGGCCTCAAAGGCAAGCCCCAAATTGGGGAAATCATCCCACTGAGGCGCCTCGAAGTGCAATTTGCCGTAAAGGCCAAAATCAAAACGTTTAAAACTGTTCTTCACCCTCTGCGGATACGCCAAAGCGTACTGAATAGGCAACTTCATGTCCGGCAGGCCCATCTGGGCCTTCATGCTCCCATCTTCGAATTGCACGATGCTGTGAACGATGGATTCCGGATGCACAATAACGTCTATTTGATTCGGCTTTAGGCCAAAGAGCCATTTGGCCTCAATCACCTCGAGGCCCTTGTTCATCATAGAAGCCGAGTCGATGGTAATCTTTGCCCCCATATCCCAATTGGGGTGCTTCAAAGCCCGCTCCCTGGGCATATGGTACATATCTTCGCGGCTCATACCCCTGAAGGGGCCACCTGAAGCCGTGAGGTATATCTTTTCAATGGGATTGTGAAATTCGCCGGAAAGGCACTGAAATATTGCCGAGTGCTCAGAGTCCACCGGGTAGATGTTCACTCCTTTCTCACGCGCTTTTTGGGTAACCAGTTCACCGGCCACCACGAGGGTTTCCTTATTTGCGAGAGCGATATGCTTACCCGCCTCAATGGCCCTCAAGGTGGGCTCCAGCCCGGCAAAGCCGACCAAGGCCGTGAGAACGATGTCGATATCTTCCATCTCCACCACCTCACAGAGTGCTTCCGGTCCAAGGTAGACCTTAACCCCCTCATCAAAAAGGGC
>SLDS01000106.1 GCA_007125175.1 Flavobacteriales bacterium
CCTTGGTGAAACTTCTGTTGCCAAACTATCTCTAAAGTGGGGCTTAGCTTCATCACTATTCCGAATGAATTTGAAGAGGAATTTTGATGAGCGCCAATTAGGAAGTGGCCATCTTCTAAGTGCTTTACGTCCAAAAATTGAGTGAGCAAGCCTTCGTTGTATGTGTGCTGTCCGATGACAGCTCCATTGGATGTTATTTCGATCAGCATTCCACTATGACTGCCACTAAATCCCACACTCGCTCCGGCCACAATGATATTCCCGTTCGGTTTTTCAGTTAGGCCATAGAAATGATCGTTTCCATTACCTGAATCAAATCTGTGAGACCAATTAATATCTCCCTGTGGATTGATCTTCATTACGTAAGCATCCTCTGATACTCCTTGTGGTACATTCAGCGTGCCGGCAACGATAAGGGAGCCATCGTCAACAGGCATCAAGGCACGAGGCACAGAGTAAAATTGCTGTAATTCTCGGGCCCAGATCAGATTACCACCCGGACTGAGCATTACCACATTGGCCCTTCTTGTCGGCATTAACCTGAACCCGCCAATTGCGATGTTGTCATTTGGCAATTCCACAATCACCGCATCCCGACCACCTTCATCTGTTCCTGAAAAACCTATGGTCTTTATCCACTCGGGATCAAGATTCTCATTAAGTCTCATTACCACCCAGTCATCATCGTTCGCATTGGCTGCATCACTAACTCCAACGAGAAGGAAGCCGCCTTCAGCAGAGGGTATTATTGAGTGCCCTTGACCCGTATTGCCTGAGAAAATTCTTTTTCCATTGTATCCTTCGCATTGAGCGACTGCCGAGTGAACCGTCAGTAGGCAGGCGATGGAAAAGAGAAAGCCTCGCACCGCCGAGAAGCAGGTGGCTCGTAGTTCCTTCCTGTGTAGCGCTTTAGAGGGAGTATGAAAATCCGAAATAATGATCAGAATTTGAAAATCTCCTTAAAGGTACTTTTTGATGAGGGCATTGTCAGGTTTGGACAAACAAATTGTCGTACATTTTTACAAGTCTGGCGGCATCATTTTCCCACTTGTAGCCCCCCGTTTTCACCAATTGCATTCCTCTTTCTGTCATTTTTTGAAGCTCTTCTTCGTGGCTTAAAGCCCAGACAGCCTTTACGGCAAAATCTGCAGCATTTCCAGCTTCAAACACCAGGCCGGCATCATTGTCGCCAACGATGCGCTTGAGAGGAGCGCATGAACTGACCATCAGCGGCGCTCTGCTTAGTAATATTTGGAATAGTTTATGGGGAACGGTGGCTTCGTTTTGCCCATTGCTGTGATGAGGTATAATATTCAGCAGGGCATCCTCCATATGCTTTAGTGCCGCGTCATATGGTACTTGTCCTGTGAACCGCACCGCATCTGCTACCCCTTTCTGCTCTGCCATGGATTGGAGATGTGCGAGGGTGTCAGCATTGCCGGAGCCCACCACCACAAGTCTTACTTCAGCATCTTCAGCAAGGATGTATGGCATAGCTTCTATGGCTGTGTCCACACCCCGGTGCGGCCCTATGCTTCCCACGTACACGATCTTCTTTGATCTTGGTATCATCACTGAACCCCCCTTTTTATCTTCAGTCAATCTTTCTGATTCCGTATTGCCAACGATGGTCACCTTGCTTGCGTCCGTGCCGTGCAGTTTTACCATGCGATCGCGCATTTCTTCCACAACTGCGATGACCCGGTCGGCAGAGTTCAGCGCAGTTTTTTCTTTTCGCAACCAAGCTTTATAACTGAAAAAGAGCTCATTTTTGATGCGTATCAATGGTTTTTTTCTCCATTGAAACCATGCGAGCAATCCTTCCGGAAAATTTTCATGCATATCCAGGATTACAGGAAGGCCTTTGCCTTTTGCAAGAGCATAGGCGGTGGCGTAAACTGGGAGGTCGTGCGCATGTATTGCGTCAGCATTGGCTAGTTCCCTCCGTATAAGACTCTTCAAGGTGAAGTTCTGCCCGCTTAATGAACGGAGTATGTCGGTGATGCCCTTTTTGGCATGACCAACTACAGCGGGTGTCCGAACGATCCGGATGCCATCACGTATTTCTTCCAATGATTGCCCCTCATTGCGGTAGCATACTACTGTGAGCCGGTAGCCAGCGTCTACCAGTGCCCTTCCTTCCTTTTCTACCCGCAGATCGAATGGGAAGAAAGCATCCAGTACCATAAGGATGTGCTTGGTGCCTCTGCTTGGGTTCTGTGCTAATTCCATCTTCTCAGTTTCCCGAAAGGGCAAACATACACAAATGCAGGGAGTGACTGCCTTTACGAAAGCTTACCACCCCCTACCCTTCACCATCTTGTGCGGAGCTGCTCTTGACGAGTTCATGGGCCAGTTTGGCAAGGCGGGCCGCGAGATGGCTTCTGCTAAACTGTTCGGAGGGCTCCCGATTTGGGCTTCCTTCCTTGTGTAGCTTCTGCAAATAGTTTAGAACTCCGCTTTCATCCTCGCGCGAAAAGCTCTGTCCTGCTCCGGCTTCGGCGATGAAAATGGCAGCATCACCCTCTTTGGGCCCGAAGTTGAGAATGGGCTTGCCCGCGCCTATGTACTCAAAGAGTTTTCCCGTGGTGCCCATGCGGTTTGCTTCCGTATCGGGCAAGATGTGAAGGAGTACATCACTCGACTGCAGCAGGGCGATGGACTCATTATGTGGCAAGTATCCGTGCATTTGCACCTTAGCCCCTGTGTGCATTTGCCGCAGCAGGGCAGCAATGTCATCGGGCACCTTTCCGGCCATGTGCAGTTCCCAGGGGAAAGGCAGCTTCTCAAGGATCCGAAAAATGGGCTCCGCGCGGTAAGTCCCCGCAATGGTACCCGTGTAGGCAATTTTCAATGCCTTCGGTTCGGGCGCCTTCGAGGCCTTCGTGGTCGATCCAAAGTCGTCGGGATCATAACCATTGGTGATGATGCTGATCTTGTCAGAGGCATGCGCCGGCAGCTTTTTGCTGTAAAGCCGGGCATTGGAAGGGCATACGGCTATGAGCCTGTCGCAGCCGAGCATCACTTGCTGCTCGAGTCGGGCATCGAGCCTGCGTGCTGGAGCGCTGTGCAGCAGCTGACCGTAGTAGTAGATGTCGGTCCAGGGGTCGCGGAAGTCGGCAATCCAGGGCAGCTGATGGCTTGCCTTGAGCTCCAGGGCGATCAGGTGGCTGCTATGGGGTGGCCCTGTGCTTACCAGGAGTTCTATGCCCTTTCGGGAAATTATGTCGCGCGCAGCCTTGATAGCAAATCGACTCCAGCCGCGCCGCGCATCGGGAATAAAGAAGTTGCCCCGTATCCACCTGCTGATTTTTGACTGCGTGCTTCCGGTATCCACATTGGCAAAGCCGCCGTGGGGCACATTTTTTTTGCCGAAAAGGCGCGCATACCAAGCGAGCGCTTCACGGCTGTGGGTGCGTACCACCTCCACATCTTCCCTCACTTCGTCTTCAAAAGCGGTGTCGATAAGGGGATAGGTCGCCACCTCCGTAGCGACGGTGAGCACGGTGCACTCCACCCCATTTTCCGGAAGGTACTTGCACATCTTGAGCCAGCGCTGCACCCCGGCCCCACCCGCAGGTGGCCAGTAGTAGCTGATCAGCAGCATCTTTATTTTGCGCCCAGCTCCTGTGCCCGCTGAGCCAGGAGGATTTATAGAAGGCTTTTGTGACATGCTGTGCTCAGGTCTTGGGCTCTTTTTGCAGTCCCCGATGTTCGGGCAAAGCTTATCCCCTTTTTTTCAATACCATTCTTCTGCCTCCTCCTCGCGCTTTACATATCGCTGGTATACGGCATATACCACCAGCAGCAGCAAGGCGATGCCAACCAAGGTGCTAAGGCTGGCAGCGACGTGGAAGTTTTCAGGTTCAAACTTGAACTCAATCTCATGCGAGCCGGCATCGACCAGCATGCCGCGCAGCACGTAATTGCAGCGGAAGTGATCCTGTTCTTCACCATCTACATAAGCTTTCCAGCCCGCATCGTAGTGCACTTCTGAGAAAACAACGGCTTGTGGGTGCGCACTTTCGTAAATGTACTTCACGTAATTGGGAAGGTGCTCCGCCACAGCAATCGCCGCTTGGGGATCATCGCGGTACTCAAATGTGGAGACCAGGTCTGTATAGCGCTTGTCCACAATGGCTTCATTGCGCACATCGAGATCCTCCAGGGCGAGTATCTCCTCGTCGGCATTGTCTACAAGGCGCAATTCGCTCACAAACCAGGCATCGCCCATGGCCGCATCATTGATGAGGGGAGGCGATTGGGGATTGTAGATCACATACTTGGTATTGAGCATGTTGATCACGTCAAGGCTGCGCATCCGCGCCCTGAGTGCTTCGCGGTTCGGTTGGCTCTGCAAGGTGTTTTGCAAGCGGCCGATCTCCCCGCTTATATGAAATTCGATCAGCTCCTGATAGCGCTTAAGCTTGGCTCCATGATATCCTCCCACGGATTTGTGGAAATAGGATACGCGGCTGTCATTGAATGGATTTTGTAGGGTGAGCACCCTGTAATTCGTTTCAAATCGCAGTCGGCCAAAGCGCGCATCATTGACCAGGTCTTCGCTCAGGCGGCGTCCGGAACGGCTTCGGTTTTCACTGCGAAAGCGTTTGGCTTCAGCCTCTACAGCATCTTTGACCCTGGGATTGGCATTCAGCTCCAAGTCCATGATGCTCAGGTCGGCCGTACTGGCTGTGAATGCGCTTTGCTTGCTATCGGCGGCCTCCCACTTCACGTAGCGTCCGCGGTCTTTCTCATTGTGGAGGTAGCGCTTGTTTACCGCCCACATGTCTACGAGAATGAGCACGGCTAAGAGCGCCAATGCCCAGTGCTGCTTGAGTATCTGCTTGGCGAAGAGCCAGATCACGGCAATACCCCCCAAGATGAAGAGCAGTGAGCGGACAGCATCAGCGCGGAATATCCCACTTCTTACCTCGATCAGGCTCTGCCCGTATAGCAAGAAATCACTGGCCTGCTCCCCATCCATCTGTGAGTTGATGAGGTCTTTTTCGCTTTCGCTCAAAAAGTCGAAAAAGGATTGGGGCGCAAGGATGAAGAGCAGCAGCATGGCCACAAGGCCACCACTCACAGCCAAGAATTTCTTTTTGTTCTCCAGAATAAAATCGGGTTCATCAAAGGCCTTTTTGAGGAAGAGAAAGGCGAGGAGGGGAACCACCAATTCGGTAACTGAAAGGATGATGGTTACCGCTCTGAACTTATCGTAGCCCGGCACATAGTCGAGAAAGAAGTCGGTGAGCCACATCAGGTTTTTGCCCCAGCCCAGAGCCATGGTAAGCAGGGCGGTGGCCAGCAAAGCCCACTTGATGGGGCGGTCTACGAAGAAAATGCCCAGCAGAAAGCAGAGGATCACAATGGCACCCATGTACACCGGCCCGGAGGTAAATGGCTGATTGCCCCAGTAGCGGTTGCTCTGAGCGATGGTGGCCCTCATCGCGGGATCCACATTTTTGAGCAAGTCTGGATCATCACCTATCTGCCCGGTAGCACCACCTTTGGCATTGGGTATCAAGAAGGAAAAGCTCTCGCCTTTGCCATAGCTCCAATTGGTGATGTAGTCGCGATCCAGCCCCTCCGTAGCGATGTCATCGCGGCTGCTCCCATCGGGCTTGATGCTCAGCTCCGAGGCGCCACGCGTGGTGTACTTTCCGTACTCATAGGTGTTCCAGAGCAGATTTGCATTGCTGAGCAAGGCGAGCACCGCGGCTATGGCAAGGGCAGCACTGGCCTTGATGAATTTCTGCGACTGTCCGATTTGTACAGCCTTTATGGCAACACCAATAATCACCAAAAGAACCAGTATGCCGAAGTAGTAGGTGATTTGCACATGATTGGCGGCAATCTGCAAGGCGAGAAACAGCCCCGTAA
>SLDS01000094.1 GCA_007125175.1 Flavobacteriales bacterium
CCACTTCGGCAGGGCCGCTGTATTCCAATGTCACCTCATACACTCCATCGCCATCATTGTCCATCATCTCTTGAGGATTGCCTTGCCAGCTGAAGAAGCTGGAAATCAAAAACACTCCCTCGGGTGCTACGTCCTCAGCAGCCATATCTACCCGGAAGGTGATATTGGCCGGATCTGGCACATCGCACTCGGCATCACAAGTGGCAAAACAAAACGGACCTACCTCTACAGGCTCTTCGCTTACAGGCACCTCAAAAACGCGGTTATTTCCATTACCACAGTCGCCGCCAATGTTGGGCTCCCAACCTCCTGGGCCGTTTTTGAACTTCCACTCTGCAGGGCCTGGTGCCAGCAATACAGTGTAGCTCCAGAGACCATCACCCATATCGGTCATGGACTCGTCAGCCCAGCCGGTGAAGGTACCCGCGATAATGGCTCCTTCAGGCTCGATCATACCAGCGCCGTTCATATCAACCATGAAGGTAACTTCGGTTGGGTCAACACAAGTCTCGCAGGATCCAAAGCAGAACGCTATAGTGCTTACATCCTCGCTTCCGACTTCAAGCACGCGGTTGCCTCCACCGTCAGAGCATTCACCGGATACGCTCTCGTCACCGAAGCTGTCTACCCAGTCATTGCCATTGATCCACTTGTAAATATAGGAGGCATCGGGGGCAACAGTGGATACATACTGATAAGTGCTTCCACCCTGGGTGTAGGCAGTACCATAGCCCGGAGTCCAATTTGGCTCCACAACCGAACCGGCCACGTGTACCCCATTGGGGTCGATGTCGAGTGCTGTGCCTTCTGCATCGAGCATATCCACGGTAAGCCTTACAGCTACCTGACTTGCAGGTGCACACTGCATGAATTGCACTGCCGGGAGTGTCAATCCACCGGTTGCATGCCAATCAGTTACAGCAAAGAATCTATTGCCATTTCCGCCGCCTACCTGGCAGGTTGATGCCACGTCTTCCCAATTGCCGCTGTTGATATACTTGAATTGGTATTGACCGGCAGCTACCTCAGCAGTAAGCTCGTATATACCGCCACCGATATCGGTCATCGGGTGGCTGGTGGGATTCCAATCGCCGGCAGGGCCATCCTCACCCGGCAGGCCGTCCTGCCAGTCTCCCGCAGCAAAGACCCCCTCGGGCCCTACTGTCTCATTGCTCATGTCGACGCGGAAAGTCACGCTAATCTGTGCATGAGCTGCCGCACACAGAAGCACAGCAATTGCAGTCATGTAAAATTTGTTCATCATGTTTGTGTTTTTGTTTTTACAAAAAGGGGTAATTGTTCAGTTTACACTAACAAAATTAAAGATATTTGCTTTCCTGCAAACTTTGAATGGGTCAAAATTACACAAAAATGAGTCAATCCTTTTTATTTCAGCGATCTAAACTTAGAGCAAAGCTTGGATTCACATGGAGCGTTTTTCTGGTTTTAGCACTGAGCTCTTGCAGCTTCGCACGAGCTGTGGCCGAAAATGAGCCCGCAGAACGGGTGGAGCCCCCACATTGGTGGACGGGCATGGCTACTGGCCCCCTGGAAGTACTTATTTACCGCAAGGGAATCGGCTCTCATGAATTCAGCCTGCAAAAAGCCCAAGGGGTAGAGCTGCTGGCCGTGGAGCGCTTCGCCAATCCCAATTATGCCCTGCTCAGGCTGGGCATAGCTCCCGATGCCGAAGCCCAGGAATTCGAAATCAAATCAAAAGGGAGGGGCAAGGCCTTTAGCTACCGCTACAGGCTCAAGGAGAAGAAGCATGCAGCGAGTGGACTCGATCAGGCCGACCTGATCTACCTCATCACCCCGGATCGCTTTGCCAATGGTGACCCGAGCAATGATGATGTGCCCGGCATGCAGGAGCGCGGCATAGACCGCAGCGAGCCCTACGCCAGGCATGGAGGTGACATTCAAGGCATGATCGACCAACTGGACTATATACAGAAGCTCGGGGTCACGGCTATATGGCCCAACCCCCTCTACGAAAACGATCAGCCCCGGGAATCCTATCACGGCTATGCCTTCACCAATCATTTTCGCATCGACCCGCGCTTTGGCAGCAATGCCCTCTTTGGAGCCCTCTGTGACTCCCTGCGCAGCCGCGATATGAAAATGGTGATGGATGTGGTATACAATCACATCGGCGACCGGCATCCCCTCTACAGCGATATGCCGGATTCTAGCTGGTTTCACCTGCACCCGGAGTTTTTGAAGACCAATTACAGGGCCACAGCATTGATGGATCCCTACGCTTCGGCATACGATAAGCACAAGATGAGCAATGGATGGTTTGACAGCCACATGCCCGACCTCGATCAGCGCAATCCCAAGGTGGCCCGCTACCTCGTGCAACAAACCCTGTGGTGGATCGAAGAATACGGCATCGACGCCCTCCGCATCGACACCTATGCCTACCCCGATCAAGATTTTATGCGCAGCTGGGCCAAGGATATCAAGGCCGAGTATCCGGGCATCTTCATCTTTGCTGAAACCTGGGTACACGGCAGCCCCGTGCAGGCATACTTCCTGGGCGATGCTCTCGGCCCGGAGCCCAATCACATCGACGGCCTCACCGATTTTCAGGTGCACTATGCCATCAATGATGCCCTCACACGCGATGCCGGATGGACTGAAGGCATCAACCGCTTGTACTACACCCTTGCGGCCGATTACATCTACGCGCAGCCTGAGAAGCTCGTGACCTTTTTGGACAACCACGATGTGGCGCGGTTTTTCGGCTATGTGAACCGTGACATGCGCAAATTCAAGATGGGAATTGCCATGCTCTTCACCCTGCGCGGCATCCCCAGCTTGTACTACGGCACCGAACTGCTCATGGCCCAAACGGATGGCCATGGAAAAATACGGGAGGATGTAATGGGTGGCTGGCCCGGTGATCCCCAAAACAAATTCAGCCGGGAAGGCCGCAGTGAGGAGGAAAATGAAGCTTATGACTTCATTGCAGCTATGGCAGCCTTGCGGCAAAAGCATGCCGCCCTGCAAGATGGCCACACCGTTCAATTCGTCCCGGAGCAAGGCTTTTATGCCTATTTCCGCAGCAGCGAGACGGAGACCTTTCTCATCGCGATGAACGCCAGCAATGAGCAACAATCCCGAGCCCTGGAGACTTATCGCGAGCTTGCACCGGAAGGCAGTGCCCTCATGCTCATCAATGGCAATGCGAATGTAGAATTTGGGGAACTGCACATACCGGCCTATGGATTTGGCATATTCCAAGTGGTGAAATGATTTCCCGAAAGGGGCAATGAATGTACCGATGATCGAGGCTATACCGCAGCCTCTTTCTCCTGTGCGGCAGTATCTTGTACAAAGTATACGGATATGGCTCCGAGCACCATGCTCACACCGGCCAGCACAATGATGTATATGGCTTGGTTTTCGAAAAAGTGCTTCAAAATCATGCCACCGAAGATGCCGCTGATGATCTGAGGCCCGGCGATGGTGAAGTTGAAGATGCCCATGTAAATCCCCATGCGCTCCACGGGCACCGCATTGGACAGGATGGCGTAAGGCATGGCGAGGATGGCCGCCCAGGCGATGCCAATGCCGATCATGGGCAGTATGAGTAAGGCAGCACCGCGCGGCACTGCAAATTTTGCGATAAGCAAGTCAAGCTCTGTGATGGGGCCTCCCGAAAAGAGGAGAAAAGCAATGAAGCTGAGCCCGCCCAGGAGCAGGGATACCGAGTAGGTGAGCTTGCGCCCTATTGCATTGGCGATGCGGTCCATCACCAGAGAAAACAATGCGGCGAAAAGCGAGTAAGCCGCGAATAAAATTCCGACCCAATCGCCCGAAGCTCCTTTGGCAGCCTTGTATTGATCGGGTACATCCTTTACATCGCCGAAGTACTGCACCGGAACCTCCCATACATACTGCCCGATGGCCGGGGTGGTATACACCCACATCAGGTAGAGCGCAAACCAGGAAAAAAACTGTACCACGGCGAGTTGCTTCATGGTTTTGGGCATGTTCACCACCAATTGCACAAAGTGCAGGACCTTTTGCCACAGGCTTTTCTCAGCCTCACGGGCGCGTTGGGACTTGACCACATCGGGGTCGATACCCTCATAGGCAAAATAGGCTTCGGGGGGGTATTCCTTGGTTTTGAACACCGTCCAGAGTACCGATCCGAGGAGTATGCTCGCGCCGATGTAAAAGGCCCAGGTAACAGATGCCGAGACTTTGCCCTGCTCGGCCACATTTTCAAGGCCCACGACATTGGTGAGGATAAAGGGGAGGGCCGAACCAATCACAGCTCCGATATTAATCAGGAGCGACTGTATGCTGTAGCCGATATTGCGCTGCGACTTGGGCACCATATCGGCCACGAGGGCGCGGAAAGGCTGCATGGTCACATTGAAGCTGCCATCCATCAAGGCGAGCATCAGGCCTCCGAAAAACATGGCCGGCATGAGCTTCACAAAGAGCGGGGCATTGGGCATGAGAAACATACCCAGAGCAGCAAAAAATGCTCCACCCAACAAAAAAGGCCCCCGCCTTCCGAAGCGTTTATTCCAGGTGAGGTCGGATGCTCCACCCACTATGGGCTGCACAATGAGGCCCATGATGGGGGCGGCCAGCCAAAAGAGGGATAGAGAGTGAAGGTTGGCGCCCAAATTCTCCAGCACCCTGCTGATATTGGCATTCTGCAGGGCAAAGCCAAATTGTACACCCAAAAATCCAAAGCTGACATTCCAAATCTGCCAATAGCTAAGCTTCGGTTTATTCATGAGCAGCGAAAGTTAATTTCTCAATCGGTTTATTGCATGGCTACAATGCTTCACCCGCCTCCCGAAGGGGCGGCAAGATATGAATTTTTCAATTCGTGTAAAACAGACACTATATAGAGCTTGTCAATACAGTCAAGTGGCTGGATCATAATGTTCTATAGCAAGGCGCACGCAGGGCTGAAAAACAAGGAGTTGACTGACGTCAATGACTGTTTTCAGGCCCAGTGCAACGCCGCTAGCGGACATTATGGACAGACACTATATACAGCGCAGGTGATCACAAAAAGCAGTCAATGCCGGAGCAAAAGGGCGCAGGAAAGGGCCATCATCCATTGAGCTGTACCATGCGGCCGCAATAAGTGCTTGTGCAGAAAAACCTGGAGCTGTGGATGAAGGGTGGTGGCAGAATTCGCGCTTACCCACTGGGCCTTATTTTTTTTCCGGCATGGGCATTTAGAATGGCAGGAGTGGGTGGGTTAGTAGGTTGATATATAGATAGAAGCTGGTCGCAAAATGGACTATCGAAGGTCATCGATGAGAAAGGGCTGGTGATCTCGCTTTTCTTGGGTAGAATATTCATAAGCTCAGTGCAGATAGCTACATGTTAATAACATTGTGGACAAAATGTTAATAAGTTTAAACATCGCTGGATCGCCCGGATTTCCCACAAAATGTCAAGAAAAAAGCCACAAGTTAATATCAACTTAATACCAGGTGACTTTGAAAGTTACAAGTTTTTAATACGTTTGCTATGAGGTACATAGGTATTTTTACGGCATTTCATCTCATCTCTGCCGTAGCCGTTCAAGGGCAGCTGCCCTTCGAAATTCCCAGCATAAATGAATTCCGGTCTGGGCATAGAAAACTCATAAAATACCCGAAGGAAAGGGACTTTTTGAACTTCCAGAGGGAGTACCAAAGACACCTTCGACTCATCAATCAACGGGGAGAAAAAGCCCATCGAAAGTGCTTCTTGAAATTCATAGAAGATGAGGATAAACTGCTGTATTCACTTTGTGATGAGAAAGAATTTCGCGCCAATATGCTGATGAAAACAGCTATGGCAAGCTACGGGAAGTTGGAGGC
>SLDS01000102.1 GCA_007125175.1 Flavobacteriales bacterium
ACACCACCCGAGGCCGTGAGGCCCCCATCTGTCCAAAGTCCTCCGGTATTGGCATCAATGCGAAAATGGCCTTGCCCACCAGGGCCGAGGAACTGATACTGCAAGGCATCTGCATTGAACAATAGACCGTAATTTGGATTGGAAGCCGCTCTAAAGGCATAGCGGTTGTTGCCTACCAGGTAGTCTGCACTACTTGAAAATTCCAGATTGGAGGCCATTCGGCCATTGTTGGCATTGAAGCTAAAAATGGGATTGCCACTGCCGTTTCGGAAATCGTAGCTCTGTGTGTTGCCATTGAAGTACAGCCCGAAATTGTTGTTGGTGCTGAGCTGAAAGGCATATTGATTGGGCCCTACCACAGCGGTCTGGGCATGGGTCTGTATGCTTGCGTTGAGCAGCATTGCCATAGCGAATGCAAAGATTGTCTTTGTGAAACTCGCAAAAGTTGGTTTTGTCTTCATAATCTTGGTTTGTAAGCATGTTGCGTTTGTGGTTCAAGCGATTATTCGCAATTGTGAACCAAATATCAAGCTACAAAACCAAGAAGACCAGCCTTATTGAGTAAGCGTAGGTTCTAACGATTAAACGCACCTTTTCAAAGGCCAAAGTACATCTCAGTACGATCATTTTTTCTGTGCTTTCGCAAATGATGTTCCTGCCCGGGTTCAAAGACGGAATGTGGCAAGGGGAGCTGGCCGGTCATTTCAGCATAGCCTTATTCTTTACCCGGCATGCATTTTACGATCTCCTTCTCAGCCCAGCGGTTCTGTTTTCGGTGCCAGAAGTATTTCTTGCCCTCGGCATCCTCCAGGCTCATCACAGGCTCTTGGGTGTCGTGGCGGTGCAGGGGCGTATTGGTACTGTCAAAGCTGATTCGGCTCTTATAGCTGTACATGCTGGCCCCGGGATTGCTGCTGATAAGGGCTTCTCTCAGGGCTCCATTTTCGTGAAAACGAAGGTCAACATGCACTGAATACGAACGTTTGGCTTCTACCATGCGGTAGCTTTCATTGCCGTAAAGGTCGTACAGCACGATGCTTCGCTCCCCATCTTGCCATGGGCTGATGGCCACCGATACGGAGCCATTCACGTAATAGTGAAAGCTGCTGTCTTGATCTGCTGCTGCAAATGCCGGAGATATGGCAAGCGTCCAGATGCAGGCGAGAATCATTCCCAAGCAATATGTATTCAATTTTATACAGATGTAGCAGAAAGGATTCATGACAGAAATATGTACGGGATCTCTGGCAATCATCGGGCCAAAAAGGCCACGTCAGCACTTGGTTCTTTTGGTTTCCCACATGAGGGAGGTGTACATCCTCCTTATTTCACTTCCGATGCAGGGGCGTCGAGACCCGGCTCTTCCTTGGATTGGCGAGCGATTCTTCCGGCCAATGCGCTCCCGGCCAGAATTTGGAAGGCGTGAAAGAGCATGAGGGGAAGGAAGATCATGGCCAATGGAAAGCCTGCTGGAAATAGAATTTTTGCGAAGACTGTTCCATGCACCAGTGATTTTTTGCTTCCGCAAAATTGAGCTGTGATACGGTCAGCACGATTGAAAACCAGGCGATCGGAGAGATATCCTGTAATGCTGTAGATGACTGCATAGAGCAAAATTACCGCGATCAGGATCACGAGCATTTGCGAAAGCGCCATAGAAACAAATACCCCATCTTCAATCGACCGCGCAAAGCTCTTGTATATGATGAGCAAGATGATGAGCTTGTCAAAATAGGCGAGCCGCTTGCTGTGGCGCTTGGCAAATGCCCCCAGAAAGCGCTGCAATAGCATGCCCAATAGCACAGGAAGCAATATCTCAGTGAGCAGTTTCAGGTAGATATGGCCAAGCTGGTACTCGCCCTCTACCTGCTTGAGGAACAGGCCCACCCATAGCGGGGTGATGAGGATTCCGATCAGGCCCGACAAGCTTGAATTGAGCAGCGCCGCAGCTACATTGCCTTTCGCCAGGGTGACCATAAGCACAGAGAAGGCCACAGTAGAGGGCAAAGCCGCCAAAAAGAGAAATGCCAGCCAGAGATTGTGCTGGTAGGGCGTGCTTGTCAATAACTTGAAGGGGAGTATGATAAGCGGAAAGAGTAGGAAAGTGCTGAGCTGTATGAGCAGGTGCAATTTCCAGTTTTTCAGTCCGGATTTCATACTTTCAGGGCTCAGCTTGAGACCGTACAAGAAAAAGATCAATGCGATACCCACGCTGGAGATGGCATCCAGAGGCAAGGGGCTCTCATAGCTGCCCCATGCCGGGAAAAAATAGGCGAGGACGATGGCGAGCACCAAAGCCATAACGAATGGGTCGAAGCGTATTTTTTTCACGGGATTTATTGAGGCATCTCAGTTCTTCTTTGGCCCACCCATTTATGGTTCACATCATCAAGAGAATGACGTGTAGCGGCATGCATGATAGCGTAAGTACGTACGGGATGGACAGATACTAAGATATCGCCAGTAAGTCATTAAGAGAGCAGGGCCTAAAAGCGCGTCCATACCGCTCGCAGCAAAAAGATATGCTGCAGTGAGCGGTCATCCCATGCACCCAGCCGCACGTGCTCAAAGCTGGGACGGTAGGCAAGGTCTACCATGATATCTCCCCCAAGGTGGATTTGAGCGCCGAGGGTGGTAAATCCGCCAAAACCAACGCCGGTGAGCACCCGCGCCTCATCCACCAAGAATCCTTGTTGTTGGAAGAAGAGCGTGAGGTCAAGCACGTTTCCATTCAAATCAATGAAGTTTTCTTCAAAACTCACGAAGGTGCTATTGAGTCCAAACTCGATGAAGGGAAGAATCGCCGTATTGCCCCCGCGTTGCTCTACCGCTTTGCGCCCTATACTTTGGCGAACGCCAAGGGTAAAGAGCAAGCGTTGCTCCTCGCCGCGTATGGAAAAGTTATTTATGAATTGATCTTGTAGCTGTCCGGGTGCGGCTGTGAGATTGGTAATGGTGAATTCTCCAACCGTTACCGGGCTTGTTCCTCCCACCTCGGCGAAAATGGCAAAGTCCGGATTGAGGTGAAAACGGCCATGCGCGCCCCACATGAATGAAGGTCGATAGCGCATCTCATTGGGCATGTCGCTCTCAGTAAAACTCCACTCGCCATCTGAGAGGCCCATGGCATCGCTGGTGCGCCTTCTGAATTCGGGATTTCCCTGAATGGTATTGTTGAGCCAGGAGTTGGAAAAGCCATTGCGCTCCCCGGCCCGGTCGAAGCCATAGCCTCCATAAATGGCTGCAGTGCTGTGATTGGCCTGGTAAAAACCAATGTTGAGACCCACCACGAGGCCTTGCAGGTTTTCCAATGTTACAGGTTCGTCCGGCTCCTCGCCATCTGCCCAGTTGTATACCTGTGCACGGAGCAAGGGAAAAAATAAAAAAGAAAGCACCAGAAGCGCCAGACTTTTTTTAAGGCTCATAGATTTTTGATTTTACAGATTCCACAATTTGTTCTACCCATTGAGCATATTGAGCGGCCGAAGGATGCAGGCCATCTGCAGCCAGCATGGCATCATCAGCCACCAATTGGCGGCTCAGGGCCGTAATGTCCCAAAAGCTTACCCCTCTGGCTGAGGCCATGCCTTCGGCCATGCTATTGTACCGATCGATTTGCTCAGCAGTTACATCGGGATCGAGGTTTTGGCTCGAGGCAAAAGGACTGAGGCTATAATCGGGGATAGAGAGCACAAAAACCTGCCGCTCATTGCCTTGGGCATGTGCGATCGCCCGCTCGAGTAGGGAGTCAAATTCAGCTCGATAGATGCTGGTATCCAAACCTTGATACTGATTATTGACCCCGATAAGCAAGGATACCAATTGAAAATTGCTATCCGGAGCCGCCGCATTCAGGCCTTGGCTCAGGGCTGCAGTGGTCCAGCCATTCTGGGCAATTATCTCAAGTGTTTTGCCTTCGATCATGGCATCTTCATCCAGGAGCTTGAACAATTGATGGGGATAGGCGCCCTGAGGATCCGGCAGGCCGGTGCCGATGGTATAACTATCGCCCAGCGCGAGGTAGCGCAGTGTACGTGGCTCTTGGTTTTCCTGACTTGCTTCGGGCACGGCCGGCTCTGCGCTGTCATCGCTGCAGGCCACCAGGCTCATCAGGCATGCGAGCATAAGGAGTGATATTTTATGTTTGCAATACTCCAACATTGTAAGGTCTTTCGGCTGGGGCATTATTGGCGGCAGCTATTCCCATTGCAATGTGCTTGCGCGTTTCGGCGGGATCGATGATGGCATCCACCCAGAGCCTCGCGGCTGCATACTGTGGCTTGGTCTGCTCATCGTATCGGTTCTTGATGCGATCAAAAAGTTTTTTCTCTTCCTCTGCGGTTATTTTCTGCCCTTTGGCCTTCTTGGAGGCCACCTCGATTTGCAGCAGCACCTTAGCGGCCTGTGCGCCACCCATCACAGCGATTTCGGCGGTGGGCCATGCAAATATGAGCCGGGGATCATAGGCCTTGCCACACATGGCGTAATTACCGGCGCCATAGCTATTGCCGGTAACAATGGTAAATTTGGGCACTGTGCTATTGCTCATTGCATTGACCAGTTTCGCCCCGTCCTTGATGATGCCTCCATGCTCGCTTCGGCTGCCCACCATGAATCCGGTGACATCCTGAAGGAAAACAAGCGGAATGTTTTTTTGATTGCAATTCATCACAAATCTTGCAGCCTTGTCGGCTGAGTCGCTGTAAATCACCCCTCCAAATTGCATTTCACCCTTGGCCGTTTTGCTCATCAGGCGCTGATTGGCCACAATGCCCACGGCCCAGCCATCTATGCGGGCATAGGCACAGCATATGGTCTTGCCATAGCCGGCTTTGTATTCGGTGTATTCGCTGTCGTCTACAATGCTGCGAATGATATCGCGCACATCATAAGCCTTGGATTTCTCACTGGGAAAGACGCGGTATATTTCGCTCAGCTCGCACTTGGGCGGCATGGGCTCCGCACGGCTGAATCCGGCCTTGCTGCCAATATCTCCTAATTTGTCGACCAGTTCGCGTATGGTCTTCAGTGCCTCCTTGTCATCTTTGACCTTGTAATCGGTAACGCCGCTGATCTCGCAATGCGTGGTGGCTCCGCCCAAGGTTTCGTTGTCGATGTCTTCACCGATGGCAGCCTTTACCAGATAGGAGCCCGCAAGAAAAATGGTTCCGGTTTTGTCTACAATCAAGGCCTCATCACTCATGATGGGCAAGTAGGCACCGCCGGCTACGCAGGAGCCCATGATGCAAGCAATCTGCGGGATGCCCATGGCCGAAAGCCGCGCATTGTTGCGAAAGATGCGACCAAAATGCTCCTTATCGGGAAATATCTCATCTTGCATGGGGAGAAATACCCCGGCACTATCGACGAGGTATATGATGGGCAGCCTGTTTTCCATGGCGATTTCCTGGGCCCGGAGATTTTTCTTTCCGGTAATGGGAAACCAGGCGCCGGCCTTTACAGTGGCATCATTGGCCACCACGATGCACTGCCTTCCGCATACATAGCCAATCACAATGACGACCCCTCCCGAAGGGCAGCCTCCATAAGCTTCGTACATACCGTGACCCGCATGGGCGCCGATTTCCACCTGATCCGTATCCGGATCGAGCAGTGCCTCAATGCGCTCCCTGGCAGTGAGCTTGCCCTTGCTGTGCTCCTTGTCAACCTTGCCCTGGCCACCTCCCATGTGAATCTTATCGAGTTCGCGTCGCAGCTTTGACACTTTGAGCCGCATGGCATCCTCATTTTTGTTCGCTTCGAGCTCTTTTTTTGTGGCCATAGGCAGGGCTTAAGATTTAGCCTGCAAATATAGCCAATCCGCAAAAAGGCTCAGCGGACTCC
>SLDS01000116.1 GCA_007125175.1 Flavobacteriales bacterium
CTTGAGCGCAAAGGTAGCAAATGGGGCTTTAACCCGGATAATGCATTAAAACTTCGCATTGAGGGCTGAATTGCGATAGAATAAGCCGTTTTAAGAACTGAGGCATAGCACCGCTGTGGTGAAGTGTAAACGACTTATTTTGAAGCATTTTTAGAAAGCAATACCTGCCTGCCCTGCCGGTACGGCTAGGCGGGGATTTTCGAATGCATTGGCTGGATTTAAGCCAAAGCCTTTCGGCAAATGGATACTCACTGACACAAGAGCCAAGTACCGGTTGGCCTGAACAAGAAGTCAAAAGACTGCCAAACAAGCCATGCAAGCCTAATAAAGCGTCTCACAACCAAGAACATTGAAGAGATTCAACACAAGCAGAAGTGGCTAGCGCGGAAAATGGCCAGCCCCTGCCCTATCCCTTGAGCTCTTCATAACCATTGGAATGCCGGGCAAAGCGGCCTTGATGCGCCGGATGCACCTGATCGCGGCGGGGCCATGGCCAACCTCCGAATTGGGTGCGGTTATAATCCTGAAAGGCTTGCTGAATCTCCTCCTTGGTGTTCATCACAAAGGGGCCATACTGCATCACTTGCTCGCCGATAGGCTTTCCTTGCAGCAAGAGCAGTCTGGCTTCCTCGCCACCATTCTCGAGACGCACATCCATATCCGCCTCCAATTCGATGGCGGTGTATTTTCCCGGTTTTTGCCCATTTGCCAAAAGGGATTCACCCTGATAATAGTATAGCATGCGGTTCACCCCGGCAGATGCTTTGGGCAATGCCCAAGAGGCACCGGGGGCCATCTTGATATTCCAAATGGCCACTTCATTTTGTGGATCGGCAGCCCACGAATTGGGTGGAGGAGCGGGTGATCTCAGCTCTCCAATGCGCCCGGCTACAATCTCTACTTCGGTGCGCTCGCCACCGGCATTGTGATGGGTGTAGAGGGCAATGTCTTCCGACCAAAACATGGTGAAGTGGGCCTTCACCATTTTGTTCTTGCGCGGCAGATTGAGCCATATTTGAAACAGCTCCAAGGGGTTGGGCTCATCCTTCTTGAGCAATGGAAACATCTCCGAATGCTGTACCCCCTGTCCGGCTGTCATCCACTGCACATCTCCATCGCCATAGCGCCCGGCCGCACCGAGCGAGTCAGCATGGTCGACCATGCCCTTGCGCACCACGGTTACGGTCTCAAATCCGCGGTGGGGATGCCCGGGAAAGCCTGGAACCACCTTGCCGTGGTACATGCGAAAACCGTCCTTGATGATGAAATCGTCTCCAAGGGAGCGCCCTTCGAGACTTCCCTGCGGACCCAGCTTGTCATTGCCTTTGGGAAAATCGTCCTCATGGTGCACACAGAAGAGAAAGGGATCGCGTGTGGGCCATTGAAAGCCCATGGGCTCTATCTTTTTCACCGCTTTGCGCGGGCTGCTTGAGGCCTCGCGCAGGGTACTGCGGAAGGATTGCGCTGCACTTACAAAAGGCAGGGCCAGCAAGCTGCCCACACCTGCTCCTAGAGTGGCCAGAAAATTCCTCCTTTGCTTGTTCGTATTTGTCTCCATGAAATTGTATGTTGGTACATCAAACGCAAATGTACAAAAAATGTTGCCGCATTACCAGCCGCTCATGGCGGGACTATGGCATGTGCAGGCAAGCGTTACTATCAGGCTCATATCGGGCATCTTCGGGACTTCCTACATCTACATCCCAGTATATGCAGCGGCCTTGCCTTCCCCAGTTTCTAGCCGCCTTCACATCCTTGTCCATGAAGAGGTCAATGCGGCGGCTGTAGCGCCGGTTCATCTTATCGAGCACGAGGTACTCCCCTTCCAGACCTTCGATGCGCACTGAAGTACCCCGCCTCAGGCCGAGCGGGATAAGGTCACGCGATACCGCTATGGCTTTCATTCCGGTCTTTAGGGTATCGCCCCAGGCGGCCACCTCCGGATCGATGGCAGTGGTTTGCGAAGGGAGGGCATTGTAAGCGGTGACTTGCACCTTCATGGATTTTTCGCGGGTATTCACGTCTTCCTCAGTGGCAGTGCAGGCCTGCATCAGGCTCGCGGCGACAATGCAACATATGCTGCCGAAGCTCGAATTGATTTTGAAGGTGGACATGGGCCAAATTTACAGATTTGCGGAAGTGGCTGCACAGTGAACACAGCAAGAGGTGCTCGAAGCTGCAGCAGCTTGATACGAACAGCTAGCGGAGTCGCCGGTTGCGGAGCAGTGTCAGGCTCCCGCTTTCGCGAAAATCCTGTTGATCGAAGCTCAGCAGTTCAACGATATAAAAGTATACACCCTCTGGACAGGGCTTGCCGCTCTGATAATGGTCTCCATCCCACCAATGGCCTACGCGGTCTGACTCAAATACGAGTTCACCCCAGCGGTTGTACACGCTGGAGCGAAAGAAGCCGGCCTGCTCCACCGAAATGACCCAGCGATCGTTGCGGCCGTCACCATTGGGAGTAAATACATTGGGTATGATGACTTCACAATCCACCGTCGACAGTTGGAAGTCATCAAAAGACCGGCAACCATTGAAATCGACTACATTGAGGCTGTAGGTACCGGCCTCACTGAGCTCGAGACTGGCTGCGGTGCTGCCATCCGACCAGAGGTAATCGGCAAAAAGTGTGTCGACTTGCAAGATCAATGGCGACTGCTGGCAAATGGTGGTATCTGCGGGGAGCTGCAATTTCCGGGTTTGGATAAATTCCACCTCGACCATTACAGTATCGCTGATGCATCCATCCAGATTGGCGTAGACCGCATAGCTCGCGGCCCCGGCCGAATCGGGTACCAAGATCTCGACGAGATCGCCCTCGAAGGATGCGCCATCAGCGGTCTGCCAGATGTATAGCACCCCACTCTGTGCATTGATCACCTCCAGGGCAAAAATGGCACCTGTGCAAATGCTGTCTTCGCTGATGGCCAGCGGCTCTTCGGGAAAGGGTTTTGGCGAAAGCTGAATAGAATCCAGAGGCCCCTTGCACAGATCGCCCACAAAGCGGGCATAGAAAATGGTATCGCCGGTGAAGGAGGGCAGGAAAATACTTGTACCCGTGAACAGCACACTCTCTCCATCGGATCCCAGCCATTGCGCCTCCCACTGCGCATCGGCCAGTTCAAGCATCAATGGCTCACCAAAACATGGAGGATCGCCGATGAAAAGGGGAACTTCATCCGGTGGCAATTCCACAAAAGCTTGGAGGACATTGGATTCCCACAGGCAGCCGATGCTATCCAGAGCGGTGACTTCTACTGGATCAGGGCCAAAAACCCAGGCGCTGCTGCTATCTGACAAGCCGAAATTCCACTGGTAGTCCAGCAATCCTTCGCTGGCCATAACAAGGACGCTATCGCCCAGACAGAGGCTGTCGCTGTCAGCAAAACTGATCCAGAGATCGGCTTCACTGCTTTCTACCAAAATAGCGATTTGACTTGTGAAACCGCAGGCTGTCACCTCCACGAGATAAGTACCGGGCTCAGACACCATCTGTGTGGGATCGCTGCCGCTGAGGGGAGGCAGCCAGTTGATATCGGCACCGGCGCTACTCAAGACTGTGAGCTCCAGGCTATCACCAGGACATAGCAGGGCATCAGAAGCGCTGATAAAGGGCGTGGAAAACTCAGTGACCTCAACTGTATTGCTCACCAGCCCACAGGAAGGGTAAAACTCTACCTCCAGAAAGTAGAGGCCCGCCTCACTCACATATACCGCAGTATCGCCCGCGAAGCTGCCCCCGGGGCCATTCCAGGTGAGCTCGCCCTGTATGCTGGTGCTCAGCAATACGCTATCGCCAGGGCAGATGATGCCATCACCGGGATCAAGCGATATTTGAGGGGAAGGCAAGGATCCAATGCTAAAGCTGCTACTCCCCTGCTGCGGACAGGGAGCGTCCTCACCGGTCTCAAGGTTGAGGGTGAAACTGCCGCTCTGCCATACGTAGAGCGTATCGCCGATGATTGTAGCGCCTTCTTCGGGCGATACTGTCACGATGTCCGCATTGCTTTCGATAAAGATGGCAAGGGTATCGCCTTCGCAAATGGCCTCGGGCAAGCCCAAGTCTCCAGCGAGGTTGAGCTCCGCTTCCAAGTCGATGCCATCCTGCAACTGCACATAGACAGAATCGCTCAAGAAATACTCCATCGCCTGATCCAGACAAGGGTTGTCATCTTGTACAGCCAAAACACTGACGACATACCAACCCGACTCATCCACAGAAATGCCGGCGGTGGAGTTTCCATCAATAGCTCCTGAAGGGCTCAGCTCCCAAGTCCATTGATATCCAGAAGGATCAACGGTGGTACTATCAATCCCATTTTGAAAAGAAACTGAGATCGAGCTTCCTGCACAAAGATTCAAGCTGTCGCCACTCTGATTGAAGAGGAGGTAGGGATCTTCTACCATTTCGGGCATCTGCTGCTGCATCACTATGATGGAGGTACTGGAAGTGCATCCATCGCTGTTGGTGATGCTGTATGTGTAGGAGCCGGTGGCACTTACAGTGACCGTGCTACCATCAGCGATCAATAAAGGTCCCGAAAACCACTGACCCGGTATAGGGCCATGACCGGTGAGGGTAAGCGAATCGCCCGGACAGATGATAAGGGCTATTGGGCTTGTCGTTTCGGTATTCACCCCTTGGCTATCGCTGATCGGCGGCGGGTCTGCTGAGGGGATAATTTCCACCTGAACCTCAGTACTCAGGCTATAGCAAGCATCATCACTGGTGATGGTCACTGAATAATTTCCAGAGCTGCTCACAAAAATACTTGAGCCCGATGAGCCTGTACTCCACTCCATGCTGTATTGGTAGCCGATCACGGAGCTGGGGTGATTGGCGTAATTGGTGGCCGTGAGGCCCACGCTATTGCAGCTGCTAATGAGCTCAGGACATGGCATGGGCATCTGATTGCTCGCAGCGCTGCCCGGATAGATGCAGAGCGGGGGAATGGATCGATCGCAGGCACCCGCCTGAAAGCGACGGTAGTAGTCGTAAGGCTCTCGGGCCGGGTCAATGGCTTTCAGCAAAAAGCCGTCCTCTACAGGATTTCCGAAGATTTGGCTGTACTGGTTGTACTGCGCGTCTCCACAGTAGTTTGCCACTTGCTGGAAAGTAGGTGAAATGGCTGAGAATCCCGTATTGCCCTCATGGGCAATGGGCAGAGTCATCTGATCGGTGAAGGTACCGGAGATCACCTCAAGCTGATCGGGGAGTATATGCACCCCGCTGGCCACCTCATTGCTGTGCGATCCGAAATTGCGGGCCCACAGCACTGAGCCATCGCTGCTGCTGCATCGCAAGGAAAACACGTCGCGAAAGCCTATGCTGTTGAAATTGCTCTCACCGTACAGCCCGCTGAAGTCGTCCATGGTGCACTCAAACCACCCCACCACGGCGAGCTCGCCCCCTCGGTAGGAGATTGCACGGGCCGAGACCGGACTGCTGCTGCCCTGGCTCAGGCCCCATTGGTAGTTACCGCTTTCGCCAAATGAAGCCAGAAAAATTGCCTGAGCGTTTGAATTGCTGATCTGAGGATTGCCGGGTGTATTCACAAAGCTCAGGCTGCTTCCGCCATCACCGGTGATAAACACCGATTGCCCGTCGCTGACCACATCATAGGCGATGCTTTGGGTGGCTCCCACCGCAAAACGCATCCATTCCTCGCTGCCTCCTGCACTGAGCTTCACCAAAAACAGGGCATTAAGCGCGGAATTGCTGTAGCTATTGTCAAAGCTGATGTCATTGCTGAACTGTCCGCAGGCGTACACATTGCCCGCATCATCTGTGGTGATACCCAGTCCGCGATTGGCTCCCGGGCCCGAACCGGAAAGGGCCCAAAGCACATCTCCATCACCCGAGTATTTCACGATGAATACATCATTGCCCCCTGCGCTGCTGAGGCTTTCCGTACCAAAATTTGCCTCGCCGGAAAACTGCCCTGTGATGATGACATTGCCCATATTGTCCACGCTCAGGGCATTGGCCCTATCGCTATTGCCGGGGCTCCCTCCTGCCCTTGCCCACAAGGCATTGCCACTCGGGTCGTACTTGGCTACGAAGGCGTCTTGCGAGTTCGAATTTGCCGTAAGGCTCACCCCGCTACCAAAACTGGCCGTACCGGTGAAGAATCCACATACGAACACATTTCCGGAGGCATCACTGCCCACGCTGAGGCCCCGATCGCTACCGGGCCCGCCTGCACGCAGCGACCAGGAGGCCTGTCCGTTGGGCTGAATTCGGGTGAGAAAAATATCGGTGAGGCCACTGCTGCTCAGAGAAGTACCGGAAACCACTGACGTGCTGCTAAAGTATCCTGTAGCGAGGGCATTGCCGGTGGCATCTCCGCTCACATCCAGGCATTCATTGGTATTGTTGCCGATTTGGGTCTGCGCCCAAAAGCTTTGAGCGAGCAGTGGAGCGGAAAGCCCCATCAAGATGCACAGAATGCCTCCGCAAGCAAATGCACATAGCCTACCAAAAGGTCTTCTCCGGACAGGGATGGAGTCCGCATCGGCAGCGCCGGGGTCACAACGGAAAGACCTGCCGCGAGAGGGGAGCATGCAACACAATCGGTCGGGCCTAATGTAAGCCGGAAGCCGGAAGAGCCGCCTCAGGGAGTTAAAGTCCCAGAAGGGTTGACTTTGTGTCCGAATATCGTTGCCGGAATTGTAGGAATGCATGGTAAGGAGCAGGGCTTAGCAGCAGGACATCCGGGCAAGGGGCTGCAGGTGGATATCGCTCATTTCAGTGAATCTACGTCGATTTTGAAAAGCTCTGCAGCATTTCTCCACATCATCATCTCCTTCTTTTCATCGGACAAATCCAATCCCTTCATAAACTTGATGTAGGACGACATGCTGCAGATGGGCCAATCGGTGCCGAAGAGCAGTTTGCGCGGATTGCCCGTGAAGAGGATCATCTCCTCCAGCTTGGCTTTCATATAGCGCTCGAATTGATCGGAAAACTCGCCGAGCACCAGACCGCTGATATCGGCGTACACATTGGCATTTTTGTACACCACCTCCATGCAATCGATGATCCATGGATTGCCTACATGGCATATCACTATCTTGAGCTCCGGGTAATCAACAGCCACATCATCAATGTGCAGGGGATGCGAGAAGCGCACCTTGCCCTGAGGAGCATAGGTATCACCGGAGTGAAACATGACGGGCACATCATACTCAATGGCCAGGTCGTACACCACTTTCAGGCGCTTGTCATAGGGGTAAAAGGGCTCATAGCCGGGATAGAGCTTGAGGCCCTTAACGAGTCCATCGCGGAGGTATGCGCTCAGCTCGCGCAGGTCTTTCTCCGTGTAATTTAGATAGCTGATGCCGGCCACCACAAAAATATCTTTCATGTGCCGGGTGGCCTCGATCACCGAAGTGGTGCTGGGTCGGTGCTCGGTGACCTTGTAGGAAGTGAGCACGAGGGAACAGGCCACATTATTCGCCTTCATATCGGCGTGCAGCTTGTCCAGGCAATCCTGTATGGAAACCACGCGCTCTTCGTGGTAATTGTTGAGATGGGTATGTACGTCTATGATCATGCCGTCCCTGAATTTTAAAAAAGGAATGCACCAAAGATACACTTCACGAATTTAGTTGGATCAAAAATAGATCGAGCCCTGAGGAGCCGAACACTTGCAGTGCCGCTTTGATCAATTATCAGTGATCGGGCGTATCAGGAACCTTTAATGCTGACTCAATCCTGTCCAGCCTATTGATGATGTCTCGCGTGTGGCCCGCAGAGAAGCCGGAGAAGCCATCCAAATCAAAAGAACAGAAACCCCTTGCCTTCCACACTTCGAGCACCTCCTGCATTTCTACTTCGTAGGAGTTGTAGTCGGGATTGTCAGAATGCAGGACGAAAGCGCTGCCATCCTCACGCGGCCGAATGCGCTTAAAAACAACACCGTCATTTTGCGTAAGCAATACATGGCACTCATTGTAGCGGATGGCATTCCAATCTTGTAGGTATTCACATACCACATAGGCTCTGGGTGGAATGGGCAGCATGCTCTCCCCTTCAATTTGAAAGACCCGGTAGGTTCGGTCAGCGGGCAATTCGGGAAAAGGTAGGCTAAAGCTGGGCAGGGAACCGATATAGTCCATATCGCCATAGGCTGAGAGGTAGCCCGCAGCGGCCTTCACTGGCACGAGCACTGCACGCTCCTGCTCACCGCTGGCATCGGTTACGATGGGAAGCACCCTCAAGCCGCTTCCCTTCATGTCGACAGCGGCACCCGAAGCCAAATCCCGATTGAGAAAATCATCAATGCCCACCGAGAAAAACTGAGACATATGCTGCAGGGTTTGTAGGCGAGGCTCCGCGCGTCCCTCTTCATAGGCCCCGATTACCGGCCGGTTCAAGCCCAAGCGGGAGGCCAATGCAGCCTGGGTAAGTCCCTCTCGCTTGCGGAGGTAGCGTAAGTTTTCTTTCAGATACACGGCAATCCTATTTTTCTTGGCATGCTAATGTAAGAAGAATTGATTGTTTCGCAGGTATTCAGAGAGGCATTTGCTCTACATTTGCCTTATGGCAAAAGCTGGAAGCCCAAACAAGAAAGCAGGGCGCGCGCAGAAGGGAGGCAGCGATGCCAGGGGCAAGGCCGAGAAAAGCCTTAGCCTTCAGGAGCGGATCAGTGCTTTTCGCAATATACCGCCCTTCCTTAAGATGGTATGGCAATGCAGCCCTCCCATGGCGCTGGTCAACATCTTGCTGCGTGTGCTGAGAGCCGCCATACCTGTGGCCATGCTTTGGGTGGGCAAGCTGATCATCGACGAGATCATTGCACAGATCAATGCCGATGAGGCTTCGTTTAGGCTTATCTGGATCTACCTCGCCATGGAGTTTGGCTTGGCCATTGTGAGTGATCTGATCAACAGAGGCATCACCCTACTGGACAGTTTGCTCGGCGACCTATTCAGCAACCGCACTTCCGTAAAACTCATCCGCCACGCGGCCACATTGGATCTCGATCAGTTTGAGGACAGTGAATTTTACGACAAGCTGGAAAGGGCCCGGCGACAAACAAATTCCCGAACGGTATTGATGAGTCAGGTGCTGAGCCAGGTGCAGGAAATGCTCACCATCCTCTTTTTTGCCGCAGGGCTGATTGCATTTAAGCCCATCCTGCTGCTCATTCTACTGATCGCCATACTGCCCTCCTTCCTGGGAGAGACCCACTTTAGCGAAGCCGGCTATAGCCTCACGCGCAGTTGGACACCTCAGCGCCGCGAGCTCGACTACCTGCGCTACATCGGTGCCAGCGATGAAAGCGCCAAGGAAATCAAGATTTTTGGCTTGCAAGACTTTCTGGCCCAACGTTTCGAAAGGCTCGCCATGGCCTACTACCACGCCAATAGAAAGCTGGCGGTAAACAGGGCCTTCTGGGGAAGCGCCCTCTCGGTGATCGGTACTGCGGCCTATTATGGTGCCTACGTATTCATCGCCATCGATACGGTAGAGGGCCGACTCAGCGTGGGGCAGCTCACTTTTCTTGCGGGTTCCTTTTTGCAGATGCGCAATATGCTGCAGAGTATCATGAACCGCTTCAGTCAGATCGCAGAGAGCGCTCTGTATCTGAGCGACCTCTTCGACTTTTTTGAGATGAAGCCCAATATCCGTGGCGGGGGAAAGCTGCCGGTACCCAATCCCATTCGTGAGGGATTTCGCTTCGAGGATGTGAGCTTCAGTTACCGCAATGCGGCTCGACCTTCTTTGCGCAATCTCAGCTTTGAGCTCAAAGCCGGGGAAAAACTCGCTTTGGTAGGCGAGAATGGGGCGGGAAAAACCACGCTCGTAAAGCTCCTCGCCCGGCTCTACGAGCCCAGCTCGGGACGCATCCTCCTCGACGGGCGTGAGCTGTCTGAATACGATCTCGCTGATCTGAGGCGCAATGTGAGCATCATTTTTCAGGATTACCAGCGCTTTCAGCTGCAGGCCGACGAAAACATCGCCGTAGGTGATATCGAGCAAGCCGTAAATGAGCAGAAGATTCGCAACAGCGCCTCAAAGAGCCTCGCCGATGGAGTGATATCCAAGCTCCCCGGAGGCTATGCCCAGATGCTGGGCAGGCGCTTCCTGGGGGGCGTGGAGCTCAGCGGTGGGGAGTGGCAAAAAATAGCTCTTGCTCGCGCCTACATGGGCGATGCCCAACTGATGATACTCGACGAGCCCACGAGCGCCCTCGACGCCCGTGCCGAAAATGAGGTTTTCATCCGATTTTCTGAACTGATGGAGGGCCGCACGGCGGTGCTCATCAGCCACCGCTTCAGCACTGTGCGCATGGCCGATCGCATCCTCTTTTTGGAGAATGGCGCCTTGCTCGAAATGGGAAGCCACAAAGAGCTCATGGCGCAGGGCGGCAAGTACGCCTCCCTATTCAACCTTCAAGCGAAAGGCTACGTGTAGGTCTGTACATCTCATTGCTTGTCTGCCTGAAAGGTTCGGCTCTTTGGTTTGATTTTCAAGGGGCCTTCATCGTGACGGCGAGCTCTGAAGAAATTTTTCAATTCTGCGTGCTTGCAAGAGATGATGCCTGATATGAAACTCAGCGCCTTGATACCATTCCCAAGCATTGAGCCTGCCCAACAGAGGGTGTTGGGAGCGAAAAGTCAGATCCGCTTGTGGGAGGCGCTCCGCCGCCGCCTCCATGGTCTTCACCAGGTGATCAAATTCATCATTGAGCTGGGCAATGCTATCGGCCTGAGGCGGGTCGAAATATTCCGACTCGGGCATCTTCACCTTCATCGGCGGTATGGACTTCATAAAAAAAATCATGCGGCCCATCAGGTTCTTCCCCTCCCCTTGCACTGAGGCTCCCTCCTTTTGATCGAGACACAAGTAGACATTGTGCATGTAGAAAATATCGTGAAGTACGATCACATGCATGCAGACCTGTCCCAGAGACCATGAAGTGGCTCCGGGTTTTCTCGACAAATCATCGATTTCGTACTTATCGATGGTTCTTTTCCATTCCTTCACATGCTTCTTAAAGCTGAGCAAAACGCGGGTAGGATCCATGGCTGGCAAGATTGGATTGGCGTGAGTATAGCAAAAAAATATGAGTCGGGCTCCGAAAAGGCTTTCAAGCTCTCTGAATCAATACTATGAACCTCAAGTACGGCGATACTTACAATGAATTTGACAGCGCCTCGCCTTTCGGTGCAAATCTTTCTTGCTTACTTTCGGAGCCTTTGTAAGGATAATCTGCGTGAAAAAAAGCCTCACACTCCTCAGCGGTCCGGCGCTTCTCCTCATCGCCGTGATGGTCTTGCCTTTCACCCTTGCGCAAAGTGCGGCCATAGGTACGGTGCTGTGGATGATCGTGTGGTGGAGCACGCAGGTCATTCCCATCGGTGCCACTTCCCTGCTGCCACTTGTGCTCTTCCCGGCTTTTGGCATCGCCGACATCAAGGCCACGGCAGGCAATTATGCCAATCCCATCATCTACCTCTTTCTCGGGGGATTTGTGCTGGGTCTGGCCATCGAGAAGTGGAAGCTTCACCGCCGCATCGCTTTGCACATTCTCCGCTTGAGCGGCACCAAGCCCGTACACGTCATTGCAGGGTGCATGGGGGCCACAGCCATACTCAGCATGTGGATCAGCAATACAGCCGCCACGGTGATGATGCTCCCCATCGGGGTTTCGGTGATAGGCTTGCTCAAAGGGCAATTTTCACTGCCCGATGTACAGCGGCGCTTTGCGGTTAGCCTGCTTTTGGGTCTGGCCTTTGCGGCAAATGTGGGGGGCACAGCCACCATCATCGGCACGCCACCCAATCTGGTGCTCGCGGGCGTGGTGGGCGAAAAGCTCGGCTATGAAATCGGATTTGCGCAGTGGTTGGGATTTGCCTTGCCTCTGGCTGCAGTGCTCTTCGCTGTCATCCTATTCGTGAATACGCGCCTGCTTTTTCGCATACCGAGTTTCAAGATGCAAGGCATCGATGAGATGATCTCAAATCAGCTCGCCCAACTGGGCATGCCCAAGAGTGGAGAGCGCCGCGTGGGGATGGTTTTTGCCGGCATGGCATTGCTCTGGATACTCCGTGCACCGCTCTCAGGGCTGCCCGGGCTTTCCTTTCTCTCAGATGCCCTTATTGCCATTGCGGGTGCCATCGCACTGTTTATGATCCGGGATAGGGAGAAGCAGGCATTGATGACCTGGCCCGATATGCAGCGCATGCCCTGGGACATCCTCCTGCTCTTTGGCGGGGGACTCTCCATCGCCATGGGCATGTCGCTCACAGGGGTGGTGGCACTGGTGGGCGAAGCCATCATGGAGTTTTCGCATATGGATTGGATTGTGCTGATTTTGATCATCACTGCGCTTGCCGTATTTCTCACGGAAGTGATGAGCAATGTGGCCATGGTATCCCTGCTGCTGCCCGTGGTGATAGGCGTGGCGCCTGCCTTGGGTGGCGATGCCCTCGAGCTGGCCATCCCCCTCACCCTCGGTGCCAGTTGTGCCTTTATGCTGCCCATTGCCACACCTCCCAATGCCATCGTATTTGCCGGCAGCTTTCTCCGGGTGAAGGATATGGTGACTGCGGGCTTTTGGCTGAATCTGATCAGCATCGCCCTAATCAGCCTTTACGCCTACCTGCTCGTGCCGCTGCTCTTTTGAGCTGCCCATACCGGGCATTGCGCGCTCCCACTGCCCTCTCAGCTCGAGCTGATCTGCTGGCACTGCAAGGCACTTAGCCGGTATTGATTGGGTCTATCGCAAGGTCGGATTTTTTTTTAAGGAATTGATAGCGGGCATACTCAATTGCACTATATTAGGAGCTGAAATGGCCAATCGGAAAACAAGGGTGATGTATTGGCGAAAATTCATCAAATCGATTCACTCCATTTCTTCGAGCAGCAATGAATTGTAGATATTAATACCTTGCAAATGACTGAACAATTGCTTTTTACAGAGCGGCAGGCCTTCCGGCAGTGGTGGCTGTGGTTGATCCTCCTGGGCCTTTTCGGGCTCTTCGCATTTGGCAGCTATATGCAAATTATACTGGAACAAGACTTTGGCAACAATCCCATGAGCAATGCCGGGCTCAAGTGGGGTGTCGGCCTCAGCCTTCTGCTCATTTTGGGCATGTACAGCTTTCGATTGGAGACAGCCATCAAAAGGGAAGGTGTTTACGTGAGGTTCTTTCCCCTTGAATTGCGCTATTCAAAGCATGCCTGGGAGGTCATTGCAAGGAGCTATATTCGAGAGTATAACCCTATCTCTGAGTATGGCGGTTGGGGCTGGCGGCATGGCGACGCTCAGATCGGCAAAGCATTGAGCATATCCGGCAGGATGGGCTTGCAGCTGGAGTTTAAGAATGGAGAGAAATTGCTCATAGGCACCCAAAGGGCTGAAGAAATCGAGCAGGTGTTGGAGCAAATTTCCAAAATCGATGTATCATGATCACCCCCTTTGCCATTCGGTTGGTGCCTGGAGGCCCTGCCTTGCGGCAAAAAGAAAAGCGCAGCAATTCCATAAGAACGCGAAATGTCCGGGAAGGTAAATGACAAAAAGTGGCGACTTGCAACTGGATGGGGCCGTGCGGGAGGATTCTTGAGAGAAATACTCGTCCTCGTGATCGGTATTATGATCAGCTTCCTGATCAATGACTATCGGCAAAACCGCCAATACAGCAAAGAGGAGGCTACAGTGATTCTTCAACTTTATGAGGATCTAAGATTGGATACTGCACTCATAGCCCAAGGCCTTAAAGAAATCAAAATAGTAGAGGAGGCCTTTAATGACTATGTGAATGCGGAGTCAATCGAAGACAGTGTAGGCCTGCAAGAATTCACCCGCAGCATGTATGGCTTTCTCAATGTTTTTACATTCAATCCCAATCGCACGGCCTACATGCAGCTTACTGTGCAATCCAAACTGGACAGGGTGCAAGATCGGGCCCTGCTGAGTAAAGTAATGCGCTTATATGAAGAGGATTACCAAAATGTCAAATTCATTATTGAATTCCATTCCGAATACTTTTCGAATACCTTGAGCGATTTACTCTTCGACGCCTTACCCTTCACAGAGCGCGGGCTGCAGCCTACTGATTACGAAGGTATCAATGCTTTCATTCACGATAGGGCTACAGGCAATCGACTCGAATTTGCCTACATTCTGATATTGAACATGCGTGTGGTTTATCAAAAAGTGCAAAGGGAAGTTGAATCCATTTTGAACTATATCGAAAGTAATTACAAAGATCGCCTGACCTAATTGCCAGCGCATCGCATGCACACTTAAAATTATGCCTGCTGGGGCTCAAAGTGTGATCTCGTGCCTTCTTTTCGCACTGAAATATGCAGACTGAGCGCAATCTAACAATGCAGAATCGAAGCCCACTGAATAGGGATAAATGCTAAATTCGTGCTGAGAACCTTAAGCACCAAACAAGACCTAAAATCAAGATGAACTCACAGAGCAAAAACCCCTTCACATGGATCGAAATCTATGTGGAGTATATGGACCGCGCACGCAAATTTTACGAGAAAGTGCTACAAATAAAAATGATTCCCATGGAAACCCCGGGGGATGCCGGCGACCTTGAAATGCTCAGTTTTCCATGGGACGAAAATGGGGGCAACATCAGTGGAGCCCTGTGTAAGAGCGAGACCATGAAGCCGGGAAGCAATGGCACCATTGCTTACTTTAGCTGCGAAGACTGCGCAAAAGAAGCGGGCAGAGTGGAAGAAGCCGGAGGGCAATTGCTACAGGAAAAAATGGCCATCGGTGAGCACGGATTTTGCTCGATCGCGATGGACTGCGAAGGCAATACCATTGGATTTCACTCAGCGAATTGATCTATTTTCACTGCCGGGAATAGCTGCCTGAATCCTTCTAGGCCAAAGAGGCTTGCGTTTGCTCGCTCAGCCACTTTGTTGGGCTCTTTCCTTCCAGTTGCCTGAAAAGACGGGAGAAATAATTGAGGCTGCTGAAGCCACAGTCGAAGCAGGCCTGTGTGGCAGAACGGCCTTCGTGAAGCATGAGTTTTTTGGCTTTTTCGACCCGCTCCCTATTGATAAACTGGACGGGGGTCTCCCCAATCTCCCGCTGAAAGGCCCTGAAAAACTGAGCCCTCGAAAGGCATGCCTGTGCGGCTAGCTCGTCTACACTCAGTTGATCGCTCAACTTGCTGCGTATGTACTGCAGCACATGGGCCAGGCGATTGCGCGCACTAAGCTTGTTGATATTCTTGAGCAGAAAATAGCGTGCATGGGTCTGCATCAAGCTGGCGATCAATTCTCGTGTGGTATTGGAGGCGCGCATCTGCCTTCCGTAGTCATTATCCACCATCACGCGCACCAGCCTGTTGAGGCTTTCCTGCACATTGTGATTGTTGAGCAGGAGGAAATTGTCTTTGCTCCACTCCCACTTGCCATCATCCTGCTTGGGAAAAAATTCATTCAGCCATTCCATGGTATTCTTCACGAATCCACGACTGATCTCCAAGGCCATGCACTGCGTGGGCTGCTCAGGTGTAGCTATGGGAAAATCGATATACATCAATTCGGAGGGTGGCATGACGATGGTTTGCCCCGGAGCGAAAGCAAATGGAGCGCGCTCGTGCAGGTGCATGATCTTTTTGCCTTGGATCATGCTCACCACGACGGGGCTGTCAAATTGCAGATCGAAGCTTTCGGTTACCCGACGCGTTTCAAACACATTCAGTACAGCATGATCGGCGGGATGAGAAGTACGGTGCTCAATCTCGCTTTTGGGCTTGCTGAATATCTTGTGCTTTTCCTTTAGATTAATTCCTGATAGCATCTCCTAAAGATAAGTGTTTTTTGTACACCAGCAGTCCTTCCTTAACAGCTTTTTCGAAAGAATGATACGATTGTGCTAATCATTGCGATTTGTGTTCAATACATTCCTGACCATTCTTATCAATTTTGAATCTCACTAAAATTAATGTTATGTCTACACAAACAGCAGAAGCCCCGAGCAGCAATGTGCTCCAGAGGCCATCATTCAAAGAAAAATACGAACACTACATCGGTGGTGAATGGGTAGCTCCCGAGGGGGGAGAATATTTTGAAGCCATCTCACCCATTGATGGAAAGCCATTTACGAAAGTGGCTCGAGGCAAGGCTGCCGACATTGACAAAGCCATAGACGCAGCGCTGAAAGCCTTCGAGACCTGGGGAAAATCCAGCCCAACCTACAGGAGCAATATCATGCTCAAGATTGCGGACCGGATCGAGGAGAATTTGGAATTTCTGGCAAGGGTAGAAACCGTTGACAACGGTAAAGCCGTTAGAGAAACCCTGAATGCCGACCTTCCTCTGGTGGTGGATCACTTCCGCTATTTTGCCGCTGCCATTCGCGCCGAAGAAGGTACAGTTTCCGAACACGATGAGCATACCGTGTCCATGAATATCAAAGAACCCATAGGCGTGGTTGGACAAATCATTCCCTGGAATTTCCCATTGCTCATGGCCACCTGGAAGTTGGCTCCGGCGCTCGCAGCCGGTTGCTGCACAGTGATCAAGCCCGCTGAGCAAACGCCAGCATCCATCATGGTACTCATGGAGCTGATAGGAGACCTCCTGCCGGCCGGAGTGGTAAATGTGGTAAACGGATTTGGCCCCGAGGCCGGTAAGCCGCTGGCCCAATCGCCGCGCATCCAGAAGGTAGCCTTCACCGGCGAAACGACCACAGGGCGCCTGATCATGCAATACGCTTCAGAAAACCTGAACCCTGTGACCATGGAGCTGGGTGGTAAGTCACCCAATGTATTCTTCCCATCGATCATGGATGCGGATGATGCCTTCTTCGACAAGTGCATCGAAGGTGCAGTACTCTTCGCACTCAACCAAGGAGAGGTATGTACCTGCCCGAGCCGTATGCTGGTGCATGAAAAAATCTACGATGCCTTCATGGATCGTGTGATACAACGTACCGAAGCCATCAAGATGGGCAACCCACTGGACAAAACGGTGATGATGGGTGCCCAAGCATCCAAAGACCAATTTGACAAGGTGATGAACTACCTGGACATTGGTAAGCAAGAAGGCGCCGAAGTGCTCACCGGAGGCAAGCCTGCCAACCTCAACAGCGGTTTGGAAACAGGTTACTACATACAGCCTACAATCCTGAAAGGACACAACAAGATGCGCGTGTTTCAGGAAGAAATCTTTGGTCCGGTGACTTCAGTATGCACCTTCAAGAGCACCGAGGAAGCCATCGAAATCGCCAATGACACCCTCTACGGACTTGGTGCCGGAGTGTGGAGCCGCGATGCCCATGAATTGTATCAAGTGCCAAGAGCCATACAGGCCGGTAGGGTTTGGGTGAACTGCTACCACGCTTATCCCGCACACGCCCCTTTTGGAGGCTACAAAGCTTCGGGATTTGGTAGAGAAAATCACCTGATGATGCTCAACCACTACCGTCAGAACAAGAATATGCTGATTTCTTACGATAAGAATAAGCTGGGATTCTTTTGATCATCAGCTCAAGCATAAGGTCTCGTCGTCACGATTGTGGTGGCGAGACCTTTTTTTATTTTTAGATCATTCTTGCAGTCTTTTCCTTGCGAAACAGCCTTGCAAAAGAATGGGCGGATAATGAGAGCCCAGGCGCAAGCAATGTAGAAATGTAAAAATGAAGCGCCATTGACCCAAAAGCCAAATTGTAAACCCAGAATAAACCATCCACCATGCCACATAAAAGAATAGGAATCACAGAAGAAGCAAAAAACCTGATCGATCAGATACGCGCTGATCACGGGGAATTGATGTTTCATCAAAGCGGGGGCTGCTGCGATGGCTCTACGCCCATGTGTTTTCCGAAAGGAGATTTCAAAACAGGCCCCTCAGATGTGCGCCTCGGTGAGGTGCACGGCTGCGAATTTTTTATGAGTGCCTCGCAATTTGAGTATTGGAAGCATACCCACCTCACGCTGGACTGCACTGAAGGTCGCGGCTCAAGCTTCAGCTTGGATATCCCTTACGGGAAAAGATTTGTGATCAAGAGTCGCCTGTTTAGCGAGGAGGAAAGTGCTGACCTCGAAGAAGCTGTACGAGGCGAATGAGGTAGGTGCTGTGATTCACGGTCTTCATCGTCTACAATGGCCCAGAGGGTCATGATGGTATTTTTAGCCTTTCGGCAAATACTCCGCGTCGGGAAATGAGCAGGCTTTATCCGCTTTTTGTATAGAGAACTGTACCAAATTCGCTACGATCGTCAGCTTCCAGACGGGCATGGCGGGTGCAATATTTCAGCACTTGACACAACTCGCGATGCAATTGGACGTACCGGGCTGAAAAATGATCTGAGCGCCATCCACGCAGTGGATACATTACAAAGCGTCTCATGGAGCGAAGCGCAATAATCGAGAGCCCTGTAATCGAGATACTTGGAAAACGAATTCCTCTCTTCGCGTCTCGATACAATTTTTCAGGCAGCAGCCTTTTCGTGGTATTGGTTTGCTGGAACAAGCCTGAAAAATCACTCGACGTGACGATTTTTTTCTGATAATTAAGTGATTAAACCAGAGAGATTACATTTCCTAGGAATTTTTCGATGTAAACACTCCTCAATAACCGAATCGTCACATCGAGTGTTTTTTTTGGCCGTAGCTGATCTTCATCTGCTCCGGTACTTCGCGGCCAAAAAAAATTTATCGAGATGGCTTGAAAACGAATATCCTCTTCGCGTCTCGATACAATTTTTCAGGCAGCAGCCTTTTCGTGGTATTGGTTTGCTGGAACAAGCCTGAAAAATCACTCGACGTGACGATTTTTTTTCTGATAATTAAGTGATTAAACCAGAGAGATTATATTCCTTTGGAATTTTTCGATGTAAACATTCCTCAATCAAGGGATCGTCAGGTCCCAGACGGGCATGGCGAGTGTAATATTTCAGCCCTTGACACAACTCGCGATGCGATTGGACATACCGGGCTGAAAAATGAACTAAGCACC
>SLDS01000154.1 GCA_007125175.1 Flavobacteriales bacterium
AAACCGGTAGCTGGGTACACTTCAACAATGATCCGGCTCAGGATGAAGTGTTCGGTAAGCTCTACAACTGGTATGCTGTAAACGACAGCAGCGGCCTGTGCCCCACGGGCTGGCGTATACCTGAGCTCGATGTGTGGAATGACCTGGTAAACTACCTCGATCCCAATGCCGATGGCAATGACAACAATGCCGGGGCCCACCTCAAGGCCGTCGAGGGATTCAATGCACCCAACCTGGGCGCCACCAATTCCACCGGATTTACAGCCCTTGCAGCTGGCAACAGAACCCGCTTTGGCGCTTATTACGGGCAGAACAGTTTTGCCAATTTCTGGGCAGCTGAGCAGAGCAATCAGAATTTTGCCTGGAGGGTGCGTCTCTTCTTCGACCTTGAAAACTTAGCTTTGACCAAGCATCACAAACTCAACGGATACTCTATCCGTTGCATCAAAGACGAGTAATCCACATGGCTGCAGGGCACATATACAGCTATTTCCCAAGGCCCGGCTCAGCCCTCATGGCATTTAAGCCCCTGGGCTTAGGGATTTTCATATGGCTATTTATTGTGGCCTCGCCTAGCCATGCTCAGGATTTGACCCTATGTGAGGGAGAGGAGCTTGTGCTCACCGCGGCAGAAGAGCATGGGCAGTCGGCGAGCTGGGAGTTTTCGCCCGATGGGGAGCGATGGATACCCATTTGCAGGGGCGTCACCTGTAGCCTTTCGGCAAAAGTGGCTTCGAGCGGATACTACCGCTTGAAGTCCTATGACAGCAAGTGCGAAGACTTTGTATATGGCAAGGCCAAGCTTGTGGATGTGACAGCGAAGCAGGAGCTGGAGGAAGTGGAGATGCTCTTTAAGGGCACACGCGTGTACCTGAAGAACATACCCGATATGCTGGAGGATAGCCACTGCCGCCTGAATATCAATGGTCAGCTGCTGCCATCTGAAAGCCTGTCAAGCGCCGCTGATGAGACCAAAAGCCTTTCCATGCCCACAGCTGCCGATGCCGCCATCATTGCTGTGGAATGCCGCTCGGGCGATGGCTGCTACGAAGTAAAGCCAAGGCTATTGCTGCCCGATGCAGATGTCATGGCCTCCGCACCCAAAAGCGAAGATTGCCAGGTTGAGGGCGGAACGATCAGCCTCAATGGATCGGACTATTTCTGTCTCAATAGCGGTGAAGCTGCCTTGGTGCAGTTGCAGTTGGATGGAGGCAGTGGAAATTTGGGAAGATTTGGACTCCTGCAGGCCGGCAGCCTCAATGTGCTGGCGCAAAACCAGAGCGGAGTCTTCGATCTTTCGGCATTTCCTCCAGGCAATTATGTCCTGGCCCATGTCTTTGTGGACGATATATCTGTGCTCTCCGGTGTGGAAAATGCCTCCCAACTCAGTGGTTGCTTCGGTCTATCCAATACCTTATCGGTAAAGACAGAATTTCTTGATGGCGGAAGCATTAGCCCCGAAGGCCCCATCACTTTGAGCGGTGGTAGTATAGACTTCGAAGTGCAGAATGCTTCCGGTGACTTCCGCCGTTGGCTGCTCCTGAATGAGGATTTTTCTACCTTGATTCAGCAGAGTATGGTGGGCAGTTTTTCCTTGGATGGACTGCCTGTAGGGAATTATAAGGCCGTGCATGCTGCCATAGGGGCCAATTTAGACCTGCTCGAATTGAGTTTTGGCAGCGATGTGCCTTGTGTATCTTATTCCAATGTGGTGGATATTATTGTGATAGGAGATGAGGGTTCATGTCCGGCTCAGGTGGTGGATTTAGAGGGCAATGGGTACAGCACTGTGCAAATAGGCGGGCAATGCTGGATGTCTGAAAACCTCAATACTGCCACCTTTGACAATGGGGAAGAGATACCTCTTGTGGAGAGCTTCACGGCTTGGGAAGATGTAGAGGGAGCACCTGCATGGTGCTATTACAACAATGATGCTGAGACCTATGGCAGCCTTTACGGCAAATTGTACAATTGGTTTGCCGTGGTAGACGAGCGCGGACTTTGTCCTGCAGGATGGAGAGTGCCGACAGATGATGATTTTCAGGAACTTGAGAATTTTCTGATTCTGAATGGATTCAATTACAGCGATAGCGTGAGTGGCAACCGCATCGCCAAGTCGCTCGCCGCTGCTGATTGGTGGCTGGAATCCATCAATCCCGGTGCTGTGGGCAATGCACCCGATCTCAACAACAGCACGGGCTTCACCGCCCTGCCCGGTGGCTTCCGCGATTTTGAGGGATCATTCCTCTACGCAGACTTTATTGGATTTTTCTGGACCAGCACCGAGCAGCATCCCCTGCGCGGTTTTGCAAGGCGGCTTGTGTATGGGAGCTCCCGCTTCATCACCGGTAGGGATGCCAAGCGCGATGGCTTCTCTGTGCGCTGCCTGAAAGAAGGGGATTAGGGCTGTGAACATAATGGCTATTAGCGGGGTATGTAGACCTTAATCAGCTGATTCGGGCTTTTCCAGTACTTCCCAAGTGTGATCTGCCAAAAGACGTACTGTGGCCACAAAATGCTCAAAAGGCAGTTTCTTGCCCCATTGATCATTGGGCACCATGGATAGCACAAATTCATTTTCACGACGTGCGTAGAGGTAATAGATTTCACCCACAAGGGGTTCGAAAGACATTTCGGCACCGTATACGGCCTTTGATACCTCGATACGCTCTTGGATCTTCCGTGCTTGAGCGGCCAGCAGGTCAATCTGTTCCTTGATTTGCGCCAGCTGCATATCGCTCTGCTCGTGCATCACACGAAAGGCCCTCTTCTTGATCGCGCCACTCTCATTGGGCACAAATGCCGGGCTTCCGATGTGGTGGGGGTAGGGCAGGTGCCCGGGTCTGTCGGTGATCTTATCGGGGTCGATGGGGTTCACCACGGGCGATTCTTCTTCCTTTGCTTTCCCTTCTTGCATTGATTCGGATGGCTTATCTGCTGTATTGCCTGGCTTTTCAGCTTTTCGGGGCATGTGTAGATCAGTTGAATGAGAGCTTTTCCTGCAGGGCAAAGTTACGTTCAAACTTTTGAAGCACCTGCCCCTCATAGCCCCTTTGGATCAGGTAGTCTCTGTGCATGGCGTAGAGTGCGGATACATCGCTTCTATGCCGGATGAATGCGGCTGTCATTCCCCTGAAGCAGCGCTGGTAATGGTGATTGCACCAGCGCGCCGATAACCTGGGCTTTTCATTGTACAAACGATCGATGGCACTCAACTTACGGTATTTGTCGAGGAAGGCAAAGCCCTTGTCGTCCATAAAGCGGATGAAGGCCTCGCAGCGCTCTTCCACCCGTTCATTGAGCCGCTCATCGATGCGGAAATCCTGAGGCAGAGCGCTTAGCAAGGGATCGATCAAGCGGGCGTCTATGAGCAGGGAGTAGCTGTCATTGCTGTAATAGCTGCTTTGGCCAAAGGTGCCTATAAGTGCCTTCTCGAGCAAATCCTGCCGCACACCCAGGTGGAGGCGAAGCTGCACATACTCATCCGATGCCATAGCACTCACGATCACCCCGGCATGGCCAAAGGAGGTCTTGCGGCGGTATTGGGCTGTGCCCGGGAGCAATGCGTATTGCTTGTGCTCGAAGTAGGGCAGGAGGAATTCCTGCGCGTGCTCCAGTAAGATCGATTCTGTTTTCACATAGGCAGAACGCCGCATGGGCTTCATTGTTTAGCCCGGGCAGGAATGTTGAAATTGGAGAAAGTATTGATTTCAGGGCTTCTGTGATTGTATGGGGAAATATTGTGATTATGGGTTTTGATAAAATTTTCAGGCGCTAGAGGCCGCATGCTTAGCGGCTATGGGCTAGGGCCTTGTCATCATTTTTGCAGAGCAAAAATGTCGCCAAGGCCTTTATAATTCACGCGACCATTAGCCCAGGGCTAGCACCCTGGGCTGGCGTATTGTCGCCCTTTCAGGGCTCATTTGTGTTGCGCACTTGCGATGTATTTTTTTAAATCGCGCCTCTGTAGTCGCTAAGCTCAAGGCTGCCCGTTGCGCATACCCGCCTGTCTCACATATAGGCGGTCGGGCAGGCCCGCCCGCTGCGCGTTCGGACGGGTGCTCAATGACCGGCTGCGGGCTAGGGGCTGGGGGCATGGACTTGGGCTTGGACTCGGAAATGTATGTCGGGTACATCTGAAAAAGCCTGCTCCCAGAGGCTTAAATATCTACATGTGTAAACAGCCATTGCCCCGCAAAGCAGCCTTTCGTCGGGCAAAAATCAAAGAGAAATGTTACATCTGTAATCAAAATGTGCATGAATTGAATGATATTTTCAATAAGCTCATAATGTGCATATAGAGCAGTTCACATAAAGTAACACTTTGGCAATTTGTCGAATTGATAAGGGGGAGAAATGCGCATTTTCTTTCCTGTTGGAGCGGAGGAGTTTTTACATTTGTAGCATGAATGTAGCAGATCGCATCGCCACCATTATCAAGGTCAATCAGCATACGGCTTCATCCTTTGCCGATGTGCTCGGAGTGCAGCGTTCGAGTATTTCTCATATCCTGAACGGTCGCAATAAGCCCTCCCTCGATTTGCTGGAAAAAATCCTTCATCACTTTCCGAGGGTTGATGCCCGCTGGCTCATTACGGGAATTGCTCCGGGGCCCAAGGCATCTGCGCCCGTAAAGACGGAAGCGGCCACCCCAAAGGATGCCAAGGCCGAGCGGCCTTCTGCAGCTCCCGATGTGCTCAAAGGGGCCATTGGGGCCATGGAAGGCCGGGAGGAGGAAATCGAGCGGGTGCTCATTTTCTTTCGAGACCGTACCTTTGCGACCTATACATTGCGAGACTGATATGCGAAAAGTGGCCTTTTTGGACAGGGATGGGGTAATCAACCACGATCCCGGCGATTATACCTGCAGCCTACAAGAATTTACCATCCTGCCCGGCGTGATAGAAACCCTAAAAAAGTGGACAAGTGAGGGATATGGTATTGTGGTGATTACCAATCAGGGGGGCATAGCCAAGGGAAGGTACAGTCTGGAGGATTTCCTCGAAATTGATCGCTATATGCGCTCTGCCTTTATCGATGCAGGTATCGATTATATAGAAACCTACTTTTGCCCGCATCATGAGGTGAGCAGCCGCTGCCTATGCCGAAAGCCGGGCAGCGCCATGATTGAGAAGGCCGTAGCCCGCCACGCGGTCGATATCGAAGCCTCATTTATGGTGGGCGATAAGATGCGCGATCTGCAGGCCGCGGCTGCGGTTGGCATTCGAGGGCTTAAGATAGATGTAAACCAAGACTTGCGCAGCCTGAGACTTCCTTTTCTCAAAGCCTGATTCCCGTCTTGTGGCCCGATTCTGCAGAGGATCTTAGTTCTTGTCCTTCCGGGCTTCTTTCTCAGTTGAGGCTTTCTTCTGGCCATTGGGTGGAATAGGCGCTTTGATGTGGCTCCAGTTCTCACCCGATTTGATGCGGTATAGCTGCATCTCAGATATGCCAAACTGCTTGGCGATGATCTTCATGCGGGTTTTTCGATTGGGATCGAAAATGCGCCTCTTGATACGAATTACATCCGTAGCGCTGAGCTTATGGCCCTTGCGGGGTTTTTGATTGCGCCGCTTCTCCCTGCTTTTCTTTACCAGGGGACTCTGCTGCTGATGCACTTCGACTTCCCTCTTGCTAGCCCAGCGCAAATTGCTCACATGGTTGTTCTTTTTGTTGTAATCCAAGTGAATTACGCTTTTTTGCTCCTCATTGTCTTTGGGAATGAAGTACTGCGCTACCAGTTTGTGCAGGTAAAAAGTCTTAGAGGTGCCATGAGGCCGACATACGAAGGTGGGATAGCCGCCCAAAAGGCCACCTTTGAGCAATTTGCCTTGAGAGATTTTATCCGAAAAGCTCAGCAGACGTCCATAATTGGAGATAGCGTATTTCTTGCGAAGGGCTCCCTCTGCAAAAGCAATCTCCTTCCATTCTTCATCTGGGTAGCTTCTCATGTGCTCTATTTCTGTCAAAACATAGCTTTTCCCAAATTGTTCAAAAGCTGAATACTGCAAATGCCAGATTGCGCCCCTGTCTTGAGGTGCAGAAGCCATACCTTTGCCGAAAGGCCTATTGCCATGCAAGTATGTACCTATTACGAATGTGTATTCAGCTCCGGCCGTGCGGCTTTCGAGGCCTTTAAAAACGTGGGGCGCTCAGATGCACTGTGGGAGGAGGCCAAGGGGCTGCAGCTCGGCAGGGCCATGGGCGTAGGCGGAGGCAATGGATTCAGCATATGGCCTGATTTCAAGCGCTATGCATTTATCATGCTTTGGGACAGTGAGGAGCATGCGCGGGACTATTTTTGCAGTAGCAAAGCCATGCTCTGGTACAGGCAGCATGCCTCAGAATACCTTCACTTCGTGCTGAGACCTACCCGGGCACAGGGAGCTTGGGGTGGGGTGCAGCCCTTTGATCAGCAGCAAGCTATGGATTCTGAGGGCCCATTGGTGGTGCTCACCAGAGCCACCATACGAGCTGCGCGCTTGTTGGAATTCTGGAAGCACGTGCCCCGTACGAGCCGCTTCATGAGCGAGGCAGAGGGGGTGATGCACCGGGTGGGCATCGGGGAGTATCCGCTCTTCATGCAGGCCACTGTGAGCATGTGGGAGTCGCGCAAGGCCCTGATGAATGCGGCCTACAAAAACACAGTACATGCTGACATCGTGAAGCTTACTCGAGAACGCAATTGGTATAGCGAGGAGCTCTTTGCCCAGTTTGAGGTGATAGGTTCACAGGCATCCGGTGCACATTACGCTGAAGTGCCCACAATCGGCGAAGGCTTTTTCGGAGCCTGAAGGACTGCCCGGGCCTCACTCTTCCCCGTCCGGGACGAAGTCAAGGGAAATGGAGTTCACGCAGTAGCGCAGACCACTTGGCTTGGGGCCATCGCGAAACACATGGCCCAGGTGGCCGCCACACTGCCCACAGAGCACCTCCTTGCGGGTCCATCCGTGGCGGTGGTCGGTGTCCTCGTCGAGATTTTCGTTTTTGATGGGGCGCCAGAAGCTGGGCCAGCCTGAGCCCGAGTCGTATTTGTGGTCGGAGTGGAAGAGCTTGTGCCCGCAGCCCGCGCACTGGAAGCTCCCCTTCTTATCCCAATCGTTGTACTCGCCGGTGAAGGCCCGCTCCGTGCCCTTCTCACGCAATACGCGAAAGGCTTCAGGGCCCAAAATTTCCAGCCATTCCTCATCCGTTTTCTCTACGGGATAGCTGTTTTTTTCGTCATCGGCTTGCTTGGGGTCAATGCTTTGTGCACAGGCACTTTGCATCGCGATTGCGGCTATGAATGCCGCCTGAAAGAGGTACTTTGCTAGTGGGTTCATATTCTGATAACGTTGCAAGGCCTATATTTGATTTGCAGCAGCACAAATTTTGCACCTTCGCTGATCTGTGCAGCATGCTGTGGAATTGCAATTGAAACAATGGCCGAAGAAAATCAAAAGGGTACTCAGCATCCCATCAACCAAAAATTGCTCAGCCTCTCCAGGCACCTCAAGGGCGCTCTGAAATCCGAGCATTGGCACCTAAGCCCGGTCGAAGCAGGGGATGCCACAGCCCGGCAGCGCATTGAGGAGCGCTTGCACAAGCTCAAGATCAAAGTATCGGCAGATGAGCGCGAAGTACTCCATATACCCGAGTCGGGACCGGCAATCTGTCTGGCCAATCATCCCATGGGAGGTGTAGACGTCCTGCTGGCCCTGCAGGTGCTCCTGAGCCGCCGCAGCGATGTGGTGGTATTCGGCAATTTTGAGATGGATGCCGATGCCGCCATTTCGGGTCACCTGCGCGAGATTGATGAGCATGCCCTGAGAGAGGAAGCTGGCTATGCGGCCTTTCGGCAAAAACTGGGCGCGGAGCTGGAGCAGGGCAGACTGGTGCTGCTCTTTCCCGCCATGCAGGTGAGCGCTTACAACTTGCAGGCCAAAACGGTGCGCGATCGCGTGTGGAGAAGGGGCATCCTGAGCGCGGTGAAGGAAGCAGAATGCCCTGTGATACCTCTCTTTATCCGAGGCAACAATAAGCTCTTGCTGCACCTGCTGCAGGCGATCAAGCCAAAAGGAATGACCATAAAGCTTCCTTCGGGCTTCCTTTCGAAAAAAGAGGAGGAGATAGCCCTGCGTATCGGCAAGATGCTCAGGCCGCACGATCTGTCAGAATTTACGGAAGTGGAGGAGTTCACCCGCTTCCTCAGGGCCAAGGTGTACATGCTGGGCAGCGGCTTGCCTGTGAAGGCTTTTTTCCGGCCGGTGCTCTTCCGCAAAAAGTGGAAATCGGTGGTACTGCCCCGGGATGTGGAGGCCATCAGCGCTGAGATCGAATTCCTGAAAGGGCAGGGGGCCATGCTGCACGAGAGCAAGGAATTTGAGGTGTACTGGGCCCACAGCGATTGGATACCCAATATGCTCTACGAGATTGGCAGGCTCCGTGAAATCACCTTTCGCGAGGTGGGCGAGGGCACCGGTAAGAACATCGATCTCGATGAGTACGACCTGTACTACCGCCACCTTTTCATTTGGGATAAGAATGAGAAGAAGCTCGTGGGTGCCTACCGCATGGGCATGGGCAAGGAAATCATGCAGCGCCTGGGCAAGCAAGGCTTTTATCTGAACTCCCTCTTCCGCATGAAGCCCGACTTCAGCGAGGTGCTCAAGGAAAGCATTGAGCTCGGTCGCTCCTTTGTGAGCAAGGAGTACCAGCTCAAGCCCCTTTCACTCTTTTTGCTCTGGAAGGGCATACTCTACTTCATTCTCAAGCACCCCGATTACCGCTACCTGATAGGGCCCGTGAGCATCAGTGGGGAGTTCAGCAAAATCTCCAAGTACCTGATCATCTCCTTCATCAAGAAGCACTACTACGACGCCGAACTAGCGGCGATGGTAAGCCCCCGCCACGAGTACATACCCGAGGTGGATGTGCGCGATCCCGATATGGACGCCATACGCGGGCTGGCCGATGAGGACATCAAGAAGCTCGACCGCATCATTGAAGAGATAGAAATGGGCAACTTCCGCTTGCCGGCACTGCTCAAGAAGTATCTGGGACAGAATGCCCGCATCATCGCCTTCAATGTGGATCCCAAATTCAACAATGCCCTCGACGGATTGCTGGTGATGGACCTCTTCAAGGTGCCCCTTGATACCCTGCATGGCCTGGCCAAGGAATTTGGGGATAAGTCATTGATCGACAAATTTGCCAGCCGGGGTGAGGCCCAAACAGCAAGAGAGGATCACAGCGGGAATCTAAGCTAAGCACAGCCAATACAATATCAAGGAAGCCATGAGCCCAGAAGAAGCCTTAAGCATGCTCTCATTGACAGCCGATCCCAATGGGGAGGTAGGAGCCGATGCAGCGGCTGAAGCCCTGGAAGATGCACTCTTTGAAGAAAATCAGTTTTTCATGCGCAGGGCATTTATACCGGCATTGGTGTCGGTACGCTGCCGCAAAATAGAAAGGCTCGATGCGGCTGCGGAGGCGCTGGGACATCACTGGGAAGGGGCAGATAAGGAGGCCCTCCGTGACTTGTATCCATCTTCGGAAGCCGGTGAAGAAAGCTGGGCATGGCAGCAAAGCCAAGCGGCCACATCCATCTACTCCGGCTATCAGCAGTGGGAGGGAAGGGTGAAGCGGCGCTTGAGCACAGCACTTAGCGCGGCGGCTTCCACTGCCTTGTACCGCTTGTGGGAGCTGGGTTTTTGCGCTTATGCCGAGCGCTTTTGCAAAGTGGTGGAGGCGGAGCATAGCGGCATATCGCCGGATGCCTCGGTGAAGATGAGCGGGCTGAGCGATCCTACTGCCCTGCTGGAAGCACTGCGAGCGGGCAGCAATGGCCCTGTGGCGAAAGAGCTGCTAGAGTATTACAGCCGCTTGAAGAAAATCAGCGATCGCTGCTGAGCGCACTGCGGCGCCATCGCCACAATGCCCAAATGCCAAAATACCCAATTGCCCAAATGCCGGGATGATCAGATTTTCATGGCGCGATCCATGGCCCGCTTATCATCTTTATCGCGGAGATCTTGCCGCTTGTCGTGCATCTTTTTGCCTCGGGCTACAGCGATCTCCAGCTTGGCATAGCCGGTATCGGAGAGGAAAACTTTGAGGGGAATGATGGTGAGCCCTTTGTTCTTGAGGCTTTTCTCGATTTTCTCTAGTTCGGCCTTATTGAGCAGCAGCTTGCGCTCCCTGATGGGGTCGGAATTGTTGTAGCTCGCGGGCTCATATGGACTGATGTGCATGCCTTTGATCCACAATTCGCCCCGCTTGAGGTAGCAGTAGGCCTCGGCGATGCTGGCCTTGCTCTCCCTGATGGACTTCACCTCGCTGCCTGTGAGCTGCATGCCCGCCACGTATACATCCACGAATTCGTACTCGAATCGGGCTTTGCGGTTGCGTATGTTCACTTCTTTTTTCACGGGGCTGGGTCTTTCATTTGGTTTTGGAAAGGGGCTGGGTCCGCAAGGGCAAAGGTAGTAAAGGTTTTCGCTTCGGATTGCTTCGGATTGCTTCGGCTCCGCTCGCTTCGGCTCCGCTCAGCGACCGGGGCAGCGACAGAGGCAACGATCGAGGCAGCGACTTAGGTATTGGTGGTGGCAGCGACCGGGGCAGCGAACGTGGCGGGGATGGTGTTCGCGGGGGCGGCTTTGGGTGCAAAGCAGACAGCGCCCTTATTGGGGCGCTGTCGGAACTTTGGTTTTGGGAAAATGCTTACCCAAAATGAAACTTGTCAATACAGACAGAATTTAGGAGCGTGCGGCTTCGTAATTGGCACTCACCTGATCCCAGTTTACCACATTCCAAAAGGCGGAGATGTAGTCGGGACGGCGGTTTTGGTAATTGAGGTAGTAGGCGTGCTCCCATACATCGAGTCCGAGGATGGGGCTACCTTTCACCTCTGCCACCGGCATCAGTGGGTTGTCCTGATTGGGGGTGCTGCTCACTTTGAGCTTGCCATTGGCATCTACAATCAGCCAAGCCCAGCCGGAGCCAAAACGGGTGGCAGCGGCTTTCTCGAATTCGCTCTTGAAGGCATCGAAGCCTCCCAGATCGCTGTTGATGGCTTCTGCCAATTTGCCGGAAGGATTGCCACCCTTATTGGGGCCCATCACCTTCCAAAAGAGGCTGTGGTTGTAGTAGCCACCACCATTGTTGCGCACAGCGCCACCGAGCTGGTCTACCATGGCTAGCAGTTCTTCTATAGACTTGCCCTCCTGGGGGCTACCCGAGATGGCATCGTTGAGTTTGCTGGTATATCCGGCGTGGTGCTTGCCGTGGTGGATCTCCATGGTGCGTGCGTCGATATGGGGTTCGAGTGCATTGTAATCGTAAGGAAGATCGGGAAGTTTGAATGACATTGATATAGGTTTTTAAGGGTTTCTACTAAATGAACAGCCAAAGATACATTTAGTTCCCCGGATGCAGGCCCCTCTGTGATAGAGCCTACTTATGAGGGGATAGTTAAGGGTGAAACGATGCATTGATCAACTACTTAGAGTCTGTCCATCCCGTACGTACGGGACTCCCCATCCGTACCGGTCGGAAGGGCTTATTTTCAATCCTGCCAGCGACGAGACGAGACGAGAATAATGAACAGTCTGTTCCAGACTTTCGACTAAATGAAAAACCCTACTTGAGGCTTCTGATCCACTTCACCGCCTCCTCAGGCCTCGCAAAGATGCGCGCCGGGCAGTTGGGGCGGTTGAACTTGAGGTAAAAATTGCCAACGATGCGCTGGGCGAGGCTGTCGAGGATGAGGGCCTGAGAGAGCCTCAAAGCCGAATGCTGCTCATCACTGGCGAAGTATGCACGGGCTTCATTGCTGAAGGTGAGCGCAATATCTCTAAAGTCTATAATCACATGCATGGGCTGTCCGCCGCCCAATAGGTTGATGGCCTCGGTGTGTTTGCGGGCCTGCTCGATGGTGACTTCGTCGTCCAAGGCTTTGTAGCGCACCCATACAATGTGGTTTTCCAGCCTCACAAAATGGGCGGTAGGCAGCTCATAGGTATCGAGCTGCGGGAGTTGGCTTGCTTCGTGTATGGCCTTCATGGTACTGAGGTGAATGTACGCTTTTTTCCCGAAAGGAGCACAGAAAAGATGCTGATATCTGCTTGCCTCGTAGCGGGTGAGGCGGCAATGCGGCTTTGGCAATCGCCGCGAGGAAGCTACTTTTGCAGCAGCAAAACCCCCACATGTACAAAAAAATACTGCGGCCACTCCTGTTTCGCCTGCCACCCGAAAGGGCGCATCATGTCACCTTCTCCCTGCTGCGTTTTCTCTTCTACATCCCCTTCGTGCGCAGCATTTTTTACCTTTTGTACCACAAGAGCCATCCCAGCCTGGAGCGCGAGGTATTCGGCTTGCGCTTCAAGAATCCCGTGGGACTGGCAGCCGGATTTGACAAGGATGGTAAGCTATTCAATCAGCTGGGCTTTATGGGTTTTGGATTTGTAGAGCTGGGCACTGTCACACCGCTTCCGCAAAAGGGAAATGCGCAGCCGAGGCTCTTCAGACTACCCGGCGATAAGGCTTTGATCAATCGGATGGGATTCAACAATGAGGGGGTGGACAAACTCTACAAGCGCCTGCGCCGCAAATACGCTCCAGTGCTGATAGGCGGCAATATCGGTAAGAATAAGGATACGCCCAATGCGCAGGCCGTGGAGGATTACCTGATCTGCTTTGAAAAGCTGTACGATGAGGTGGATTACTTTGCAGTAAATGTATCTTCGCCCAATACCCCCAATTTGAGGGAACTCCAGGACAAGGAGCCCCTGACGCGCATCCTGAAGGCCCTGCGCGATGCGGCGCTGCGAAGGAGCTATTACAAACCCATAGTGCTCAAGATCGCGCCCGACCTTACAGATGGTCAATTGGATGATATCGTCGACATCGTGCGCGAGACCGGCATCGACGGGGTGATAGCCGGCAATACCACCATAAGCCGAGAGGGCCTGAATAGCGGTGCAGCTCTGCTGGAAACATGCGGAGCCGGAGGCCTGAGCGGTGCTCCCTTGCGGGCGCGCAGCACAGAGGTGATACGCTACCTGCACAAGCGATCGGGAGGGGCTTTTCCCATCATAGGGGTGGGCGGCATACACAGCCCCGAAGATGCCATGGAAAAGCTGGAGGCGGGGGCCTCGCTGGTACAAGTGTACACAGGCTATGTATACGAAGGTCCCGGCCTGGTAAGAGACATCAACAAACACCTTATACGCCATGCTACAAATCGTTGAATGCCCAAGGGATGCCATGCAGGGCATCCGGAGGAGCATAGCCACAGATCTGAAAATCGACTACCTCAATGCCCTCTTGCGGGTGGGCTTTCACACCCTGGATTTTGGCAGTTTTGTATCGCCAAAGGCCGTGCCCCAAATGGCCGATACAGCCAAGGTGCTCGCCGGGCTCGAACTCGATGGCATCGCCACGCGGCTGCTGGCCATTGTAGCCAATGAGCGCGGTGCTGAGGATGCTGTGCAGTACGATGAAATAGCCTATCTGGGCTATCCATTCTCCATATCGGAGACCTTTCAGCGCCGCAATACCAATGCAGGTATAGAGGCTTCCATGGGCCGCGTAGAGGCCATCAGCAAGCTGGCCCAAGCGAGGGGCAAGGAGCTTGTGCTCTACCTGAGCATGGCCTTTGGCAATCCCTATGGCGATCCCTGGAGCGTGGAACTGGCCATTGAGCATTCGCACCGTCTCTACGAGCGCATTGGCGTGAAGATCATTGCCCTCTCTGATACCATAGGCTCTTCGAGTGCCGAGAGCATAGAGGCCCTCTTCAAGGATCTGATACCCGCCCTGCCCGATATTGAGATTGGGGCCCACCTGCACAGCACCCCGCAGCACTGGCGCGAAAAATTGGAAGCTGCATACAATGCTGGTTGCAGACGCTTTGACGGAGCACTAAAAGGATATGGTGGCTGCCCGATGGCCCGCGAAGAGCTAACGGGCAATATGCCCACTGAGTCCATGCTCTCCTATTTTGCCGAAAGGCAGATCCCTACAGGTGTGAATGAGGAAGCACTGGCCGAAGCCCTGATGAAGAGCAATGAGGTATTTGCATAAGCGCTGAGTCTCTATCACTAAGAGAGGATCCAAAGAAAAAAGGGAATGAAAGTGCTCAGGTATGCAGGGAGGATCGCAAGCCGCATGCTGGCCACGTTTTTGCTGCTCGTGATGGTATATGGTCTGGCGGCCCTCTTACTCTCCTACCTGGGATTGGGCAGTGTGGATCAGGAGGCCGATGGGCAAGTGCTGTGTCTGACTAGCAATGGCGTGCACCTCAATATAGTGCTGCCGAGCGATGTGCTGCCACCTGCACTGCGCGAGGGGCTATCACTGGAGGAGGGGCATAGCCATTGCTCCTTTGGCTGGGGCGATGAGCGCTTTTACTTGCGAACTCCCACCTGGTTCGATCTGCGCCCGGGCACGGCCTGTACAGCGCTCTTTTGGCCCAGCTCCACACTGATGCACGTGCACCGCCTGCGCGCCGCACCCCGCGATGCGGCTTGTATACGGGTGAGCGATGAGCAGATGGAGGGCATTGTGAAGGGCATCGAGAATGGCTTTGCCCTGGATGAGAATGGGAGCCTGATGCTGCTCGAGGGTGCCGGCTATACCATGGGGGATGACTTCTACCGGGCCCGGGGCAGCTACCACCTCTTCTACACCTGCAATACCTGGGTGAACGATGTGCTAAAATCGGCCGGGCTCCCGGCCAGCTTGTGGACACCCTTTGACTTTGCCCTTATGCAGCATTACCGTAGGGTGGGTGGGTAGTCACCCCCTTCACCCACAAGCGCCTGAGCAGTTTCAGGGCGGTTGGCAGCCCCTAGCACTAAATCTACGATGCCAATGGCAACATCCTTACGGAAAATACCGACCGCCACTTAGGCTGGAACTTTGCCGACAGAAGGTGGCTGAGGCGCAACTTCCACAACAATTCCGGAATAAACACTTCGATAGGCCGAATGCCATGACAATGAAGCAGCAAGGCTGATGCTCGGTTCTAAAATAAGCGTCAAAGCCGAGGAACTTGCCAAAGGAATTGACGAAGACGACACAGAGTTCGTAGTCCTCACCGAACAAATCAAAGGCAAGCTGTGGACAGGAGACCTCCGCTTGAGCAAGGGTCTGGCGCGTAAAAGTTGGAACAGATGGATTTATACAAGCGAGTTGTATTCACATGTGTTCAATAAGCGCAGACGCGAACAATAAAACAAGTCCTCAAAGTGCCCCGGAGTACTTTGCCACTCAGCCACTTTTTTCAAAAAACAAGAGAACATTTGACTGCTGTCCTAAAGTGTATGCGGATCAAGGAGCTTAAGTCCATCAATGTCCTTAAAATCAGAAGTATTCCGAGTTACCAATACAAATCCATATACCAGTGCGGTAGCAGCAATAATGGCATCAGGAAGTTTGGTTCTGCGCCTTTTTCTGATTTCAATACTGGCATCTACTATGGACACGCTTAGATCTAACACTGTTGAATCACCTATAAAACTACGCAGTGTGTTGTTATGTTCATCAGACGAATCGAAGCTGAGCAATTCAATTTTAGTGATAACCGAAACATTAGGAATGTCATCAACAATAGAATTCATAAAATTTATGCCTGAATCAGGAATCTTGCTGCCGAGGTAATCTATCACCGCATTGGTATCAATTAAGTACCGCGTTTCTTCCATTCATTTCGACTTTCGTTAACGTAATTTTGAAGTTCATCCGCCACATCAGCGGGCAGTTTGCCAGCATACTTCTCAGAAAGCCTTTGATGGGGCTGAATGCTCTTTTTTAAGACCTTGATGAGCTGTAAATCTTCAAGGTGCTCCAGAAGTTTGTAGGCCTTCTTATTGTTTATTTGCAACACTACTGTTTCCATGGTTGAAAGTTGTTATACTGTGTAGCGCTTCCTGATTTTAATCAATCTCAATTCTCCTGTACGCTCTTGCACTGCTTAAGAGCTTCCTCGGTATTTTATTCTTTTGTACTGATAAAGATACGTAAATGAAATGAATGTAGATATGGTCACCAACCATTGAAATATTTGTTAGTTACTAAACAGTACAACTACCCCGCCCCCTTCACCCACAACCGCCTGAGCAGCTTCACCGCGGGTGGCAGCACCTACCACTACACCTACGATGCCAACGGCAACATCCTTACGGAAAATACCGACCGCCACTTAGGCTGGAACTTTGCCGACAAACTCACTTTTTTCAAGAAACAAGCCGGTGGGGGTAGTCCATCCATCTGGGTTCATTATCTTTATGCACCAGATGGCACCCGCGTGAAGAAAGTAGTAAACAAGCCCGGCGGCATACAGGAAGTAACCGTGTACACCTGTCCTGAGCGAAGTCGAAGGATTGACGGCTTATACGAGCACAGCTATACCAAAAACAGCGGTACCCTTGATGCTACGCGCCACTACAACACCCTTCACATCTCCGATGGCGAAAGCCGCGTAGCCACCCTGCGCGTAGGCAATGATGCCGATGACAGCAGCCCGGCGCAGAAGTTTTTTATTTCTGACCATTTGGGAAACTGCTCCGTAACCGTCCAGGCGAACGGAGCTCGGTACAACTTAGAGGAGTTTTACCCCTTTGGCGAGACGAGCTTTGGCTCCTATGCCAAGAAGCGCTACCGCTACAACGGCAAGGAGCGCGACGGGGAGAGCGGGTACTACGAGTACGGGCAGCGGTATTATGCGCCTTGGTTGTGTAGGTTTGTGAGTGTAGACCCCATAGCGGAGAAGTTTGCGCAGTTGTCAGCTTACAACTACGCAGGAAATATGCCAATTGATCAGAGGGATTTAGATGGCTTGCAGGGAGAAAATCAGGATGAGAGTGCCAAGAGTAGTCATAATACATCACAGGGTACAGAACCCGCGGAGCAAAATGAGATACTTGACCTTGGAAGAGTTCACTTCATCAATAAAGAAACCGGCAAATATTTGGGCAGCCATGACTTTGGCGGTGAGGGGGAGTCTATTCGCTCAATTAGCCATTCAGATTATGTAAATCTCACCGGCAGTGAATTTAATACCATACCAGCTGTACCAAAATGGGATATCCCGGAGATTTCGGTATTGGGCAACAGTTCAGAGGTAGATATAGATCTAGACAAGATATCGAAAGATCTTGCTGCTATGAGTGAGGAGAGCTATGATGACCACGGTCGTATCATCGAGAACAGCATGTATTTGATTTATGATTCTGAACAAAATACAATCACTTCTGAAGTCCGGAATGAAGGCAATACTTTTGAGTCTACCGCTGATAATTTACGTTATGAATTAACCGATAAAAGGGATATCTACGGGCTTAAAGGCCATCCTGCAACCACTTTAATTATTGCCCAAATTCATACCCATCCAGACGCAAACTACGTTTCAGCAAAACACAGAAGTGTCCATTTTGGTGCTAAAACTTACAGCAGGGGCAATGCTCCCGGTGTTTCAGAGAAAGATTTCGAGTTATCAAAGCTATTTCCTGTTTATGCTCTAGCCCTTTTTCAAGACAACTCACTTCATGGCCAAAATCCCGGAGCAGTGAGTGTTTATAGCATACTTGGCAATGCCAAAAGTGAGTCAGACTATACAACTTTGGAGCAGAGTTACTTAGATTTAATGAAGAATCCTACACCAATGATTGTACATTCATTGATTAACAGATGAAAGGACTGAAATTTATATTGCTCTTTGTAGCATTTGCATTGACCAGAAGTCTCTGCCTTGCCCAAACCGCAAATTCTGTGGAACATTCTTTTGAAGGACTCTATATTAGCTACAGACTGCACTCTTCTTATGCGGATAGCGTTCTAAATGAGCTGTTTGATTATTTGATTTTGTCCTTTCCAAAAGATTATTTTTTCATCTTGATTCGTGACGGCTTTTACGAAGATAATCGTTCGCAGAAGAGATTTTGCATTTATAAATCTGAGTACAAATTGGATTTTGACTCCATATCCGATTTGTCTTTGGATGGCAACAATAATAGAATGTTATACCTGGCTCAAATCAGCAATAGATTTTTCAAGTTTGGTGAGGATCACAAGGTTCCTGTAATTTTTGAGTCCGACGAGTATTTCGGATATCGTGACGAATCACCCTTTAGAGTCTTGCTGGGACTTAATTGTTTTACCTCTTTTTCTTTCGAAATAAAGTCTACTGATAATCCATACTTTACAGGTTTAGCTACTGCATGGGAGTTTAGGTATGAAAATGGAGAAAAGGAACTTTGGTTAAATAGCTGGGGCCGAGAGAAACATATGCTTCCCAATCCCTATGAGGAGTATCATAAGATGAGACAGGTGGAGGATTCCCTGCGGCGGGATTCGCTCCGTCAGGACTCCTTGAGAAAGAGCTTGACGGAGTAATTCATTACGGCAACATCCTTACGGAAAATGCCGACCGCCACTTAGGCTGGAACTTTGCCGACAAGCTCACTTTTTTTAAGAAACAAGCCGGTAGCGACAATCCATCCATCTGGGTTCATTACCTTTATAGCCCTGACGGCACCCGCGTGAAAAAGATTGTAAACAAACCCGGCGGTATACAGGAGGTAACCGTGTATATTGGCGGTCTCTACGAGCACAGCTATACCAAAACCAACGGTTCGATAGATACTGATCGGCATTATAATACGCTGCATATCTCAGATGGAGCCTCTCGAATAGCAACACTCCGTGTAGGCAACGATACCGATGATGCAAGCCCCGCGCAAAAGTTTTTTATCTCCGACCACTTAGGCAACTGCTCCGTAACCGTCCAGGCCAATGGGGCTCGTTACAGTTTAGAAGAGTATTATCCCTTTGGCGAGACCAGCTTTGGCTCCTATTCCAAGAAGCGCTACCGCTACAACGGCAAGGAGCGCGACGGGGAAAGCGGGTATTATGAGTACGAGCAGCGGTATTACGCGCCGTGGTTGTGTAGGTTTGTAAGTGTGGATCCGAT
>SLDS01000147.1 GCA_007125175.1 Flavobacteriales bacterium
ATATTACGGCTATCCCCCGATGTACTTGTTGGTGAAGGAATCGTCCTGAAGAATCTGGAATTGACAGCGAAAGAAAGAGCAGCTTGCTAAAATGATCGTGTGCGACAGCCGTATATCCTGTTTGTTGATGAATCATGCCACTGAATACAGCTTGCAGATTTTGATGCCCTTGCCTACTGAAGGAGTGTCGGACAAGCTATTGAGCCGATTGAGAAACTGATTGGGGTCATAAGAAGCGAAAGAAGCTTGGATGAGCTGATGCGGGCTATATGACATCTGTTTAAATGATTGCGGGTAGTGAAGGGGTGATTTCTAGAATCCCAAAATCACAAGAATTTCCGCACTCAGAAATTCCAAAATATGGCAGTATTTGATTTTACTAGCATAATTTTGAAATCCAATATTAGCCAAAAAATCGTATATTTGGTAAAAATTGGAAATTATGCCAAAAATCCTTGAGAATCGACTGATAGAAGAATTTAAAGGCAAAGACTCATTTTCCCGAGAGGATCTCTTTGATTTTTATAGATATTATGAGCCTGGACTGAAGGAAGGAACCTTCGGATGGAGAATTTATGACTTAAAGAATAAAAACGTCATACGACCTATCAAGAAGGGCCATTACGTTGTTTCACAGAAGCCCATCTACAAAGCTCATCAAATATCCCAAGAGCTTATCAAGCTCGCTAAAAAGCTTACAGAACTGTTTGGGGATGCCAAGTATTGTATTTGGGAATCGAAGTGGCTGAATGAATTTGCCAAACTCCAGGCCAGCAAAAGTATAATAATCATTGAAATAGAGAAGGACTTCGTTGAATCCGTGTACTATGAACTCAAAGATGCTTCAATAAGTGAGCTTTTCCTGAACCCTGATGCCAAGACGCTTGACTTTTACATTGCAGAGAGTGCATATCCCGTTATCATAAAGAAGCTGATTACCCGTTCGCCTGTAGCGAGTAGGACTGAGAAGAAAGTGGAGTTCAATGTTCCCCTTCTCGAGAAAATCCTCGTTGATCTATTCGCGGAAGAAAAGCTGTTCTACCATCTGCGGGGATCTGAATTGATCCACATCTACGAAAATGCGATAAGCAGCTATGCCGTCAATTTTACCAAACTCTTCAGTTACGCGAGAAGGAGAGATAGAGAGAGCCAAATTAAGCAGTTCATGATAAACCATATCGATCACCTTGTAAAGGACATTATCGAATGATAAAAGCCCATTGCTTTACAGAAGAGTGGTTGGAGGGTTTTAAAAAGCAGAAAGACCACAAACGAATAGACAAAATCATTCTGGAAAAGATGATTTATGCCTTGCATTTGGTGGAGCGTTTGAAAAGCAATGGGCTCGACTTTGTTTTTAAAGGAGGAACCAGCTTGCTGCTTTTATTGGAAGAAGGAAATCGATTTTCCATTGATATCGATATCGTCAGTAAAACAGACCGGAAAGAGCTGGAGGAGATTTTGCAGAAGGTCATTGATGCTTCGAATTTCACTCGTTTTGAATTGGATGTTCATCGCAGTTACCAGGCAGGTGTTCCCAAGGCGCATTATAAGTTCTCCTTTGATTCAATTGCCAAAGGGAAATATTCCGGTACTATCCTGCTGGATATTCTCGTTGATGAGACGATCTATCCTGAGTTGATCGAAAAGCCCATTGCGACCAAGTGGATAGAAACGGAAGGAGAGATCTTGGTTACCATGCCAACAGTTGATTCAATTACAGGAGACAAACTAACTGCTTTCGCTCCAAACACCATCGGAATCCCTTACTTTAAAGGTGTAGACCAACAGCCATTCTCCATGGATATATGCAAACAGCTTTTTGACCTGAGCAAGCTATTCGAGAATATTCAAAATATGGAAGTGGTTTCAGCAAGTTTTCACGCTTTTGCGGAGCATGAAATAGCTTACCGCAAAGATGAAAACCCTGATATCGCACTCAGCCCTCAAATTGTGTTACATGATACGATCGATACTTGCGTCATCCTGGCTAAGCGTGAACGAGGGACTGATGATGAAAAGCAGAAATTCAGAGAATTGCAAAAAGGGATTATCGCTTTTGGTACTGGCTTCCTGATGGCTGGGATTTTCAGGATTGACGATGCTGTATCGGCTTCTGCCAGAATAGCCCACCTTGCGGCAAAAGTTTTGGTTAATGACCTTTCTCCAGTACGATACTATTCTGATGGCTATGACTTAAATGACTTCAAAATTGAAAATCCCAATTGGAGTTTTCTAAACCGATTGAAGAGACAGCCAGATAAGTCATCATTTTATTATTGGTATCATACCGCTCGACTTCTGAATGCCAATAGTAATGAATGAACAAGACTTGCCAGAATTGAACGACGAAGGGATTTGAATCACTCGTCCGATGCTTGATGCAGGCAGGGATGAACTGGCTTGGCATGAATCCAAGCTGCCCCCAAAAAAATCCCAAGCTCCCATAATCACAAGAATCTCCACGCTCAGAAATCCCAAAATATGCCAGTATTTGATTTTACTGGCATTTTTTTGATTTCGAATATTTGCCGGCAGGCCAAGGCACTCCGGAGTTTTGAATAGGAGCCAAGCAATCCATACCGAGCGGGATGCACAAATGGAGTAAGGTTTAATGGTGAAAAGGAAATAAAAACTTAAAATAACTTAAATACCTTTTAGTCGGGTAAAATATGTACCTTGTGGCATTGTAATTGAAATACGTCTACGCAGATAGACTTTTGATAAATAATTTGTACTGCCATGTTTCGATTCAGCCCGATTTTGCTTCTTGCAGCCCTACTTTGTATTACACACAGCCCTGCCCAAGCAAGCGGCGGGGATGATCGATCGCCTTCATTTACGACTTCCTATATGCTTGGCTCTCCGCTGGGCAGCATGAACTACACCATCAACCGCGTACATAGTTTTCATTTGGCTTATGAAATCCCTCTTGGGAAATCGCCCCTGACCTTTGGCTTTGAAATGGGTGTGGGCAGCTATGGAAGGGAAAAGACAGATCAGTATTACCGCTTTGACAATGGCGATCAAATGCTGGCGCCCGTGAGCGTGACCAACAACATGGTACAGGCGGGCCTGGCGCTAAACTACATCCCCATGCCGAGCTCCTGGGTGAGTCCGGTGCTCACCGCCCGATTGGGTGGGGCGAGGTTGGGAACCCATCTTTCAATTGAAGACCCCCGCGAATCGCATACGGTCGACTGTCCTGTGCCTCTCGTCTCTGAGACGCTACAGAGAGATTTGAGCTTTACCTATGGCCTGGGAGCCGGACTCCGCTTCGACTTAGGTCGGGCTTTTCCCTCACTGGACAACAACCGCTTTTTCTTGATCCTCTCAGCCAATTATTTGGCGGGTACGCCTGTGAGCTATATGAGTGTGAACCCACCTCAGCACGCTTTCAATACCGGCGAGGGAGTGGAAAGTGTGAATATCCGCTTTGCCAGCGAGGCACAGCCGGAGATCCACCATGAATACCACAGCGGCTACCTCTATCGCACCCGTCTGGAAATGGTTCAGTTTGGGTTTGGGATTACCATGACTTTCTAAGCTTCTGTCCATTCCTTAAGCATGGGATAATCCAGCTACTTGACTCTTTTGATAAACTCTAGCTGGCGCTTCGGATCCAATAGCTTGGATCTTACTACCAATATTTGCTCTCAGCAAAACAGCGCTAGGGCAGGATCAGAAGGATCAGAAAAAGACGCCTCCGCGAATGATGAAGTCAGTGCCGTACGGGGAATTGCGGTCTTGGATGAGATCGTAAAACACCCCCAGCAAGAAGCCTCCGCGACCGGATCGTTGCGCATAGCCCACTCCGACCAGCCATATAGGTACGGTAACGCGGGTGTCCACCGGTTCGAAAAAGTTTCCTGAATCCCTGAACTGACTGCGCAAGTTGAGCAGCTCGAAGTCCGTTTGCAAGTAAACTTGATCCAGAGGGAAGAAGCGCGCGAAGGTATTGAGACCATATATAGAAGTTTCAAGGCTGCTATTGCTAAACTGATCCCTGATGCGCCAGTACTGATAGGAAGGCCCCAATCCAAAACCGAACTTCTCGCTCACATTGTAACCCACAATAGGGGCTACCCTTACGAAGGTGATATTGCCAAAACTCAATCCCAGGTCGCCACCATAAAAGAGGCGCTCCTTAAATGGCAATCCTTTGTAGGGATTCTCACTCTTCTTGTCCTGAGCCTGCACAGTGATGGATGCCAGCGCAAAAACCGAGAATAGAAAGGCAGTGATAATACGTTTGCTGTAGCTCATCTATATTTGCTCCTTATTTATGGTAAAAGTAATGATTCAAGGAAAGAAAACCAGTGTTTGCATCACAGGAGCCAGTCGGGGCTTGGGCAAGGCGCTCACCATTGACTTTTTGAAAAGGGGCTATCGGGTCTTTGCTGTCACGCGCCACCCCGAGCAATTGCAAGAGGAGGTGGAGGCCCATCCCAAGGATTTGCAGCTGATCCCTGCCGATATCTGTTTGCCGGAAGGCAGAGAACAGGTGAAAGCCGCGTTGAAAGATGCCCCGCCACTATCTATATTGATACACAATGCAGCCACCCTGGTGTATCGGCCTTTTGCGGAACTCAGCGAGGCGGAGCTCCGGCGCTGCTATGAGGTCAATGTATTTGCTCCTTTCTTACTTACCCAGGTACTGATGCCCCTGATGAAGGAAACACATATATTGAGCATAAGCAGTGTAGGAGGGGTGCAGGGCAGCCTTAAATTTGGTGGGCTTAGCGCCTACTCCTCCAGCAAGGCAGCATTGAATTGCCTTACGGAAATGTGGCAGGAAGAGTACAAAGCATCAAATCTGAGCTTTAACTGCCTTGCTCTGGGCAGTGTAGAAACCGAGATGTTCAAAACGGCTTTTCCCGGTGTACAGGCAGCTGCACGCGCAGAAGAGATGGCTGCCTACATCGCCAATTTTGCGGAAAGCGCAGGAAAATTGATCAAAGGCAAAATAATTTCGGTTTCTTCTACAAGTCCATAGCGTATGTAATCAACTACATAGCTTGCTATGAAAAATTATTTTCAAAAAAAAGTGAGGTGCATGCTTGCCACAATGAAAAATGCCAGTACATTTGCAGCCGCTTTGAACGAAAGGCGACTTGTTGAAAGGTAAACGCAGGGAGTGATTCCCGATTAGTTTTCAACAAATCTTTGGGGAATTCAGAAGGTAATTTATCTTTGATGTCCCAAAAGTCTCGCGAAATTTTTTTTTGAAAAATGTTAGCGAGGAGAAAAAGTTTTGTATCTTTGCGCTCCCATTTTATGAAGTGGGAATGATAAGAGAAAAAGTTCTTTGACAATATAGCAATAGCAGCAAGCCAAGATCCTTGTTAATTCCAGGTCAACTCACAGTTTTTGCTCTTCGGAGCATAAAGTTTATTACAACGGAGAGTTTGATCCTGGCTCAGGATGAACGCTAGCGGCAGGCCTAACACATGCAAGTCGAACGGTAAACTCAATGCTTGCATTGAGAACGAGTGGCGCACGGGTGCGTAACACGTATACAACTTACCTTCAACTGGGGGATAGCCCGGAGAAATTCGGATTAATACCCCATAATATTAAGGAATGGCATCATTCTTTACTTAAAGCTCCGGCGGTTGAAGATGGGTATGCGGCCTATTAGTTAGTTGGTGAGGTAACGGCTCACCAAGACTGCGATAGGTAGGGGTTCTGAGAGGAAGATCCCCCACACTGGTACTGAGACACGGACCAGACTCCTACGGGAGGCAGCAGTGAGGAATATTGGACAATGGACGAAAGTCTGATCCAGCCATGC
>SLDS01000140.1 GCA_007125175.1 Flavobacteriales bacterium
ACTGGATAAAGCCTTGACATCTCGTCACACCAAGGAAACCCTTACCGCAATAGGTTTTGGAGAGGAATATCTCTTGGTGACAAACGAGGAAGGAGGCTTGGAGCTGATTGCCTATGATGAAATAGCGCTGCCTGCTAAGCCGCTGTCTGAGTAGTCATTTCATTACAACCTTTCCCTGAATCACCAAAGCACCATCCACCGTCTGAGCCTGCCCATATCAAGATGATTTTCAGTGCTTTCAAAGTCAACTCTATCCGCATCATAGGTTTCAAAAATCCCGCCAAAAACCGGGATTCGAAAAAAAGCTACTTTTGCCCAGCTTCCATACCTTCGGCGCCCGGCAGCACGGCTTAAGGCCCACAAATGGAGGCCTAAATGAAGTCCGCAAGCAAAACTGATTTCAGAAAATATGATCAAGCAGCTTTACCGATTCCTCAATCCGGCATTCCAAAATCTCTTTATGGAGTACAAGGTGGACTTCAAGCCCCGCTACGGGCATGGAAAGCCCCCACATGAAGAGCTCTACAGCATCATCGATGCCCAACGCAGGAGCTACGAGCAGCTCATCGACAAGGCCCTCACATACAAGGAGCAAATATGGAGCATCAAAGACTCCGGCCAAGAAAAAGATCCCACACAGCCCGCCTGGAACAATGACTTCCTACCCGGTCTCGATATCATAGGCATATACACCATGCTCGCCGAGTTCAAGCCTCGAAGATACATCGAGGTTGGCTCGGGCAATTCCACCAAAGTGGCTTACAAAGCCAAAGTGGAGCAGGGCCTCAGCACCGAGATCGTATCCATCGACCCAATGCCCCGCGCCGAGATCGACCAATTGGCCGACACGGTGATGCGGCAACCATTTGAAGACATTGACCTGAGCATACTGAATGATCTGAGCGAGAATGACATCCTCTTCATCGACAACTCCCACCGCATCCTGCCCAATTCCGACTCCATGGTGTTCTTCATGGAGATTCTCCCCAGATTGCGCAAGGGCGTCATAGTTCACATACACGATATCTACCTGCCCTACGACTACCCGCAGTTCATGTGCGACCGATTCTATTCCGAGCAGTACGGTCTGGCCATTTACCTCCTCGCCAACCCTCAAAAGTACAGCCCTTTACTGCCCAATTACTTCATCTACGAAGATGAGGCCCTGGCCGGGCGCATCGCCCCTATCTGGGAGCATAAGCACCTGGGCAATGTGGAGCGCCATGGAGGTTCCTTCTGGTTGCGCATTGGCGCTTGATATCTTTCACTTGGGCTTCTTCCTTGTCGGCAAAAAAGAGATCACTACGCCGCTCGACTCAGGCTAGCTTGCCTGTGCGCGCCAAATCCTTCCAGGCACAGCAAAAAGCATTTGCCGGGTATCAGCAGATGCCAAGCCCTCCGAGGGGAATTCTTATTTTTGGCGAAAAGCATATCATGCCCAGCTCTGTAATCTCCCATCTTAAGGAAGCCCAAAAAGTACTGGAACGCGTCATGGAAGACGCGGTACTGCTCCAACAGGTCGAGAGCGCCGGCGAACTGATGAGCAATGCCCTGCGCAATGGCAACAAGATCATAAGCTGTGGCAATGGCGGCTCCATGTGTGATGCCATGCACTTTGCCGAAGAGCTCAGCGGACGCTACCGCGAAGACCGCCCCGCCCTCGCTGCCATCTCCATCAGCGACCCATCTCACCTGAGCTGCGTGGGCAATGATTACGGCTATGCCCACGTCTTTGCGCGCTACGTGGAGGCCCTTGGCCGCCCGGGCGATGTATTGCTCGGCATCAGCACCAGTGGCAATTCTGAAAATGTAATTATGGCTGCCGAGGCCGCAAGGCAAAAGGGCATGCAGGTGGTGGCCCTTACGGGAAATACCGGTGGCAAGATCGCTCCCCTGGCCCATATAGAGCTCCGCGTACCCCACAATGGCTATGCCGATCGCATACAGGAAGTGCATATCAAATTCATCCATGCCCTGATCGATCACATCGAGCAGCACCTTTGATGAGGCCGTACAAGCCCAGAAGATTCTCTCCTTCCGGCCAAAGCCGCTGCCAACCCCCATTCCCCCAATAGAAGCGAATACCGAAAAAGCCAGCTTAAAGCAGCTAATTTCAACAAAATGCTAATTTTGGCTTTGCGAGTAGATGCCGGAGCACTGCATGGCCATCTCAGGCCGACCGCCCGGCGCAGGGCTCGCAGCACAAGCAGACTGCCAAAACGCAAGAATCTATGCTGGTAAAAACCTTCGGAAGCGCCGTGTATGGAGTGGATGCCATCAACATCACCATCGAAGTGAATGTGGATACCGGGGTGAATTTCCTGCTCGTGGGCCTGCCCGACAGCGCTGTGAAGGAGAGCCAGCAACGCATCGAGGCGGCCCTGAAAAACACCGGCTACCGACTGCCCATCAAGAAGATCACTATCAACATGGCCCCGGCCGATATCCGCAAGGAGGGCTCGGCCTATGACCTGCCACTGGCCATGGGCATTCTCGCTGCCACCGGGCAGATCGAAGCTCCCGATATCGACAAATACCTCATCATGGGTGAACTCAGCCTCGATGGTGGACTGCAGCCCATCAAGGGCTCCCTACCCATGGCCATCAAGGCCAGAGAGGATGGCCTCAAGGGATTCATACTCCCGGAAGCCAATGCCAGAGAAGCTGCCATCGTGGAGGGGCTGGAGGTGTATCCCGCCCGCGACATACACGATGCACTCGCGGTACTCACCAATCCCGAATCGGTGGAGCCACTTGTGGTGGATGTGGCAGAAACCTTTGCCCAAAGCGAAGGCATGCACCAGCTGGACTTCAGCGACGTGAAGGGGCAGGAAAACGTGAAAAGGGCCCTGGAGATCGCCGCTGCCGGTGGCCACAACATCATACTCATCGGCCCTCCCGGAGTGGGCAAGACCATGCTCGCCAAGCGCATACCCGGCATATTGCCCCCGCTCACCCTCGATGAAGCCCTTGAGACCACCAAGATCCACTCTGTAGCAGGCATTCTTCCCAATGGCATGTCACTCATTACCAGCAGGCCCTTTCGCAATCCACACCACACCGTAAGCGATGTGGCCCTGGTGGGCGGCGGCAGCAATCCCAAGCCCGGCGAGATCTCCCTGGCCCACAATGGCATCCTCTTTTTAGATGAACTGCCCGAATTCAAGCGCTCCGTGCTCGAGGTACTGCGCCAGCCTTTGGAAGACCGCATTGTGACCATCTCCCGGGCCCGCATCAGCGTGGATTACCCATCCTCCTTCATGCTCGTAGCCAGCATGAACCCCTCGCCCAGCGGCGACTTTTTCAAACCGGGCGAGTCGGCCGACAGCGAATTTGCCGTAAGGCGCTACCTCGCAAAGATTTCGGGACCGCTCATGGACCGCATCGACTTGCACATTGAGGTGAATCCCGTGGCATTCGAAGAGCTGCGCGACCGCACCCCCGGAGAGTCTTCCAGCTCCATCAGGCAGCGTGTGATCGGCGCGCGCGAAATCCAAAACCAGCGCTACGCCGAGGTGAAAGGCGTGTACTCCAATGCCCAACTCACCCCGAAATTGATGAAGGTGCACTGCGAAATCGATGGCACAGGCGAGGCCCTGCTCAAAAATGCAGTAGAGCGCCTCGGCTTTTCAGCCCGATCTTATGCCCGCATCCTCAAGGTAGCCCGCACCATAGCCGATCTGGAGGGCAGCTCCTCCATAGCGAGCAGCCACCTGGCCGAAGCCATTCAGTACCGATCCCTCGATAGGGAGGGCTGGCTGGCCTGAGCATGGGCTCCCCCGGGTCTAAGTGCAACATAAGCCACCCATCAGCGTATACAGAGGTCAGGAAACGAATGCATGCAGCTTTGCGTAGCTCAGGCCCCTGGCTATCAGGTGCCTTTCGGCAAAACTGCGAAACAGAAAACACATAGAGATGAGACTCGCTATACTCTTACTGGGATTGCTGTGGATCACAGAGCCCAAAGCACCACTTGAAAAAGAAGCCATCTACCTCGATGAGCGCATGGATGTGATCAACGATAAGAAGCAAGCTTCCTATTATTCCAAAATCGTTGAGCAGCGCGATGAGCTCTACATTTTCCATGCCTTTTTCATCAATGGAGAACTCAAAATGGAAGGGAGCTACCTCGATGAAAAAATGCAGACAGCCCATGGCAAATTTGTCTTTTACTACGAAAATGGACAGATCGAGTCGAAGGGCCAGTACCGCGATGGGCAAAAGTACGGTCTCTGGGAGCGATTCAACCGCGACGGTAGCGCCAAAGCTGAGAAGGTGTACGCCCATCAAGGCATTGTCAAATCCTTGAGCAAGGACTAATCCTCAGCGCACAGCATTTGACCTTCCCCATCTTTCGCCAGCCTTTTGCGGAAGCGCATTGAGGGCGAGCACCCACCTTAGCACTGATCGATTCCGGGCTTCTCAAGCCATTGGTGCAGTCACGGCTTTCGCCAAAAAAAGCGGCCATATAAGCGCGTAGCGGCAGCTATACCCGCTATTTGCGGCAGCTTGCAGACAGCTATAAATCAGCTGAAGCATTTTCCAAGCCTTGGTGTATCTTTGCGCACCGATGGAATTCCTCTACCCCGGCTTCCTCTACGCCCTTGCTGCTCTGGCCATACCCATAGCCATTCACCTCTTCAATTTCAGGAGGTTCAAGCGCATCCCCTTCACCAATGTGCGCTTCCTGCAGCAAATCAAGCAGGAAACCCAATCTCAAAACAAGCTCAAGCACCTACTGATACTGCTCTCGCGCTTGCTGGCACTGACCTTTCTGGTATTGGCTTTTGCACAGCCCTACATTCCCGGCGACGAAGCAGGGGCAAGCGAAGGCAGCAAGGTGGTTTCCATCTTTGTGGACAACAGCTTCAGCATGGAGGGCGAGGGCGCCACCGGCCCGCTCATCGATGTGGCCAAAAACAAGGCCATCGACATTGCCATGACCCTCTCGCCCGGCGACCGCTTCCACCTGCTCACCCACGACTTTGAGGGCAAGCATCAGCGCCTCGTGAGCCGCGAAGTTTTTGTAGACTGGGTGCAGCAGATCGACCTCAGCCCCCACTCCCGAAGCTTCAGTGAGATATATGCGCGACAAAGCGATGCCCTCTCACAAGCCGGCGGACGAGATGCCTATGAAATCTACTTTATTTCCGACTTTCAAAAGAGCCGTTTCGATCTGGATGCCGTGGAGGTAGACAGCCTGCACAGGATGAGGCTGGTGCACTTGCCCCGCAATGAGCCCAACAATCTCTACATCGATTCCGTGTGGTTCGACACTCCGGTGCGCAAGCTCAACGATACGGAAAAGCTACAGGTACGTGTGGTAAATGCCGGCGATCGCAAGCAAGAACACATCCCTGTACGCCTCGAGATCAACGGCCAAACGCGCTCTTTGGCAAGTGTAGATGTGGATGCGCGCAGCCATGGCATAGCCCGCCTTGAGTTCGTGCACGAAAGCGCCGGCCTGCACGAGGCGGTGGTGGAAATCGAAGACAGCCCCATCAACTACGACAACACTTTCTTCTTTTCCTTCGACGTCTATGAGAGCCTCTCCATCCTGAGCATCACCGACGAAAGCCGCAGCGGCGATCCCCTGCGGGGCGTCTTTGCCAGCGACTCCGTGTACAAGTATCAGTCCACAACGGCCCAGCAGGTCGACTATTCGGCACTGCCCTCTTATGGCTTGATCGTATTGCTGGAGCTGCGTGAAATACCCGGCGGACTGAGCGAAGAGCTGCGGGCCTTTGTGGAAGGCGGTGGTA